>NZ_RCWA01000009.1 GCF_018448905.1 Photorhabdus heterorhabditis | reverse complement strand
AAAACATTTTGAGAAAAATACCGTCAAAAATGTTATCGAACAACTACCAGAATTTAAAAAAATCTAATGCATATAAGTAAGTTGGAGTAAAAATCCCAGTCGATGTGAGCTGTACCCCAAATGTTAGACAATCATCCGACATTTAAACGGTGCAGTTCATTACGTCTAAGAAAAGTTGCTTGCAGGCTAAAAAGTTGCGTCGGGGGTTTTTGGATTCGGCGGCAAAGCCGCACTGGAAAAATTGGTTGTAACTGACTGAGTACATTGGGAAAGTCAGAGTCCGGCAGTCAGATTCGCAATGGAATGCGTTGTTGTGGACAACAACCACCTAAGCGTGGAGAAGAATCAATCGCGCAGTGAGGAACTGGTCAACTGTCAGGGTGATACCAGCTGCCGTTCTGCCGTTAGGGATAAATATCGGCAGGAATATGACAAGGTTCAGGAGCGGATAGCAACGTGTTCAGGCGCTGACCAGTGCGTTGCTGTTGCCAAAGAGTTGCGGGCATTGCAAGGTGACTACAGTGCTCGGATAAGTGAAATTCAGGAAAAAGCCAGAATGCAGGGGCTGGATTCCCTCACACCGGCAGAAGTACGGGAATGGGCAGATTTACGCGGTGCCATGTCGAATATTGACGCATCACGGAATTTAGTGCTCCATCGTGCCCAAGTCACCGGGGGCTCAGAAGAGACAACCCAGGAAATCGTGAAGATTATGGGGCAGACGGGAATTGCTGCGTCTGCGGGAGTGGCCGGAGGGGTCAGTAAAGCTGGAGCAAAAAGCGGTGGAGATGTTGGAAAAGACAAGCAATCGTATCAACCGAATCAGGGAGCGGTTGGGAATATGAAAGAATTCTTTAAACAGAAAGGATTTGGTAACCAAGCGAAAGGAAACTCACAAAAAACTAGTAAGATTTACCAAGGACAGAGTGTCTACAAAGCATCAAATGATATAAGTGATAATATCCGTACAGGCGATCAATTCTATTTAGATGGCCGTCATAAGAACCACTTGGAAGTTTTTGATAAGAGAGGAAACTTTATTCATGTGTTGAATTTGGATGGTTCGATTAATTTAGATAAAACTAAGGCAGCAGCAGCTGAAGGAAGGAGACTCCCAAAATGATTAAAGATCTTTTCTTTGAAATGTTAAATGATAGTTATCATCAACTTTCGAAAGAAATCTCTGAAAGTAATGTCACTGATAACTTATTGATTGATTATGAAAGTGATTTAAATGAAATGTATTTGCTGGATATGCATAGGCTAAAAGAGGCAATTTGTTTATTACAAAAAGCACAGCTTATTGATGATAAAATTACCATGCAAGCCGCATTAGTTTACATTAGAGTGCATTCAATGAGATTGTCCGGTTTTTTTGAGGATATAAAAGATGATTCTGATACTTTCTTAAAAAATTCAGAGTGGCCGAATATACCAGAAAATTATCAGGTGCCTGAGCATTATAACTATCCTAACAAGTAAAGTAGAAATCCTAGCCGTTGTGAACTATACCCCAAAATGTTGGGCAACCATCTAGCTCTAAAGGTGAAGTTCATTATGCCGGACAAAATGGCTTATCGGGCTGAAAAGTCGCGTCAGGAAGTTTTGGGTTCGGCGACCAAACCGCACGGGAAAAAACGGATTGTAACTGACTGAGGGCATTGGGGAAATCGGAGTTCGGTAATCAACTTCGCAATGGAATGCGTTGTTGCGGATAATAATGCCCTGAGCTTACCCAAAGGCATGGCGGATTATGGTCGGTCAGCATCAAGTCTGGCTACCGCTATGTTAAATGAAGGTAAATCCCCTCAAGAGATTTCGGCAGCATTGTCAAAACATGCCAAAGGCGATCACCCGGAAGGACAAGATCCGGTAAGAGGATTATTAGTCGCTTGGGGAGCAGGAATGTCCACGGTAGCAGCACCACTGTTACTACCATCAGGAGCAACAGTGAGAAGTATTTTTGCTGGAGGTATAATCAGTGGAACCGCTAATGTTAGTAATCAATTGACAAATGGCCCAGTGAACATGACTGACGCATTGATAGCCACGGGAACAGGAGCGGTAACACAAGGCAAAGGCTTTTGGTTTACAGAAGTGGCGAGTATAACGGGTGCTTATGTTGGGGCAAAATTGCAAGATAAAAATCCACTTGCACCGGCAGTAGGTGCAGCAGTTGGTAATGTTGTAGGTACTGCTGGAGGAAAAGTAATCGACGTTGGAAATAAATATTTCCCTATAGTATCGGATAAAACGGCAAGTACTATCGGAGCTATTGGTGGTGCTATAGCCAGTGAAGTTACAGGCAGTAAAGTTGAGGATAAGCTGGATAAATCAGGAGGAGCGAAATGATAACTCATTTTAAGTCATTACTGATTCTTCTGTTATTCTGCACAATTATTATGATTATGGTGGTCTTATCAGGATGCCTGTGTGCTGCGATTTTAGTTTATTTGAAAAACGAAACATTCATCTTTAGTTGGCATGATGATGTTGTTTTTTCAGTAAAAAAAGGGGTAGTGACAGGTATACCGACTGGAATAGGAATCTGGATCTTATCCCGTTTGAAAGGAAATCGTGAGAATTAAGACCGTTGCCGTTCTACTGTCAGGGATAAATATCGTCAGGAATACGATAAGGTTCAGTGGATAATAACCATTTAAGCGCCGATAAGAATCGTTCAAATTTCATCATCTTTAAACCCAAGGATTTAATATTGGTACGTCAGTCAACTCAAAATCAATGATATTTCGTGTGACAACAGTCATATCATAAAAAGCTTGGTGATTCGTTGGTACTCTTCAAAAGTTAGCAAGACATGCGCTGGCTTACCGCGATCTGTGATAAACACAGGGCCGTTTTTAGCCGCCTTCTTTGCCCTGCTAACATCTTGGTTAAGCCAAATGCTCCATCACCAACCGCGTAGCCGAAGCCAGCACATCACGACGTGATTCGGCATCTTGCTGAAATTGGGTGAAGTAAACTGCCAGAATCACAGGTGCTCCCTTTGGCGGCCAAAGTATGGCTACATCGTTAGTGGTACCGTAATCACCACCGCCAGTTTTGTCTCCCACTACCCAACCTGCCGGAGCACCAGCACGAATACTCGCATCTCCAGTGGTATTTCCTTTGAGCCAGTCGATCAACTGGTCTCGTTGTGATGCAGCCAGAACCGCCCCAAATGCGATTTTATTCACACTGGCCGCCATTGCTGCCGGTGTTGTTGTATCTCTGGGATCATCAGGAATGGCGCTGTTCAAATCAGGTTCCCAACGGTCAAGCCGGAATGTATGGTCACCAAGGCTTTGGGTAAAATGGTTAATAGCCGCCACCCCACCTAATTCTTTAATTAACAGATTGGCTGCCGTGTTGTCGCTGTATTGCAATGTTGCAGCACATAATTGCGTGATGCTCATCCCCTGATCCAGATGCTTGCGAGCAATAGGCGCATAAGACAGCAAGTCCACCTCGCTGTAATTGATATGTTTTGCCAGCAAGTCCGATTGAGACATACTTTTGTGCAGCACCGCAGCAGCAACTATCAGCTTGAAAGTACTACAGAAAGGGAAGCGTTCATCCCCCCGATACTGGATCGCCTGACCATTTACAGTATTGATCAGCGTCACCCCCAAACGGCCTTTCGCACTATTTTCCAACTCAGCAAGTTGTTTATGCAATGATGAAGGAATCGCACCTGCCCAAGCGGGAAAAGCAAAGTTGACCAATGGAAGAGTAATACCAGCCAATAACAATGAACGCCGCAATGGAGAATGCTTCATATCTGGATCTCGCAAAATAAAATAGTAGAACTACATGAAGAAAGGCTCATTATAGAGATAAAAACATTAAAACAGCATGCCAATTCACGATAAAATACTCCTTTTCTGCTTAAATGGAGATGTTATTTACTGTAACTTGTATGGAATCAATAAAAATTTCATGGACTTACTCAATTGAATGAGTGAATCAACGATAAAGTTTTTCCACCATAATTCACACTAATGAGCAACTGTCTTTCACTTTAAACCGTGTGGAATGATTCATCCCACGGTTTATTTGTTTTTATCATTGCATTGAGAATGACCAGTCATTTACGCATACAAGCAACGATGGCGACTTTATTTGGCTTGCCTGCTTCGGTCAATCTCTTGTAGAAAGCGCAGAGAACGGGGTTAAATCTAATTGCTGTTAACGTAGCCATATATAACATTCGACGCACTATTGCTCTTCCTCCAAAGATTGTTCGTTTTCCCCGGAAGAATCCCGAATCCTGATTAAACGGTGCAACGCCAACCAAGGCACTGCACTAATTTTACGGCGTGTTAACTTACCCAACTCCGGGACATCGGCGATCAAAGTGGCTATTGTGGCAGGACCAACGCCTTTTACTGTCGATAATAAATCGAGTTTGGAACGATGATGGGCCTTGATGTGTTTAGATAACGCCGATTCAATGACCTTAAGTTGTTCTTGTATAAAACTGATCATTAAAGTGATGCTTTCTCGAATTTCTGGATGGCAACTTCCTAATCTTTGGCGCTCCGAGACGGAAAGTGTGACTAATTGGCGACGACATGTGATCATGGCTTGCAGCACTTGTTGCTGAGCAGAGGGCAACACTCTGGTTATTTTATCCCGATCTGTTTGTTGAGATAAAACCAGGGCTAACTGTGCCAGCATTTGGGCATCTATTTTATCGGTTTTGGCTAGATATCCCATTGCCTTAGCAAAATCACGGGCTTGTCGGGGATTGACGATAGCAACAGCCAGCCCTCTGGTCTGTAAAACACAAGCAACGGGCATCTCATAACCACCGGTTGCTTCTAATACAACTAAATCAATCTCATAGTTAGCCAAAGTAGATGCTAGTTGATCATGGCCTTCAGGGGTATTTGGGAATGTCATGACAATTCCCTGTGCACTAAGCGCAATTTCGAGTGAAGCTCTGGCAACATCAATTTTAAGGTTCATCAGGCGCGGAACTCATCGAGGCGCAGGTTCCTTGCCTATAGTGACGCCGGATAGATTTAAGCAAGCCCAAAATTCATCAAAATGAGTGTTGCAAAAACGAGGGTGACCATAGATTTTTACGCTCTCCTGTAACTGGATGGTTGAGGGAGTTGCAGAATATACCATTTATGGTATAGTGTAATTTACGCCATACCAGAAAAGGTATAATCAGGATGGGGCAACAAGGTGAAAAGCCGCTAGTGTGGATTGGCAGCAGCAAGAAAGATTTGCTGGATTTGCCGAAGGACGTGCAGCGCTTCTTTGGTTTTACACTGGACTTTGCGCAGCGTGGCGAAAAGCATGATGCGGTGAAGGTAATGAAAGGGTTTGGTGGCGCCGGCGTTCTTGAAGTGGTCGAGGATGATATAGGCGGTACCTACCGGGCCGTTTACACGGTGAAATTTGACGAGGCGGTCTTTGTGCTGCATGCGTTCCAGAAGAAGAGTAAACGCGGCATAGCGACACCGAAAGAAGAAATGGACATCATCCGCAATCGACTGAAAGTGGCTGCTGTCATGGCCCAGGAGATGAAAAATGAAAGAGAAAACCATTAATGGCATAGAGGTTGAAATCAGCTCCGGTAACGTGTTTGCCGATCTGGGCTTCGCTGATGCCGAAAAACAAAAAATCAAATCTGGCCTGGCCGTTGAGATCATCAAATCTATCCGGCGGCTGGGGCTGACACAAACCACTGCTGGCGAACGTATGGGGATCAGTCAGGCGAAGGTGTCTCATCTGTTCCGGGGCGACTTCTCCAACCTGTCAGAGCGTAAGTTGATGGCGTGTCTGAACCGGCTGGGCTGCGACATTGAGATCACCGTCAAGCCGACCACCGCCGAGACTGGGCATTTAATCTTGGCACATAGCGGGTAAGCTCATATGCCCCTGCTTTGAAACGAGGGGCAAAGAGAGCATAAAAATCTGTGGGGTACTGTGTAAATCGACGATAGAATGAGCAATTAAGTACGTGTTTCATCAGACTCTCTACCATGAAAACTTATATTGTGAAAGTCGCCCTCCGAGGTATCAGTCCAATGGTCTGGCGCCGATTCAGATTGTCAGGCGAGACTTCTTTAGCGGCTTTGCACTATATCATTCAGATCGCGCTGGGATGGCAGGATGATCATCTGCATCAATTCCGTATTTATGGCAAAAATTACGATATTTCCTACTCCGGTGGGATCGGGTTTCCTGACAATCCTTACAAAATCATGCTGAATGATTTTGAATTTGATGCCGGTGACCGTTTTACCTACGAGTACAACTTTTTCGAACACTGGATTCATGATATCCGTATTGAAACGGTTCTCGAAAATTCTAATTTAGCGTCCCCATTTTGTTTGGCCGGAAATAGAATGCCCGACGCGACGTTAGGCGATGAATCTGATAAAACACTGGCATTGCTTGACGTAATTATTCATGCCGATGATTCGACAACGGTTGGAGAGATCCGTCCACTGGAAGGGGTAGTGACCGGGCTACCCGGTCACTACCCCTTCCAGGCCGAACAATCGGTTGAATGAGCTGCTGCCTTGGCCTGAGAATCCCTTCAGTTAACATCCCATTTTGTTGTTATCTGACAACGCAAGGTGAGTTCACCGGAATATTACGTTACTGTCGGCAATCCAGTGAGAGCGTAAAAAAATGTGGGGCATGGATTCGATGAAAGCTGGATAAAATAGTTTAACCACTCAGGTTACGGGGAATTGTGGCGATTGAGTGGTTCTCACTGCTATCTGATAAGCACGCTTAATTGCTTAATTTATAGTGAGTTAAAAAAGTGCCCCACACTAATGAGCTCATTAACGGGCTTAATCCCTTGATGGTTGTCTGACTGCATGATTGTTGCCCGGGAATCGCTGGTCCGGGATAAAGTGAAAACCACTAACCAGATGCAGGCTTTCCTGCTTGAGTTTGGCATCAGTATGCCCAAGGGAATTGCTGTGATAAAACAGCTCTCCACTGTGTTGGGTGAACATGAACTTCCCCCTTATCTGGTACAGGTATTACTGCGGTTACAGGCGCATTATCACTATCTGGTTAAACAAATCACCGAGATTGAAACCGCCCTGTCACAGGAGATTGCTCAGGATGATACCGGACAACGGCTGATGACGATCCCCGGCATTGGCCCTATCACGGCGAGTGTGCTTTCCTCACAACTGGGCGATGGGAAGCAATACGCACACAGCCGGGATTTTGCAGCCTCGACGGGATTGGTTCCCCGCCAGTACAGTACTGGGGGAAAGACAACCTTATTGGGGATCAGTAAACGGGGTAACAAGACACTCCGGCAACTGTTAGTGCTATGTGCCCGAACGTTCATACTGCATATCGAGCATAGAAAAGGCAAACTGGCTGACTGGGTTAAGCAGCAACTTGAACGAAAGCATTCTAATCTCGTGGCCTGTGCGTTGGCTAATAAACTCGCCCGGATAGCCTGGGCTATTACGATACAACACACGGTATTTGTTGCCTGAAACTGACGTCATTGTGAATCTATTTAACGATTACCCCACTGGTTTTGCGAAGACTGATAATTGATGACATGAACGGCCTACCGGCCTGATGAGAAACCTGGCATAAAAATTGGCTCCTTGAAGCTGGCACACTTTTAAGGTTCATCAGGCGCGGAACTCATCGAGGCGCAGGTTCCTTGCCTATAGTGACGCCGGATAGATTTAAGCAAGCCCAAAATTCATCAAAATGAGTGTTGCAAAAACGAGGGTGACCATAGATTTTTATATACCCAATAGATTTCAATTTGCAGCGCGTCGGCAAGAGAATGCATCCCCAAGAGCATAGATAACGATGTGACTGGGGTAAGTGAACGCAGCCAACAAAGCCGCAGCTTGAAAGATGAAGGGTATAAATACTAAATCAAATTAATAAATCCCCTTTATAGTGGCATGAACTATTGCCATCCATCATTTACTCCATTTTTAATCTTGTTCTCCAGCTCCCTAGCACTGCTGCAACATTTATTCAACATAAGTTACACAAAAATATCAAATCTTCATGATGGCTCACTAATTTATAAATTATCAGATAATTAAACTTTAAATCAACTGTAGCAATCTATACTTACCTAGTTCGTTAATATTTTTAGAACACTCTTTTAACCTTATTTTAACCTTACAAGGATATGCATCATGGGTGTTTTTCAGTATAAAGATTTTGATGACACTACTTCAAAAGAGTTATTTTCCGACGCTAAAGCTATTTCCGGGTATGCTTATCATAATCTGGGGAGTGGATTTGCCGAGGGATATTACAATTACGGTTTTGGCTTAGGGATGCCATTAACGTTATTGAAGGCCATTATCGGCAGTACAACCTCACAAGGCATCACGCCTAAATTGCCCTGGAACCCAGATTCGGAAAAACAAGCACGAGATAACCTTAACGAAGCCGGATGGTTTACTATCAGTGCTGACGAGTTAGGCTATCAGGGTAAAACAGATGCCCGCGGTACCTTTTATGGCGAAAAATCAAGTCACTCCACAGCCCAAGCGGAAGTGATGGGGAAATATGATGCCGACGGCAATTTGATTTCTATTGGCATTGCATTTCGTGGCACCAGCGGCCCACGGGAAACAATAATCACCGATACATTCGGTGACATTATCAACAATGTGTTGGTCGGCTTAGGAAAGACAGAATATTCGAATAACTATACACCAAACGCTTTTGGTCGGTTGTTGGATCATGTGGCTAATTACGCTAAAGCTAATGGCCTGACTGGCAGTGACATTGTGGTCAGCGGTCATAGTTTGGGAGGATTAGCGACGAACAGTATGGCGGAAGCCAGTAATGAAAAATGGGGTGGATTCTACTCCCAGTCTAACTACATAACTTTCGCTTCACCATCACAGTATGAGAAGGATGGCAAGGTGTTGAACGTGGGATATGAAAATGATCCCGTATTCCGCGTATTGACGGGTACCAGCGTCACTTCGTCATCACCCGGCGTACATGATGCACCAAAGGATTCTGCGACAAATAATATTGTTAACTTTAATGATCACTATGCTTCAAACTGGTGGAATGTATTGCCTTTCTCTATTGCTAACCCATCAACCTGGGTTTCGCATGTAACTCCGTTTTACCAGAGCGGCATGCAGCGCATTATGGATTCAGTATTTTACGACCTAACTCATAAAGATTCGACTATTGTTGTCAGCAATCTTTCCAACGTCTCTCGTGTAAATACCTGGGTACAGGATTTAAACCGAAATGCTGAGAAACACACTGGCAGTACTTTTATTATCGGTACCGACGGCAACGACCTAATTAAAGGAAGTAAAGGAAACGATTATCTGGAAGGACGCGACGGGAATGATATATTCCGTGATGATGGCGGATTTAACATTATTGCCGGCGGGAAAGGCCATAATACCTTTGACTTACAGAAGTCGTTAAAAGGTGCGGAAATAGCCTATGACAAAGCGGGTACATTGTATCTGCGCGATGCACAAGGTGGTATCACCATTGCCACCGATATCTCCACAATAAGAAGCAAAGAAAGTACCTGGCTGTTTTTCACCAAAGAAGTAGATTCTCAAGTCAGAAACGACGGTTTGTACTCCTCCAATAAGGGGTTAACGAAATACTCTAATTCAGTAACCGGCAACGACGGGGATAATACTCTTACAGCAAAAACCTCCGGCTCTTGGTTATTCGGTCTGGATGGTGACGATACTCTGATCGGCTTCGGTAACAATAATGTCTTTGTTGGCGGTGAAGGTAACGATGTGCTGAAAAGCCAAGGCAATAACAATACCTTCCTGTTCAACGGTGAATTTGGACAAGATATCATCTATGGTTACAACAAAACCGACAAACTGGTGTTCCTGGGTACCAAAGGTAGCAGTGATGAAAGTAGTTATCTGGATCACGCCTCTATAGTAGACAATAATCTGGTGTTTACCTTCGGTCAAAACTCCGTCACTTTGGTTGGCGTCAGCATGGATAGTCTATCCGCAGATAATATAATACTGGCATAACATAAAAATCATGCGATATCCCTATCCATAGAGTGGCCATAAAAAATGGCCACCTTTTGAGAATTCCCTTAATCTTCAACGATAAAATAGAAACTTCTACTTACTTTCCGCGGCAATATGTTCTGCCAATAATGTGTGGCTCACAGCATATTTCGCCTGCCATGCTTTGGGGTTGATCAAATAATGTTGCCGGAAACGTTTAGAAAAATGACTTGGACTGGAATAACCCACCGCAGTGGAAACCTCAATCACACTCATCCCTTTTTTCAATAAATCTTCCGCCGTGATCATACGAACGTTTTCCAGATATTGATGGAAAGTACGGAAAACAACAGCACGAAATCCTTCTTTTAATTTCCGCTCATTCAAACCAACTGCTTTCGATAATGATTTTATTGTCCAAGGGTAATGATAATCGCTGTTAATTATTTTTATTGCATTATAAACAGCTCGACGCTGCAAACCGTTAATCACATTATATTGACAATCATAAATTTGAGCCGTCACACAAGCGAGTATCTCTAACGCCTTCGCCTTTAAATAAACCTTCCTGACATTACCATTTAATTGACATTCTTCTATTTGATTGACTATCTGCATAAAGGGGGGATAGATAGGACGAGCCATCATCAAGACATCACTGTAGCTAGCATTTTTCTCAAAACCCGCAGTTAATTTGGTAAAACAGGGCAACTCCTGAGCTTCAATTTCTTTCAGAGAAAAACGGATATCGAGAATATGCCACGTTCCACGGTTAAAGAAACTCATGCCACGCGTCATCTTAGGTGAATAGAAAAATACCATTGTTCCCGGATTAATATCCAAAACATCACTGTTCTCAATCGCCATTTTCCCCTTCCCACTTAGAATAAAAGCAATTGATACGTTTGGCGGCTCCTCACAATATTCTGTGAAATCTTTGTTAAGCTCAAAACGAATTCGGTTTATGTGAATTCCGTCAGATAATTTCTCAGTTAACAACGGAGGATTTGTGTTGTTTTCCTCTACCTGTAAGTGCATACCATTGCAATAGTCAGCAGTGAAAACTTCCAATTTTTTGTTATAGATCGTCTTCATGAGATCCCCTGTAAAATTAGCATCAGACATCATTTCAAAATTTAAGCAAAGCGAGTCTCTTCCATATACATGGTTTTTCAGAGTCGTGAGCATCAGAAAAATACAGATTTCGGTTTCTACTACTGCGGTACTAAGAACCGTATTTTATGTGCACATCAGGATATTATGCTTTTATAATATACATAGGCAATATATCTCCATATAATGATAATCACTATCAATAGTCCGCAATGCGCTATTTTTGTCCCTATCCCGTTAGCTCTACTTTACTATTTCCCGTTAGTCTCCCTGTATGTTTTTTTGTTTTATCACACTTACTTTTTGTAAAACATGATTTAAAAGAACATAAAGGCATTTATATGAAAAAAAAATATGCTAAAGCGTCTATCTTATATTGCCTGATTTCATCTGTAGCCTGGGCAGAACATTCGCCTGAAACGATAGAAGATGCTTTGATTGTGACGGCTAACAAACGGGAAGAAGCATTAAATAAAGTTGATGGCAGCGTTTTGGTTAAAACAGGCGAAGAACTTGAGCAAGCGGGTATTACTCAAGTGCAAGATCTTGAGCGTGTTTTCCCAAGTTTACAAATTCGTTCACGTGGTAACCGAACTTATTCGGCAACCACAATTCGGGGTATCAGTTCACCCGATTTTTATTCACCTTCTATTCGGATTTATGTTGGTGGCGTTCCTCAGGATCACCAGTTTCTTACACAAGAGTTAATCAATGTAGAACGTGTAGAATTATTACGCGGCCCCCAAGGCACTTTATATGGCGGAAATGCCCAAGCGGGTGTTATCAATATTATCACCCGTTCGCCAAAAGAAGGTCCCTGGCTTAACCTTTCTGGTAACTATTCTAAGTTGAAACAAGGCGGTTCCTTCAGCGGATCAATGCCTCTTATCGAGGATGTTCTTTACGGCAGTGCCAGCCTGCGCTGGGTAAAAGAGCCTGGACAAATCGATATACCAAGTCGTGGTGATAAAAATATTGACTCCAGCAAAACCTGGCTAGGTAAAGGGCAACTGACATTTGCGCCAGAAGACTCCCCTTTCAGCGCTGAACTTAGCTTTGCTCATGAAGATCTCGATTCACATGAAGAACTTTATTTAACCGACGAGCAATTCCGCCAAAAGAAATATGAAGGCTCTATCCCTGAGCTGACAAGACGAGTCAACAGTTATGCATTCAAGGTTGAATATGATTTTGGCAACAGTGTATTAACCAGTGTTACCTCCTATCAGGATCGCGATATTTTCCGTGATTTCATCGGAGGTAAATGGAAAGAGAAACACCACGCCACAACCCAAGAACTGCGTTTAAACTCCAACTATTCAAATGGGATTAGCAGTGTTCTTGGCGGTTGGTTCTCAGATGAGAGTAACAAACATCATACCAGTGCCTATCCCGGCTACTATGGTGCTGCCTTTAACACGATCAAAGCAGAATCACTAGCGCTGTTTGGCGAAGTTAAACTACCGATTGCTGCTCAATGGGATTTGACTCTTGGCGGTCGTTTGTCACACGAAAAATCGCAGATAGACTATGCCGGTCGTTCTGGCAAGATGGCAGTCGAGGCTTTCGATAACCAAGTTTCCAATAATGAATTCACACCTAAGGCGGCTCTGGGCTGGCAATTGACACCCGATACCCGTTTCTATGTTTCTGCAACTAAAGGTTATAAACCCGGCGGATTCAATAATATTGTTTCCTCCGCCAATGATAGAAAGCCTTACGATACTGAAACCTCAGCCAATTATGAACTTGGCTGGCACACGTCGTTCTTTAATAACGCAATAACATTAGATAGTGCTGTCTACTACATCCGTTCGAAAGATAAACAGATCTATGTTGGACCGGTTGGTATGCAGTCTATTCGCAATGCCGGAAAAGCGGAAAGTAAAGGTATTGAACTGAATAGTCAGATCAAACCAATGCAAGGAGTTAAATTTTCTCTTGGCGGTAGTGTAGGTAAATCAAATTTCACGGATGCAACCGATACAACAACTGGCGTGAGTTATAACGGCAAACGTCTGCCTTATGCGCCAGATGTCATGCTCAATGCAAGCTTCGACTATATGATCGATCAAACCTTGCTACCAGGTAATCTCTATTTCAATGCCAGTGCACGCTACTATTCAAAAAGCTACTTTAATGAAGCAAATACCCTTGAACAAGGGGGATATACGCTCTACGACACTTCATTAAGTTTAGAAATGGCCCATGGTATCAACGTCAAACTTTATGGCGAAAACTTAGGCAACAAAAAGTACCGGGTCTCTAGTTTCCAACAAGGAAACAGTACGCTCAGTATGATAAATAAGGGCTTGAATATTGGGCTGGATGTGAGTGTTACACTATGACGCACAATATCTCACATCCCCGTCATGTCTCATTGCTACTTCTGATTTTGGCTGGTGTTTATACCATCCAAAGTACCATCGGTATGTTAACGTTACAAAGCATGCCAGCATTTTTGCGCAGCCACGGTGTTACTCCAGATAAAATAGGGTTGCTTTATCTGTTGATGTTACCCTGGGCGTTCAAATTCCTCTGGGCTCCCGTTATAGAACGCTATCGTAAATCAGGTTCTGGAGATACCCATCCCCGGCGTATCATGCTCTACGGTAACCTGTTAATTACACTGCTTTTTTGTTCAATGTCATTGGCAAAACCCGCCGAACATATGCCACTGATTATCATTGGTCTGTTTCTGATCACCCTTTGCCTGACCGTGATAGATACCACCACCGATGGTCATGCTATCGACCGGTTATCACCACAGTATCGTCCCTGGAGCAACGTCATGCAGGTTGGGGGCAGTTATCTGGGGTCCATGATAGGCAGTGGGCTATTTTTATATCTGACCTCACTGTACGGCTGGCACATTGGTGTTGGCGTGTTAACCATAGTGATTTTACTGATGTCATTGCCTGTTTTGTTCATCCGAAAAACACAGGGAAAGAAAGAATCAAATGTTTTAAAGACTCCGGTAACACCATCACTAAAGAGTGCATTACACCGTACTCCGGTTAAACAGGCATTAATGTTAATACTGCTATGTATGATTGGCACACGCCTTTCATTGGGTATGCTCTCCCCGTTTTTGATAGATCGCGGAGTGGATTTAACCCAACTTGGCATCATTGCTGCCAGTGGCGGCGCATTAGCCGGGTTATCCGGTGTTCTGCTTAGCGGCATCATTGTACGTAAGTTAGGCGCCATTCAAACATTATTAGGTCTGATGTTGTTTGAATGTATAGTGTTAGTCAGTATTTTCTGGCTTGCTCAACAACCAAAAACCCCACTAGCCCTACTTTCCGTTGCATACGTTTTCATCACATTAATCACTGCGGCCAAATTTGTTGCTTTGTATACCCAGATGATGTCTCTGGCAGCAGGCTCGCAGTCTGGCGTGGATTTTGCCTTGATGCAATCCGCAGATATGAGCATTGCGATCATCTGTTCAATGCTAGGCGGGCTGGTTGTAACTAACGCAGGCTACGCTGCCCTTTTCGCTCTTGCGTCACTCTTCACCCTTTCTGGCCTGTTCTGGACATTACGCAAGTTCCGTAATTCCCAAAAGGAGAACCTACATGCTCAATAATGACTCTTCTGTTCAGAACTCGCCAGAGCAACGCGCCGCTGATGCCGGTGTCATTCAAGAGCTGTGGAATATGATGCGCCCATACCGCACTCTGAGTTACGTTGCTATTGTGCTTGCCATCGTTTCCGCTGGTCTGCAAATACTACCGGCGGCGATTGCCGGGCTGATCACCCAATCTATCTATGACGAGCAATATGACACGCTACTGAGTTACGGCATCATGTTATTAAGCTCCACTTTTGCCGCTATGTTGACTTTTAGTGGTTCAACGTTCGTTTCTCATTTGATCGCTGCCGATGTTCAGGCTGATGTTCGTCGTAACATCAGCAGTAAGTTGAAGTCCGTTCCTTTAGGCTTCTTCATGCTGACTGACAGCACCGAAATAAAGAAGATGATGTTAGATGACGTAGAACAACTTGAGGATGGTATTGCCCATATCATTCCAGAGATGTCAGCAACTTTGTTCAGTCCACTGATCGCATTGAGTGTCATGTTGGTCATCGATTGGCGGTTAGCATTGGCGGCATTTGCGCCAACTTTAGGCGCCTGTTTATTATTCATCTACATTCAGATAAAAGTTCAAACCACTACTCAGCGCTTTTACGCAGCCCAAAATCGTATTGCTTCGACAATGGGTGAAGTTATCAACGCCATTCCCGTAGTAAAAACTTATTCAGGCGGTAATGTTGCACTCCAACGCGCTGAAGGGGCGTTTACCGCTCTGACCCGGATTATCGATGTTTGGGTTGAGAAAGTGCAGGTCAAATCCAGCCGGTTTTTCGTGCTATCCAGCGCCAATCTGTTGTTTGTTCTCCCTTTGGCAGTTTGGCTATTCAACCGACAAGAAATCTCTTTATTTGAATTCACTTTCTTTATTCTGGCTGCAATGGCATTCGGTAATATTGCTTCATCCATGTTCGCGGTGATGACACGTCTGCAACAACAAGAGGCGCTGATCACACGCTATCGCTGGTTAATGAATCAGCCTGAACTGGCACCATGCACTCAGAGTCAAACACCTGCCGATCCCATCCCTGTAGATCATAGTGTTCCTGTAGATCATAGTGTTACTTTGCATAATGTCAGTTTCTCCTATCAAGATGCACAGGATAACGCGTTAAATAACATCTCTTTTTCCATACCTGCCGGCAGTTCATTAGCCTTAACCGGCGCCAGTGGTTCTGGTAAATCCACGATAGCAAACCTGATTGCTCGTCTTTGGGACCCTCAACAAGGTCAGATTACTGTTGGTGGGGTGGATATCCGCAATATGGATGAGCCAACTCTGCGTAATAACCTCTCTTTTGTTTTCCAGCGGGTATTTCTGTTCAACGATACGATAGCCAATAACATACGACTCGCCCGCCCTGATGCTTCACAAGCTGAAGTTGAAGCCGCTGCCGCCGCAGCACAAGCGCATCAATTTATCCAACAGTTACCACAAGGCTACAACACGGTGCTTAACCACGGTATCAGCTTGTCTGTCGGAGAAAAACAACGTATCGCTGTTGCCGCCGCTATCCTGAAAAACGCCCCTATTCTTGTATTGGATGAAGCCACAGCCTATGCCGATCCAGAATGTGAAAAAGAGATGCAACAAGCACTCAATGCCTTGTGTCGCAATAAAACAGTGATTGTTATTGCCCACCGCCTGCCGACTATCCGCCATTTTGATCAAATACTGGTCCTGGATAAAGGACAAATCATTGAACAAGGCACTCATGATGAACTAGTCGCACAGCAAGGCGCATATGCCAGACAGTGGTCTGCCTGGCGGAGAGAAAATACCGGGACAGGAGCAAATTATCATGGGGCTATTTAATCGTCTCCAGCAACATTTGTCACCAAAACTGCAACGGGTTTGGTTCAGCGGATTGTTATATAAGCAGCTTGATACCGTTGCGATTATGGCTCAACTTGCTATTGCTGCCTGGGCTATCACTCATTTGGAAGAAAGTAGCAACAACATGCTGCCACTGATCATTCTGACGTTATTGGCTATTTTACTGTTGCTCCGGTTCGCCTTTATGGCCCGCGCATTACGTAAACTCACCATTGCTGCTTATGGACTGGGTATAGAAATCCGCCGCTCTTTGCTACAACGGCTGGTCAGTATGTCGGTAGCCACAATTCGGGGATTGAGTGCCGGAAAAGTAGCGTTAACGTTATCTGAAGATGTGCAATGGCAGGAAAACCAGTCAGCCTATACCACACCGCAAATCGCCTGTCAGGTGATGATGCTGGCTCTCATCTATCTGGCTTTATTCTGGTTCGATTGGGTTGTTGCCGGTAGTGCATTACTGGTGCTGATGGTTGGCATGCTGATCCTGGGGGCCATCCGCAAAAAACTGAATGAAATATTGCGCCAGCGAGCCGTTATGATGGCTAATGCATCCGAAGCAATTGTAGAGTACGCCCAAGGTATGTCCTTTATTCGTGCTGCGGCAGCGACCACAACGGTAGAACAGCGTTTTGACCGCGAAATCGACCAATTACGTGTTGCATTCCGCCGCGGAGTGTTCAGAAGTATTCCGCTATTGAGTTTGTTTTACATCATTATTGATACCAGCGTGGTCGTTGGCATTCTGGCAGGCGCCCTGCGCTTTAATTCACCAGAAGCATTAACACTTTCGGAAATGCTTATCACTATTCTGTTGTTGTTCGCCACTATTACCCCTTTACGCGGGATCATTCCTCTGCTCAATATAACTGCATTGACGCAAGTCGGTGAAACCCATATTGCAGAGATAGAAACTGTTGCTACGCAAGTCTCTGGGCCATTAGCAGCGCCAACCAAATATGATGTTGAAGTTAATAACATCTCATTTAGCTACCCAGGTACTCGTCAACCAGCCATCCAAAACGTTTCATTTTATGCCCCCCAAGGCAGTATAACCGCCATTGTGGGACCAAGCGGCAGTGGTAAATCCACTCTGGCCTATTTATTGCTCTCTTTCTATCAACTGGATAAAGGTGAAATTCGTCTGGGTGGGAATCATATCCATCATTACCAGACTCAAGCACTGTATGACACCGTCACCATGGTGTTCCAGGAAACCGCACTATTTCAGGATACTGTCGCTAATAATCTCCGTTTGGGTGATCCCAATGCGACTCAGTTACAACTGGAACAAGCCGCCCGCCTTGCCAATATCCACGATACGATTATGGCATTACCGCAAGGATACGAGACACCGTTGGGTGTGGATGGCAGTACGCTGTCTGGTGGTGAGCGCCAGCGGCTTGCCATTGCCCGGGCGATTCTAAAACAATCTCCCGTTTTATTCCTGGACGAAGCCACGGCTTCGCTGGACCCCGAGAATGAGCAGTTGATACAAGAAGCGTTTGATTCTCTTACTCAAAATAAAACCGTCTTTGTCATTGCTCATCGGCTAAGCACGATAACCCGCGCTGATCAAATATTGGTGATGGATCATGGAACCCTTTGTGATAGCGGTACCCATGACGAATTACTAAGACGTTGCCTGTTTTATCAATCCCTTTGGGAAAATCACCTTGGCTCAGAAGAGCATTGGCATTTACACCCGCATAAGGTGTAACCCACCCACTATCTAATTTATTACGCAATTGTCATTTTTATAGGATGTCTTCATGCATACGGACCTTCTCTCTCCAGATTCGCTGCGCCAGCTCGTATCTGGACTGTTTAATCAAAAAAATATTTTGGTGGACGATAACGACGATTTAATTCGCAATGGGCTGGATTCAATGCAAATAATGGCATTGCTAAACCAGTTTAGACGTCAGGGACATCGCGTCACTCTGCGCGAACTTTACCAAAAACCAACACTGCATGCCTGGAGCCAGCTTCTACAACGCCACGTCCCTGCCGCTCACGCAGTGTCCCAAAATGCAACGCCACAGCCACTGATTGCAGATGCTCACCCATTCCCATTGACAGCAGTACAACATGCTTATTTTGTTGGACGTTCACCGGAACAAACCTTGGGGGGGGTTGGTTGCCATTTATATCAAGAATTTGATGGTGTTGGGCTGGAACCTGACCAATTGGAGGCAGCGATTCATGCACTGATTCAGCGGCATCCGATGTTGCGCGTACGGTTTTTGTCAGAGGGTCGCCAGCAAGGTATGCCCAATGCTTACTGGAAAAAATTAACGGTTCATGACCTGCGCAACTTGACAACAAATGAACAACAACAAGCGTTGAATAACATACGTGAACAACTGGACCATCGGGTATTACAGGTTGAAAAAGGGGAAACTTTCGATATTCAGCTTAGCCTGTTTGGTGACAATCAACATCGGCTACATGCCAATATCGATCTACTGATCATGGATGCCGCCAGTTTCAGTCTGTTCTTTACTGAACTAGCAGCATTAATTACCAAACGCAACCTGCCCGCTATTTGTTCCGACTATGATTTTTGCAGTTATCTAACACAGTATCAGGCCCAATTTAAACAGGCTCGGCAAGAAGCAGAAATATTTTGGCGTAACCGGTTAGATGCCCTCCCCTCTGCTCCGCAACTTCCGTTAGCCAGGGAACCTTCCTTAATAAAAAACATTCGGATTCAACGCAGATGTTTCCGTTTAACGCCTGAACATTGGGAACGTTTTAAGCAACTTGCGCAACAAAATGGTGTTACGCCAACCATGGCACTCGCGACCGCATTTGCCGCTTTATTATGCCGCTGGAACAACGCAACCCGCCTGTTATTTAACCTGACGCTATTTGACAGAGCGCCACTGCATACCGCAATTGACAACATGCTAGCCGATTTTACCAACATTCTGCTGTTGGACATTCCCGGTGATAATTTACCGTTCTGCCAACTGGCTCAGGATGCACAAGCAACCTTTGCCGAAGCTTACGAGCATCGTCACTGGTCTGGTGTAGAAGTTTTACGTGAACTCAAGAAACGTGGTAGCCACCCACATGGCGCGCCAATTGTATTTACCAGCAATTTAGGTCGGCCTTTATATGGTGAAAATACCCGTGATGTTCTGGGAAAACCAAGTTGGGGAATATCACAAACACCTCAGGTATGGCTGGATTTCGTTGCCTTTGAACATGAAAATGCTCTCAATATTCAGTGGGATAGTAACGATGAACTGTTCCCTGATGGTTTAATGGATACCTTATTCACGGCTTATCAGGGACTGATTGAGAATCTGACGGAAAATGCCGCGCAGTGGAACGAAAAGCTACCGGATTTGATGCCTGAGTCGCAATACCATCTGCGACATCAAATCAATAACACGGCTGAACCACTACCAAACGCCCTGCTGCATGAGGCAGTGTTCATACAAGCAGAACGTACACCCAATGCTGTTGCTTTAGTGACTCATAATAAAAAAATGAGTTATGGCGAATTAAGTCTGGCAGCTCGCCGGTTAGCCGCCGTGCTGCAAAAAATGCCAGTTATGCCAGGAGACCGAGTTGCTATTAGCATGGGAAAAGGTATCGGACAAATTGTCGCCGTATTAGCCATACTTTACGCTGGCGGTGTCTACGTTCCAGTTCCTGTTGATCAACCATTAAACCGACGTCGGGCAATCTGTGAAAGTGCCGGGATCAATATCGTTATTATTGACGCTGAACATCAGAATGATGTTTGGTCACAAGATATACACTGCATGTCCTGGCATCAGGATGAACAATTATCTCCTTTAGCAAACATGTGCAAGTGTGCGGTGACTGATCCGGCCTATATCATCTATACCTCTGGTTCAACCGGGATGCCCAAAGGTGTGGTTATCAGCCACCAAAGCGCACTCAATACCTGTCTGGACATCAATCGCCGTCATCAAGTCCAAAGTAGTGACCGGTTACTGGCGCTTTCTGCCCTGCATTTCGACCTCTCTGTCTATGACATTTTTGGCATTCTCAGCGCAGGAGGCGCGCTGGTATTAATTAATGAAGCACAACGCCGCGACCCATCAACTTGGGAAATGCTGATCGAGCACCATAGCGTTACGTTGTGGAACAGTGTACCGGCGCTGTTCGATATGTTGCTGACCTATTGTGAAGGGATGGAGGTAGATGCGCCGAAAGCTCTTCGTACTGTGATGCTGTCTGGAGACTGGATCGGTTTATCACTGCCTGAGCGTTACCGTGTATTCAATCCTGATGGTGTATTAAGTGCTATGGGTGGCGCAACGGAAGCCGCTATCTGGTCGAATGAATATATCGTCAAACAAGTTGACGCACAGTGGTGCTCTATTCCTTACGGTTATCCTTTGGCTAACCAGCGTTACCGTGTCGTTGGTGAAGATGGTCGTGATTGTCCTGACTGGGTTGTCGGTGAGCTTTGGATTGGTGGTGCCGGTGTAGCATTAGGCTATTTTAATGATGAAGAGCGTACTTCTGCCCAATTCGTCGTCAATCAAGGAGAACGCTGGTACCGCACTGGTGATCTGGGCTGTTACCACCCCGCAGGCTGGCTTGAGTTTATGGGACGTCGTGATAGCCAGGTGAAAATTGGTGGATACCGAATTGAGTTAGGAGAAATTGATGCTGCCCTCAATCAGGTAACCGGAATCAGTAAAGGGGTCACTTTAGCTAGTGGCGAAAAAGAGAAATCGCTGGTGGCATTCCTTGAATTGGAAGGCGATACTTTATGCCAACGCGTAAATCGTGCGCCGCAATTACCCATAAGCTACCGTGATCTGTTTCCCTCCGCTCAGGCAATAACTGATGATAACCGTGAACCTCAAGTTGCCATATTTCTGTTAGAACATTTGTCTCGTCACGGTATTACGTTTACTTCACCTCAATCGCTCACCGATTGTCTGAAATACTATCAGCCACTGCCGGAATATCATGACTGGTTTGCCCGAATGCTGGCATATCTTTGTCAATGCAATCAATTAGCTGAATCGACACATCATATCTATCAGGCCGTATTGTCAGCCAAGACATTCAATAATGAAACAGAATGCATCCCTGAACGCTGGCATTCTATGCTACGTGGCATTCTTACCGGGCAACAGTCAGCCGTCACATTACTTGATGATCCGCAATTCGCACCGGAACAACAGCTGTTTGTACTACCAGAAACCCAGCAAGGGTTAGCAGGATTGAAACAGGTCATCATTGCCCTTTCCCAACGGTTACAACGCCCTGTTACTTTGATGGAGTTCGACGCCCGCAGTGGTCTTTGCGCTCAATGGCTGGCAGAACATATCACTGACCAACATCTGTCTTATCTCGGTTTTGAACGTTCTCAAGCACTGCTCAACCAGATGCAAATACGGTTACGTGATCACAGGCATGCGTCAGTACAATATTGGTCAAAAAAATGCGGGTCAGAACAAATTCCAGAGTCGCTACAGCATCAGGCAGATATCATCCTGCTAAACAATGTGTTACACCGCGAGCAAGATCCAGCAAATTGTATCAAAGCGTTGATGCCCCTGGCACAACCCGGTGCGTTGGTGTTGGCAATGGAGTTGCAACAAGCTTCGTCTCTCTCTCTGATGACAACGGAATTGCTCTCACCTCACGGTATTCAGCTACGCTCTGCGTCACAGTGGCAGCCTCTTTTACCACTACCCGCGGAAACACCTATTACCATTGGCAATCTTAGTGTGTTGTTGATGCAAACAAGTGACAACGTCACCATTCCTGATCAGGAAAAAATTAAATCCGTACTGGCACAACATTTGCCGGGATATATGATCCCACAACGTTTACATGTTATTCCGCATCTGCCCTTGACACCTAACGGCAAAATCGATCGTAAGGCGTTATCACAAACCCTGCAATCCACGACAAAAACAGCCGTGTCACACCAGAATGAAATGACCTTGTTGAATCCGGTGGAACAAACCGTTGCCAACATTTGGCAACGTCTGTTAAATACCGAGCAGTTAAGCCGCAATAGTGACTTTTTCCAACTTGGCGGTGATAGTCTTCTGGCTACACGTTTGATTGTTGAACTGACACAACAAGGCTTCAAAAGCGAACTTGGTCATCTTTTCCATAACCCGCAATTGGCGGCGTTTGCTGCCACACTTGCTCCTCTGTCTGAAACTGCATCAGAAACCTATTCAATCCCAGAAGAACAAGATCAATATCAACCTTTCCCATTAACCGAAGTTCAGCAAGCTTATCTGGTTGGACGCCATCCTGGTTTTGCCCTAAGTGGTGTTGGTGCCCATTTCTTTATCGAATATCGGATAGAGCAGTTAGATGTTCAACGTTTAAACCGGGTATTAAATCTCTTGATCCAGCGTCATCCGGTGCTTAGAACTGTTGTGACTAATGGACAGCAAAAGATATTGAAAGATGTCCCGACGTTCTCAGTTAAACAACACCAATTTACTGACATTACTGAGGCAAATACATTACGTGAACGTCTGTCACATCAGGTCTTAGATGCCAGTCACTGGCCGGTGTTCGATTTCCAACTTGCACAAGACAACCGCCTTGTCTCCCGGCTATTTGTCAGCCTGGATAATTTGTTACTAGACGGATTGAGCATGCAGATATTGCTGGCTGAATTAGAACAGCTCTATCTCGACGAACAGCACGAATTGCCGCCACTGAAAGTCACATTTCGGGATTGTGTGTTACGTCAGCAACAAACGCCGATAAATCATAGCTCACTGCAATATTGGCAGGAGCAAGTGAAAACATTGCCACTGGCCCCGCAATTACCATTACGTATTGCACCGGAAAGTGTTCAATCCCCGCGCTTTGTACGCTATAGCGATCGGTTATCTGCACATGAGTGGAATCAGTTAAAGCAACACGCTGCTCCCCATCAGATAACCCCTTCTGCGCTCTTAATTGCGGCTTATGCGGCTGTTTTGTCCGCATTCAGCACCAAACCGGAGTTAACTCTCAATCTTACCCTTTTCGATCGTCCGCGCTGGCACGAGGACATCAATCACATTCTGGGTGATTTCACTTCACTGTCACTACTGGCCTGGCATCCTGAAAACAATTGGTTATCAAGTACACGGCGACTGCAACAACAGTTATGGCAGGATCTGGATCACCAGCATATTTCTGCTATCAGAGTGATGCGTGAACTGGCACAGAGCCGTGGTCCCGATGCTGCCATTATGCCAGTCGTTTTCACCAGTGCATTGGGAACACATGAAGGACAATTCCTTTCACGTTCATCATGGATGAAACCGGTTTGGGGTATCTCACAAACGCCACAAATCTGGCTGGATCATCAGGTTTACGAATCTGACAATGAGCTTTGCCTAAACTGGGATGCTGTCGAAGAATTATTTGAGCCGCATCAGTTACAAAACATGTTCAACAGCTATATGACGCTATTGCGTACCCTCGCGTCACAACCAGAAAGTTGGCATTCAACGTTGGAACAACTGATGCCACGCCAGCAATGCCCAATGGTTGCAGATAACGCTACTGTTGTTACTGCATCATCACCGCGTTCAGAAGGACTCGATCCCCAAATATGCAGTGAAATTCAACACCTGTTTTTATCGGTAACAAATCATCCTATTAATGCACAACAAAACTTTTTTGAGGCAGGAGCCAACTCGCTACAGCTCATTCAATTGCACGGTAAATTACAACAGGCGGGTTTCCATCACCTTGCCGTGACTGATTTATTTGCTTATCCAACACCAGAGACGCTCAGTTTGCGCTGCCGAAAGGATGCCTACGACGGAAATCGCCAGTCGATTACCCCTCGTCAGCGTCAACAACAAAAGCGTCTGCAACAACGGGAAAAACGTCATAAAGGAGCTGCACAATGACTGATTTAACGCCTCACTACGATAATTGTGATCCCGTCGCAGTGATTGGCCTTGCCTGCCGCTTTCCTCGGGCACCAGATAGCCATGCTTTCTGGCATAACCTGCAACATGGGGTTGAGTGTACTGCCGCACTCTCCCGTCAAACATTATTAGATGCAGGTATTCCTCCTGAAGTCATTGATAGTGAAAACTTTGTCAATCAGGCCGCGATACTGGAGAACGCGGAACAATTTGACGCCACGCTGTTTGGCTATTCGCGTCAGGAAGCAGAGATGCTCGATCCTCAACAGCGTCTATTCCTGCAAACAGCCTGGCATGCCCTTGAACATGCAGGTTATGCGCCGCGTAATATACACCTGAAAACCGGCGTTTTCGGTAGTAGCCGGGTTAGCACCTGGCCTTCATGGTCACAATTTACGATGACCGATGTCGGCAAAGTTAAAGGGCTTCAGGCACTAATCAGCAACGATAAAGATTATCTTGCGACGCGTACTGCCTATAAATTAAACCTGAAAGGTCCTGCACTCACGGTACAAACAGCGTGTTCAAGTTCACTGGTTGCCGTGCATACGGCTTGTGAGAACCTGCGCGCCGGTGAGTGTGACATGGCACTGGCTGGTGGTGTGGCCGTTTCTTTCCCACAAGAAAGTGGTTATTTATATCAACCCGGAATGATCTTCTCACCTGATGGACATTGCCGCCCCTTTGATAGCCAAGCAAATGGCACCTATGGCGGCAATGGTGTTGGTGTTGTCACGCTAAAACGTCTGAGTGATGCATTACGCGACGGTGATCCCATCATGGCGGTATTACGCGGCAGTGCAATTAATAACGATGGCAACGAAAAAGTTGGCTTTACTGCACCTTCGGTTAATGGTCAGCGCAGCGTTATTACCGAAGCATTACAACTGGCCGATGTCAACATTGATGATGTTGGCATGATTGAAGCACACGGTACAGGCACACCTCTTGGCGATCCCATCGAAGTTGACGCATTACGTAGCATATTCGCTGATCGTAGTGTGGCAGTATCGCCCTGTTACCTTGGCTCAGTAAAAAGCAACATAGGCCATCTTGATACTGCCGCAGGCATTGCCAGCTTGATTAAAGCGGTTCTGTCTGTCTGGCATGGTTACATTCCGCCAACTATCAATGTACAGCAACCAAATCCGGCATTACGGCTGGAACAAAGTCCGTTCAGACTGGCAACTCAAGGACAGCGCTGGACGCAAGAATTGCGTACCGCAGGGGTTTCTTCATTCGGTATTGGCGGCACTAACTGTCATATTGTGGTGCAATCATTGCCCGAAGAATTACAGCGGCGCCGTGCCCATAATTCACAAACTTCGCCGTTACTGCTCTCTGCTGCTTCTGAATCCTCGTTGCGTCAATTGGCACAACGTTACGCGACGGCACTCAATGATGCGCCAGAGCATCATGCAGATTTGGCCTGGACCGCATTGCAGGGGCGCGACCTTTCACTCCCTTGGCGCTTAGCACTGACATTGACCCCACAAAGTGCGGCAAGCCTGTCCACCTTTGCGAACAATAACCCAACGCCAAACATTTTTAGCGGGCAAGTTAATAGCGAAAGTAAACAACTCTGGCAATTCAGCGGCCAAGGCTGTCAATGGTCTGGCATGGGAAAAGCCATGTATGCCAGCTCTCCTGTTTTCTCGGCTATGTTGGATCGTTGTTGTGCGGCCTGTACATCCGAGTTGGCATTACCATTAAAAGCAGTGATGTTCGGAGAGCATGATGCCGCATTAGCCACCACCGAATACGCACAACCGGCAATTGTGGCGCATCAAATTGCGCTGGCGGTACATTGGCAAGCGCTTGGATTAAAGCCTGATTACGTACTGGGACACTCCGTCGGAGAATTTGCCGCTGCGGCTGTTGCCGGGATTTTCACGCCTGAACAAGTGATGCCCCTAGTCGCGGTACGGGGCAAACTGATGCAAAAATGCTCTCAGGGGGGAGCAATGCTGGCAGTTTTTGCCAACGAAGAAGATATTCTTCCCTTTACCCATTCACTGGCATTGGATCTGGCGGTTTGCAATGGCCCGCAACACTGGGTTTGGGCCGGTACAAAGGTGGAAATTGATATTCTGGCACAACGTCTGGAACAACAGCAGATCCGCTGCCAGCGTCTTAACGTTGCCTGTGCAGCACATTCAGCCATGCTTGATTCAGTTCTGGATGCATTTTCCCAGCGCTGTAACGGCTTACAGCCGATATCGGGAGAAATTCCGCTGATTTCCACCCTGACAGCGAATATTGCAACTTCTGAACAATTAGGTTCACCAGACTACTGGCGTAACCATATGCGCCAGACTGTGCGCTATTATCAAGCAGTTGAATTTGCCCGCCAGCAAGGTGTTGCATTATTCGTCGAGTTTGGTGCTGATGCCCAGTTAACGGGCATCGGGCGGCGTGTCAGTCTGCCACGAGAAACTTGGGTTGCTGGTACACAGCGTCAACGTTCCCCTGAGACCGCTCAGCAAACAGCACTGATGCAACTTTACTGTGCCGGTGCACATCTTGATTGGCAGCACCTTTTCCCGCTCACCGGGGAAAAATGCCATGCGCCACTCTATCCATTTGATGAACAGCATTACAGCTTCCCTGTGGCTGAATCTGTGCCGCTCGCAGCCAATATCAATACCGGGCTTGATGCCAATTCCCTGCTCGATCCTGCCATTGAGCAAAACGCCGATGCGGCAACCCTACAAGCACTGTATACCGATGCATTGGTATATCAATGCATCGGGCGTAATGCAGAACAAGGTTTCAGTGCCATCGACACGATTCGGGCAGGCCGGCTGCAACCTTGCTGGCGTCCTTTGCTGGAACAATTATTGACTTATTGTGTCCAGCAAGATTATTACCGGGAAGTTACCGGACCAACGACAAGTAAAATGTATCGTCCTCACAATGCCCTGCCGTATGCCAAACGCCGGTCATTGGAGGCGAGTTTACTCGCGACTTTCCCCGCATTGATTTATGCTGGCGAACGCTTATTCGCGCTGTTGAGTGATCGTGCCGATCTTTCCTGCCAATTTGTGGCAACACGATCCATGACAAAATCATGGCTCCCTGCACCACAGCCATGCCCTGAGACTCATTATGCCCTGCATTGGCGTACAATAAACACGGCGGATAAACAGCAATCTTCAACGGCATATACCCTCCGTTCCTCAATTGCAAATGGCGAGATTATTAATCACTGGCGTCAGGCAGGTATTAATTTACAGCCTGAAAGCGGAAATACGTTATTACTGCTCGAAGGCAATGATGTTATTGAATTATGTGATCAGGTTATTAGTGCATTAAAAGACAACGAAACAGCACCGTTAACCGTTGTAACCTGCCGCGCTCAACCGGAAACCACCTTATCAAAAGAGGATATCAACCCAGCTCAATATGCTGTCTGGGCGTTGCTACGTGTCGCGGTTGAAGAGTATCCCCATCGTCATATTCAGGCGATTGATATTGCTGATATCAACAATGTTAACTCCTTGTCATTGGCACTCGGCTATTTGAATAAACACAACCGCTGGCTGAGAGTACGCGGGAATCAAGTCTCTGTACCTGTTTTACAACGTCAACCATTACCGTTATCACAACAATCACCGTTATCACAAAAACCGATGTCGATTCCCCATCAAGGTTGGCACATTGTTACAGGTGGTATGGGCGGTATCGGTCAGATTTCTATCCGTTGGTTACTAACGCAAGGCGCCCGTAAAATAGCTGTGTTTGCCCGTCGTCAAAATGCAGACTGGGATGCTTTTGTACAAGAGTTGTCACTGAGTACCGAATGTGAAATACGTTGGGTTCACGTTGATGTCACTGATACACCAACCCTGTTAAACGCAATACAAACGCTGGCACAAGAAGATCGTATCGCCGGTGCGATTCATGCGGTAGGAATAGCGGATCATACCCGGCTGGCAGAACTTGAGCGTCCACGTCTGTCACAGATGTTATCCGTCAAAGCTCAGAGTGCATCGACGTTGCAAGCGGCGCTCCAACAACATCATGCACAATATCTACTGCTTCACGCTTCTGCCGCATCAATGCTAGGTGCTCAGGGACAAGGTGCTTATGCAATCACCAACGCTTGTTTGGAATCTTTAGCACTGACAGCATCAAATCAATTGACGGTAAAAGCGTTGGTTTGGGGCGTTTGGGGTGGTATTGGTATGGCTAGCGACCGACGATTAGTAGAAAAACTGGCGCAAGATGGCATGTTACCGTTCAGCGCAAATGAAGGTATCTGGCATTTCAATCAGTCTCTGCGTACCGCATTCCCTTGCTATCTGGCAATGCGATTGGATGAACATCATCCTGATATTTTGCGCCGCTTACAGGCTGATATTACCCAGACGGCTGATAAGTCTCCTCCTGCACGCTCTACTGATAACACGCTATATCAGGACAGTGAACAACGGCTCAATTGGTTGCGTCAACGTGTCGCAACATTATTGCGCTTAGAACAGCCTGAACGTTTGGAACCACAACAGGATTTATTGCAATTCGGTTTAGACTCCCTGCTGTTCCTGGAGCTGAATGCGGTCATCCACCAGCAATTTGGCTTTAGATTAACCGCTGGAGTGGCTTATCAGAATATGACGCTGAAAGGGCTGAATGAGCTGATTGGCGACGCATTGCCTGAACAGCCAGTAGGCTCTTCTCAACCTAAAATCATGATTGACAGTTCCCAGCGTCATGCACCATTCCCTCTGACGCCAATTCAGCACGCTTACTGGATTGGTCGTACTCAGGCCATTGATTTTGGTGGTGTAGCTTGTCACGTCTTATTTGAATGGGATCTGGCACTGGATAGTTTTGATATCCCGCGTTTTGAAAAAGCATGGAATGCTTTAATTCAGCGTCATGGCATGTTGCGCATGGTCGTGGATGAAGATGGGCAACAAAGGATTTTGCCTGAAACGCCCTGGTATGCTTTATCACAGGATGATTTGCGTACACTGAGCAACACCGCTTGCGAACAAACACTGGCTCAGCGTCGCCATACCCTGTCCTATCACGTACCACCTGCCGAACAGTGGCCATTGTTTGAAGTCTCTGTTTCGCTGCTACCGAATGAACATTGTCGCTTACATATGAACTTGGACCTGTTGCAGTTTGACGTACAGAGTTTCCGGATCATGATGGACGATCTACAACTTGCCTATCGCCAGCAACCATTGGCTCCACAAGCATTTACTTTCCGCGACTATGTGATGGCAGAACAAGCGCAACGTGCAAGTAAAGAGTGGCGGGCATCGTGGGCATACTGGCAGGAACAATTACCTTCACTGCCCCCAGCGCCAAGATTACCGTTGAACCCACAGCTGCCCCAGCGTAGTCAGCCACAATTTACGACTTATGAAGGTCGATTGGCACAATCTGACTGGCAGATACTGAAACAAAGCTGGAAAAAATGGGGCGTGACGCCTTCTGCTGGCCTGCTGACACTATTTGCGCATACACTTGAGTGGTACAGCCGTCATCCGCTGTTTACCCTCAACCTGACATTCTTTAACCGGCAGCCTTTTCATCCAGAAGTTCAAAATCTGATTGGTGATTTTACCTCGGTCATGTTGATGGATTTTGATTTACGCAAGACAACCTCCCTGCGTGCCAGCATGGAAAAAACCCAAGCCTTACTCTGGCAACGACTGAGTCATCACCATGTCAATGGTGTTGAAGTATTGCGGGAACTTGGCCGCCGACAAAGCCAACAAAATAATAAAGCTCAAAGCAGACAACCTCTGACACCCATAGTTTTCACCAGTATGTTAGGAATGGTTCAGGAAGGGGTCGCCATCAAACAATCCATCACTCAATTACTGGGCGATCCGGTCTTTGTTCTGAGCCAAACTCCGCAAGTCTGGCTAGATCACCAAGTCATGGAAGTGGATGGTAATCTGCTATTTAACTGGTATTGCATGAATGACGTGCTAGAACCGGGTGTTATTGAGGCGCTGTTTGCTGCTTATAACGCGCTTTTAGTACAAATTTGCCACCCGTCTGAACACATAGAGCATTATGATCTTCATACGCCACCTGCCGGACATACACGTTATGATTTCTGGTCACAGCATCCTGAATCCAGTTATGACCTGATTACGGCAGGTAACGTGTTACATGATGGCATCCACCTAAGAATTCAGCAGCAACAGCAATTACCGCTGATAGTGACAACTAAAGAGAGCATAACCACAGAAGATGACCAACTCCATGATATTGAACAGCAAGTCATCACACTCTGGTGTTCACTGCTTTCTCAACCCATACAGCGTCACAGTGACTTTTTCCAAAGTGGCGGTGACAGCTTAATTGCTACCCGAATGGTGGTGCAACTACGCCGCCAAGGTTATAAACAAGCTAATCTGCAACAACTGTTTGAACATCCTAAGTTGAGTGAATTTTGCCGTACTTTGCGGATAATCGAGACAAATTCAGCGCCACCTGCCACACCACATCAAACTGAACCAGCAGCAGAGCAAGCTCTGCCACTCACCGCACTGCAATACGCTTATTGGTTGGGAGAAAGTCAACTGTTTCAGTTTGGTAACGGTATCGCCCATTTCTACGCTGAACTGGCTATCAACGGGCTTGATCTGCCTCGTTTCACCACTGCCTGGCACCGTGTGATCAGCCATCATGGGCAATTACGCGGTTATGTGAAAGATGGGCAATATCATATTCTGCCGGAAGTGCCCTGCTATACACCGACGGTCATTGATTGCCGTAACATGATGCCGAATGAGCACGAGACACAGTTGAGTAATGCCCGCGACACACTGCGTACTCAAGGGGTTCACAGCGACAACTGGCCGCTGTTTAACTTAACGCTCTACCATACTGATGACCGGACACATCTATTACATTTGACTATCGACCTGCTGGTGGTCGATGGAAAAAGTTTGACGTTAATCTTACGTGATTTACACCATTGGTATCAGGAACCTCACTGGCAGCCAGAGCCGCCAGCGGCGACTATTGCTGACTATATTCAAGCACTGGAGAATGAAAAAACCGGAGAAACCTGGCAACAAAGCCGGCAATACTGGCTTGATCGCTTACCTTCACTTCCTGACGCTCCGGTGTTACCACTGAAAGATCACCAATCACAGCAGCTCGATCAACAGTGCCTGACAGGATATATCAGCCCACAACAATGGCAGCGTTTGCAACAACGTGCAGCAAAACACCGGGTATCCCCTTCACAAGTTATGCTCACACTATTTGCCCATATTCTGTCGGTATGGAGCAACAACGAGCATTTCACTATCAATGTCCTGCATAGCAACCGCCTGTTAATGCCACAACATTGCGATATGTTAGTCGGCAATTTGTCTACCACATCATTGTTGGAAGTGGATTTACGCAATATCACAGGCTTCGGTGATGCCGTAAGCCGGATACAAAGGCAGTGGTTATCGGATCTTCAACATGCACTGTTTGACGGGCAATTGGTACTCAGAGAGAAAAATCAGCATCATCACAACTTGAACGCCGGAATGCCAATCGTATTCAACGATACGACCGGTATTGCGGTTAAAGGGCTATCAGGGTTAGGAACACTAAATCTTTTTGGTGCACAAACACCCCATGTTTATCTTGATTGTATGCTAATTCCCAGCACAGAGGGGGGTGTCACCCTAAAATGGACAATCTTGCCGCAACTGTTCCAGCCACAAGTTGCAGAAAACATGTTTGCCCATTATCAAGCCAGTATCGTTGCTCTGCTCGAACCGGATTACCAATGGAGCGCCCCACTTCCTGACTGGCTGCCGGCAAGTGATCGCACGTTGTGCCAGAACAGCAATGCGACAAAAAACATATTTCCACCACACACCCTTTGTTCGCTAATTGAACAGGCAGTAAACCGTTACCCACAACACACTGCGGTTGTCGATGCCTCTCGTCAAATCGACTATCACACTTTGTGGTCACAAAGCCTGACACTGGCGGCTCATCTGCAAGCGCAGGAAAATCAGACTTCATCTCTGATTGGCGTGGTGATGGAAAAAGGCTGGGAACAGGTTGTCGCGGTGATTGGGATTTTATTAGCAGGACGAGCTTATCTGCCTATTGATGCGAGTTATCCGCAACAGCGCATCCATCAGCTATTAGCCTCAGGAGAAGTTGATACCGTACTGACCCAACCTAAGTTTATTCAACAGATAAGCTGGCCTGACAATGTGCAAGTCATCTCTCTGGATGAAACATTACTTAACCGCTTACCTGTCAATCCCGGTGAACATAATTTATCCATACACCCTGGGGATTTGGCTTATGTCATCTTCACCTCAGGTTCTACCGGAAAACCAAAAGGCGTGATGATAGATCATCAGAGCGCGGTCAACACCATCCTTGATATTAACCAACGCATTGCACTCAACGAGTACGATAGCGTGCTGGCAATCTCAGAGTTAACATTTGACCTCTCAGTTTATGACCTATTCGGCCCGCTGAGTTGCGGAGCAAAACTGGTTATGCCTGCTCCTGGTGACAGTAAGCAGCCCGATAAATTACTGACATGGTTACAACAAGAATCGGTTACCGTTTGGAACTCTGTTCCGGCATTTATGCAACTGCTTGAGGAATACGCCCGAAGCTACCCACATTCCTTGGATAGTCTGCGCTGGATATTAATGAGCGGTGACTGGATACCGACCCATTTGCCGGCAAAATTATATGCTCTCCACCCTGAACTAAATCTTCTCAGTTTGGGCGGTGCTACCGAAGCATCGATATGGTCTATCGCCTATCCTATCGCACAAGTTGATCCAAATTGGCGTAGCATTCCCTATGGTAAACCTTTGGCTAATCAGACTTTCTATGTGCTTAATTCCGCGCTTTCACCTTGCCCGGTCTGGGTAACCGGTGAACTTTATATTGGCGGCCAAGGACTGGCACTGGGTTATTGGGCCGATTCAGAAAAAACTGAACAAGCATTTATCACACATCCTCAAACCGGTGAGCGACTTTACCGCACTGGTGACTTAGGACGCTGGCGACCAGACGGTAATATCGAATTTCTGGGACGCAATGATCACCAGATTAAAATTCGAGGCTACCGGATTGAGCTGGGCGAAATTGAGCACTGTTTATGTGAGCACCCTGAGATACAGCAAGCATTAGTGTTTGCTCATACGACGTCAACTGGCGCATTGCAACTCGTCGCGGGCTTACGTTTAACTGACAACGCCCCCGTATCTACAGAGCTTTTACCGATACTGCCCCACTGGTTGCAACAAACCTTGCCGGTTTGGATGTGTCCACAGCGATTTATCATTCTTGATACGATCCCCGTATCAGATAACGGTAAAATCAACAGGCGCACATTGGTTACTCTGGTTGAAGCAGCGCAAGAAGTTAATTCAATGCCATCGGCAACGATTCTCAACGCGACCGGACAAGCGGTATTAAGCCTTTGGGAATCGGTATTAGAGCAACAAGGTATCAACGTGCATGAGAGTTTCTTTACTCTTGGCGGAGATTCCCTTGCGGCAGTACGGCTAATGGTGAAAATCAACCAGACGTTCAATCGCCAATACCCGCTCAGCCTGCTACAAACTTACGATACCGTACATTCATTGGCTGAATTTATTGAACATCAACCGGAAGATTCTTGCCAGGGTGTGATACTGAACAAAGGAAACGTTGAGCAACCTGCTTTATTTATCGTACATCCTATTGGTGGTCATCTACTGGGATACCGCCATTTGGCGGCTAATTTCAACGCCCAACGTATGATTGGGTTAGCATTTGCGCCAGATAGCCTGAATACCGATAAGCCTTCCGTTGCTGCGCTGGCAACTAACTATATCAATCAAATCCGTAGATTCCAGCCTAAAGGACCTTATGCACTGGCGGGTTGGTCTTTCGGTGGACTCGTGGCCTATGAAATGGCGCATCAGTTACGGGCTGTGGGTGAAAGCGTTTCTCATTGCATCCTGATTGATAGTTTCGCGCCAAATATACGCACTGATTTGACTCTGAATGATGCATTCTGCCATCGTCATTTCCTGCTCGATTTACAGGGGCAATTCCCTGATTTGGAGCTGGATAACGGCGCTATCGCGGCTAACACTGAAACATTCCTTCAAGCACTACACGCAGCCTTGCCACAATCTGCACAAATTGATAGCTCGCTGACGGCCCTTTACTCGGTGTGGCGCCATAATCTGAGTGCATTGCTTAACTACTGTCCACCGCAGACTTCACAGCCTTTCTGTCTTATCCGGGCAGTACAGGCATTACCTGATTTTATGGATTACCTTGATCCAACCACAATCACCTCAAGGGATCTTGGCTGGCAGGCTTTCGGGCCAGTTAATGTGACACAGCTTGATGGTGATCATTACAGTCTATTCCAACACAAACATGTCGGCTCTCTGGTTACCTGTCTGAAAGACATCCTGAATCCAGTTCCAGCTATTGAGCCAGTTAAGGAGGAGAACATATGATAAAGCCACGGCGAGTTCTGATTGTCGGTTCAAAATTTGGCGAACTGTATCTTAATGCGTTTCTACAACCTCGGCCAGATCTGGAATTGGCTGGGATTCTGGCGCAAGGAAGTACCCGTTCACAACAACTTGCCCGTGATTTCAATGTGCCCCTATTTCGCTCATTAGATGAACTGCCAGACGACATCAATATTGCCTGTGTGGTCATACGTGCAGAGGTTATTGGTGGCAAAGGTGACCAATTAACCCAGGCATTATTGACGCGGGGTATTTCTGTCATTCAGGAACACCCGCTTGATGCCGAAGCCATCAAAAGACACCAGTTAGCCGCCAACCAACATGCCGCTATGTTTTGGGTAAATAGCTTTTACAGTCAATGCCATGCCGGTAGAAGCTGGTTACATGCGGCACAACAAATCAACCAATTATCACAGCAACGTCCGGTAAGTGGCTATCTGACAACCAGCCGCCAGTTACTATTTTCCGCACTCGACCTGTTATTACAGGCATGTCATTGCCCGGAACAAATAGAGATAGTTTATGTCGGTCAACGGAGCAAAGCATTTCATTGCTTTGAACTCAGCTTTGCTGATACAACGATAACGTTAAACGTTCAATCCTATCTGGACCCCAGTGATCCAGACATGCATAACCTGGTCATGCATAAAATGACGCTGATCTGGCCTGCCGGTTATCTTACGCAGGAAGCCAGTTATGGACCGGTTATCTGGACGCCAGTTCTTCATGCGCCAAATCATCTAAATAATGAGCAAAGCTTTTACCTGAATGCCAGTCAGCCGTATGGAGCTTATCTGCATCAGACAACATCACAAATTCTTTGTCCGGCAACCAAAAACTGGATGACAGCATTTGAATGTGATGGTGCTGAAGGTGTAGCGTTTCTACTCAATACCTTAAGTTCTGTATTAAATGGCGCTCTCTGCCCCGCTGCTTTTGCCTACGGCTACCAACTACGGCTGGCAGACTTATGGCAACAAATTTTACGCATTATGGGAGAGCCTGTTACCCAGGATTTATCACCTCCAGTCTGGATTGATCCAGCCCAATTGATGCTAACTGAGGAAAAATAGTGATGACGTGGCTACTCCCTACACACCCGATGATTCGTCCATGCCTGACGACTCACGACAAACCGAAATACACATTGCTAATCTGCCCCTTTGCCGGGGGCAGTAGCAGTGCATTCCGCCAATGGTTCACATTGGAAAATTCAGATATCGCGGCTTCACTGGTGATTTACCCCGGACATGACAGTCGTATGAATGAACATGCTGCCACCCGGATTGAGCCATTAGCACAATCACTTGCCGATCTGATCGTATCATTCACTCCTGCACAGAGAGAGAACTTGATACTGTTTGGTCATAGCATGGGCGCTCAGGTCGCCTTTGAAACTTGCCAACGCCTTGAACAGCATAATTGTTCTCTCAAAGCACTAGTACTTTCGGGGTGTCATGCACCCCATCTTCAATCCCACCGCCAACTGAGCGGATTGCCTGATCATGAATTCATTGAACAGCTGATTGATATCGGCGGTTGCAGTCCGATGTTACGAGAAGATCCCGGATTACTTGAGTTGTTCTTACCCATGCTACGAGCTGACTTTTTTGCTACAGAGCACTATCACCATGTTATTCAACCTGATTCAGTAAAACTGCAAACACCAACGCTATTGCTTTATGGCAACGAAGACCAAGAAGCTTCTGCTATGGAAGTTCAGCAGTGGCATCATTGGCTTGCAGATGACTCGCAAAACCTTTCGTATTGCTGCCAGGAAGTTGCCGGCGACCATTTTTATATTACTCAAGATCCTCAGAGCGTTATTCGTCACGTTACACAGTTTATACAATATGTCTATTTACAGGAGTTCGCATAATGGCACCTTTTTCTATCCTAGGGAAAACACTGACTATGACGCCAGACTATCTTTGGAATGGCAAAACGCTGGACCAACAACTTGCCGGTTGGTCTAGTATCTGGGGTAATAAAACAGCGCTGATCTATCAAGAACAACAGCTAACTTACCGCGAATTGCACCAATCCGCAGAAAGATTGGCCAGTGGATTATTTCACCGTGGAATACGTCGTGGTGATAACGTCATAGTACAACTGCCTAACCGCATCTCCTTTGTCATCACCTGTTTTGCTTTGTTCAGACTGGGTGCTCATCCAGTGTTATTAATGCCTACACAACGGGCACATGATATTCATGCGCTTTGCCAGATTGCGCGCCCGGTGGCTTACATTATCCCTGATTGTATTCATGGTTTTGATTATCGGGAAATGGCGCGGGAAGTGGCGGCATCTTGTCCCGATCTGAAACACATTATCGTTGATGGAGAAGCGGAGGAGTTTACCGCATTAGCATCCATTGATGATGAACCGCTCAATGTTCCTGGACCAACCTATAGTGATATTGCTGTCTTGTTACTTTCAGGCGGAACAACCGGTACACCGAAATTAATTCCGCGTACGCACGACGCCTATACCTATGATTTTGTCCTCTCTGCCCGTCTATGTGCGATAAATACGGACAGTGTTTATTTAGCCGTATTGCCTGTTGCCCATAATTTCACCTTAGGCAGCCCCGGTATTCTGGGTACCCTTTCCCAAGGGGGATGTGTACTCTTGAGTGATACCGCCAGCTGTGATGAAGCCATGCCATTGATCGAACGGCACAAGGTGACACATTTAGCATTAGTTCCCGCTCTTGCACGCCTCTGGGAACAGGCCCGCGACTGGGAACAAAGCGACCTTTCATCCCTGCGTTGCTTACAAGTCGGTGGTGGCAGGCTCACACCGGAACTGGCTGAACAGGTCATGACACGCCTTGGTCCTTTGCAACAGGTATTTGGTACAGCAGAAGGATTACTCTGTTACACCCGATTGGACGATCCCCACGAGGTCATCATTAATACCCAGGGGCGCCCGCTGTCAGAAGAAGATGAGATCAAAATCGTTGATGCCAATTTGCAACCTGTTGCACCCGGTGAGGTAGGTGAACTTATTACACGAGGCCCCTACACCATTACCGGATATTATCGTGCAGAACAGCATAATGCCGTCGCTTTTACCACTGATGGATTCTACCGTACCGGCGATCTGGTTCGTATGACTTCAAATGGCAACCTGATCGTTGAAGGTCGAATTAAAGAGCAGATTAACCGCAGTGGGGAGAAAATTTCGACGCAAGAAGTTGAAACATTGTTGCTGCAACATCCTGACATTAATGACGCGGTTGTCATTGCTGTTCCAGATGAACTATTGGGTGAACGCATTTGCACCTGCCTGCTCAAGAGTGGCAATCAACCAGAACCCGCACAGATACAGGCATTTTTGCATCAGAAAGGCGTTCAACGCCATAAAATCCCTGATCAATGGTTGTTTGTGGCGTATTGGCCATTAACCACTGTAGGAAAAATCGACAAACGCCAATTAATACAGATGGCACAAGCAGAACATGGCTATCCAATGCAGCAATATCATGAACACACTATCGCTATTACCCGTAATCCGTTAGATCTCATCACTCATTTGCTCTCAGATGATAATGATTCACAACCTTGTACGCTCTATGAAGCAAAAGATGAATGGTCATTGGGGATGGGCTGTGCCGCGACTATAAGTGTAAATGCATCGGGACAATTGATTGATTCACAAGGTAATCATCATCCATACGATATTAATACATTAAGTCAAAAGCTTGAGCAGGCGCTTAATGCTCTCCCTATCAAAGACTGGCGTGCTTATGGAAGAACACTATTTGAGTTTTCCCATATGACCTATGGATTACCATTAGAACAACAAGATGAAGCACTCATTAAAATCACTATTCCACAGCATGAATTACGCATAACTCAAGGACAGGTTCTGATACGGACACTTGAAGAAGATCAGATCGCTATATTGAGCGAGAAAATCATGCAAGCTGATCAATCAAGCACACCGGCTTTCCCATATACAAAACATATGGAAATTATCAATACATCAGACGCGGCAAAACATTATCAAGCTAACGTAGCGAATGCGGTTAAGGACATTGCCGAAGGTCACTACCAAAAAGTGATCCTGTCACGCAAAGTAGAGCTTGGGTCCAATATTGATATGACACATAGCTACTGGTTGGGCCGTCAGGCTAACACGCCTGCCCGCTCTTTCTTCTTACGTGATGAAGATTTCTCTGCTTATGGTTTCAGTCCAGAAACCGTGGTTGAGGCGGATGGTTCAGGTTGGGTCAGCACCCAACCACTGGCAGGTACCAGAGCATTGACCCATGACAAAGAGCAAGATCAACAGCTACGTGCAGATTTACTTTCTGACCCGAAAGAAATCTCCGAACACGCAGTTTCTGCCAAACTGGCATTAGAAGAATTGGCGCCGATTTGTCAGACTGAAACGCTTTGTGTGTCAGAATTTATGGCTATTCGTGAACGTGGTTCGGTACAACATTTGGCATCACGAGTAAAAGGATTACTACAAACAGACAAAAATCGTTGGGATGCGTTCATCGTCCTATTCCCGGCAGTCACTGCTTCGGGGATACCGAAGAAACCTTCTTTACAGGCAATTTCACGCTATGAAGGTGAACCCCGTCGGCTCTATAGCGGTTGCGTCATGTTATTAGATAGCTCAGGTAAACTGGATGCCGCGCTGGTATTACGCTCTCTCTATCAACATAAAGGACGCTGTTGGCTTCAGGCTGGCGCGGGGCTAGTCAGAGATTCCAAACCAGAAAGAGAATGGCAGGAAACCTGCGAAAAACTTGACTGTATTATGAAATACGTTCGCCCTTATTCCGAAAAAGAAGATTAATAACACTGCGGGAAAAATCTGGACCCGCTCTGATTTTTCCTGGGTAGTTAATCTGTAACAAAATAGTCGCTCATCCTATGAAGGAGAAAGCAATACGGATGAGCGTACTGTACTATTCCTGTATTGGCTATTTTTGCCCATCCCCCGATAGGGTTCAAAGTTGATGATGAAAAATGGAGACTGTAATTTAAATTGTGTATTTGCCTGCTTTTGATATGTTACATCCAACAACAAAGCAGGCATATTATGGACGAGAAAAAACTTAAAGCACTTGCAGCTGAATTTGCAAAAGGCATCAAAACGGAAGCTGACCTTAATCAGTTCACCCGAATGCTGACTAAACTTACCGTCGAAACTGCATTAAATGCAGAGCTGACTGAGCATTTAGGGCATGAAAAAAATGCCGCTAAATCAGGCTCTAATACTCGTAATGGCTATTCCTCTAAAACGTTACTGACCGATGATGGCGAGTTTGAATTGACCACGCCACGGGATCGTGAAGGCAGCTTTGAACCTCAATTAATCAAGAAGAATCAAACTCGTATTACGCAGATGGATAGCCAAATTCTCGCCCTCTATGCTAAAGGCATGACAACGCGTGAAATCGTGGCAACGTTCAAAGAGATGTACGATGCGGATGTCTCTCCAACACTGATTTCCAAAGTCACAGATGCAGTAAAAGAACAAGTTCAAGAATGGCAAAATCGCCCCCTGGAGTCACTGTATCCCATTGTTTATCTTGACTGTATTGTTGTGAAAGTGCGACACGACGGTAGTGTTATCAACCCGTCAGTTTTTCTTGCACTTGCGATTAATACTGACGGTCATAAAGAACTTCTCGGTATGTGGATAGCTGAAAATGAAGGGGCTAAATTTTGGTTATCGGTGCTTACTGAGCTGAAAAATCGGGGTGTTCAGGACATTCTCATTGCGTGTGTTGATGGTCTAAAAGGTTTTCCTGACGCGATAAATAGCGTTTATCCACAAACTCAGATCCAGTTATGCATCATCCATATGGTGCGTAATAGCTTAAAATATGTCTCATGGAAAGATTACAAAGCGGTAACCGCCGGACTGAAAACAATTTATCGAGCAGCAACAGAAGCATCAGCATTGATAGCACTCGATAAATTTGCTCAAGCGTGGGATGACAAATATCCACAAATCAGCAAGAGTTGGTACGCCCATTGGGAGAATCTAAACACGTTCTTTGCCTATCCCGAAGATATCCGTAAAGCCATTTATACGACGAATGCAATAGAATCCCTCAACAGTGTGCTCCGCCATGCGATTAAAAAACGTAAGGTATTTCCAACGGAAGATTCTGTGCGTAAAGTTATCTATTTGGCGATTGAATCAGCTTCAAAAAAATGGAGCATGCCGATCCAAAACTGGAAACAAGCGATGAGTCGTTTTATTATTGAGTTCGGTGACCGCCTGGACGGCCACATTTAATGAAAGGCAAATACACAGAATTATTTACAGGGTCGGCACAAGCGTTAAAGGATGCCCTTCACCACTCCAAAGGGGGGTTCCCAATTCATTTAACAGAATCATCGGAATTTCATTGGGCTTCGCGCGCAGATAACCACGTTTATTATCAGATTGCAGTATCTGCATAATGGCTTCCAGGGTTGTTCCTACAGGTGCCTTAATATCGACGCCGTTAAGGTGAATCAGGCGGTAGTGCATATCACGTGCTTGTGATGTCAATAAACCAAGGGTGTGAGAAACTTCAGCTGCGACTATCATGCCAAGAGCCACAGATTCACCATGAGTCAGTCTTCCATTACAGCTTAATTCGATAGCGTGCCCTACAGTGTGACCATATTCGAATACAAGGGCATGATGTCTCTCCCGCTTATCGTTAACCATGACTTTTTGTTTGGTCAAAGCACCCGCCTGAACGATGCATGCAAGTGTTTGTTCGTCGTAATCCGCTTCTGCATTCAGTGTCCTAGTTAAAAATGGGATATTTTCGGTTTCTAATATCAGCACATTTTTAATGATTTCGCATAATCCAGATCGCAAGTGTTGGGACGGCAACGTCAGCAAGAAAGCAGTATCAGCAAAAACCGCTTCTGGCGTATGAAAACAACCCATCAGATTTTTGCCTTGTGGCATGTTCACCGCTTGTTTAAGAGAAATAACAGAATCGCTCATTGCAATCAGGCTAGTGGGAATATGCACGAAACGAATACCACGAAATAGTAGCGCGGCCAGCAGCCCTGCTATATTGCCGATAACCCCCCCTCCCATCGCGACAATAACACTTTTGCGATCAACATCCGTATTAAGCAATTGATTTGCCAAATAATCCAATGTATTGAGTGATTTATTTGCTTCTCCTTCTGGAATTGACCAGACCCAAACCGGCACCTTTGTTTTTAGAGTTAGCCGTTGTACGAAAGGAGCAGCATGAAGCTGGTTTACGGTATCGTCAGTAATGATATGCAGAGAAGACGCCGACATCTCAGCTAAATGCGCCGAAATTTCCTCTGTGCAGTGGCTCCCTATCCAGAAAGGATAAGCAACATCTTCAAAACGCAACTCAATTTTATGCATAGAATGCGCATTATCTTGAAGTAAACAGGATGAAACATTGCTTTTTTCATGTAACTTATTGTTATTAAAAGGTATATCAATACCATTTTTTTCGGTATTTATCATTTTTTTACCTATGATTAAGGTGATAATGGCATTGGTTCATCAGATGATTGTGCATTAAGCTTCTTGTTTATTATTTCTGCGAGGTTATTAATTCCCATTGACAAATGTTCGTATTTCGACCAACCCAGAGTGCAGTCAAGGAGTGCTTCCAGACGTACCATAAATTCAATGGCATCCCGTGCAGGGATCTCTAACCATCCTCGCTTGATGAGTTCTTCTGCGTCATCTCCCGTTGTCTCACAGGCGATTTTGATAATTAATTGACGAATATAACCTACTGATATTGACATGATTTCTCCCAAAATCTTTCTGCATGGTAAACTGCTTGCCCGGTATGGAAACATGTTTGTGCCAGACGTTGTGCATGGACAATAATTGCATCAATCGTTTCCTGATCGGTTTGGCTGGCATAATTAGATAGTGCTGCATATTTATCTGCTAATGTTTGATCGATACTGATGGCTTCTAGTATGCTGAATTTTCGCTCTGCCAACTGTTTTTCCAAAATATCCAGTGTAAATTCAGCTGCATAGGGCAGGTCTTCGTAAAAAGCAAGTTGCCATTGATGATTATGTAGTGAACAAATGGCGTGATGGACAATCTGATGGTCGATATGATGACCAATGGCGGCTGGCGCAATCACAACATCAGGGCTGGACCCTGCCAAGACCTGCTGTAGCTTCTCCAATACGATTGAAGTTCGTATGTCATTAGTAAGTTGTCCATGAGTAAATTGCAATTGGCGCTCACTCCCATCGTCATAGCCGGACAGGCTGGAATCTGAGAGCCCAAGAGGGTATAACTTCATCTTAAAATTTTGACAAAAAGTCTGCTCTTCTTTTACTCGTACTTTACTGATAACGGCGGAACCCGCATCACGCAGGGATTTAGGGAGCGCCCATCGACTTTGGGTAAATACGGTCACAACCTCTAATGTGGATACAGCCGCCAGTTGTGAGACGAAACCACCTATCGAATAAGCAATATCATCGGGATGTGGAGCAATTAAGGTCAGACGTTTACCATACCAGTCTTTTATTCTGCTCATAAGGCATACCTTTGTAACCAATGGATAGCATCGGCAGCAGGCATAATATCACTGGCACCGTCGATCATATTGAATGCAGCTTCCATTTGTCGCTCGATAGAGACATGGATTTGGTGCTGCGTAGAGAAGTGTAGAGCAAGTTCTGAAAATACCTGTTTGAAGTGGATCTCCAATTTCGTTAAAACGGCTTCAGTTGCCAGCGAAACAGCCTGATTATCAAACTTATACAGTAACAGGCCGTGTTTACCGCAAGCAGTATAGAAAGCCTCATCCAATTCTGGCGTTGCACAGATAAATTGCAGTAATGGCCCATCCCCCATGACTTTTATTGGCAACTCTGCCTGCGCAATCAGTGTGCGTAATGTGTTTGCCAGCATTGACCCACACGTGACCAGACGTTTGTAGCCTTGTTCGTCACGCATATATTTCAATGTGGCTAAAGCAGCAACAATAGGCACTGTGTCAAAATAGGCGGTATAGGTCATATGTTTAGTTTTTTGCATCATTTCAGTTGGCCCGACGAGGCAGGATAAGCGTTGCCCATTGCATAGTCCTTTGGAAAAGGTATAAAAATCAGCCTGTTCGCCAATAACCTGTGGTAACGCAGAACCAGTCACTGAACGATAGCCATTTTTGACTTCATCACTGCAAAATAGAACGCCATATTCACGGGCAAGATGAGCTATTTTTTTTAATGTTTCTGGTTTGAGATGTACATAGTCGGGAGAAATCATCACCATTGCGACTTCGCCATGATAGTTTTCTAACACATCAGCCAGTAATTCAGGGATGAAGTAGAAATCGATAATGCCGCTTTCATTTGGCTGCAAAAAATGGGAAGGCGAAGCCCATAAATCCCCCCAGCCGTGGTAACCTGCGCTGGCGATGATTTTTTTGCCTGTTATCTTCCGTGCACACTGGACAACAGCACGGCAGGCTTCAGTTCCTGAGCTGAAAAAAGCAACTTGCCCATTTGGGATACCACTATCAGCAACAATGATTTCTGCAAGAGCCTCAAAAGGCTCTGACCAGCAGGTGGAAGACCCCTGTTCATTATTTAAACTGGAGATTATTGCTTCTGTGACTACCGGATGATGATGTCCCAACGTGATGCTACCTTTGCCATTCATCAGGTCAATATAGTCTTTTCCATCACTCAGTCTGACGATAGCACCACTTGCAGATAGAGCACGTAAGTTTGGTGCCGGTACGCCAACAGCAGAGGCGATTTTTTCAGGTTTACTCATAGACACTCCCCGATATTTCAGTCGGTTGCATATTCGCGATGCTTTCAATAATCAAGTTGTGGTACTGGATAAAAGTTTGGAATAACAAGGTGAGATCTTCACATAATCGCATCTTACCTATAGGGCTAAATTGACGTACTTCCCGGCGGAAACCGTCAAGCAGCAAAAGCAGCGCAACAGGTAAGGAAGTGAATATCACTGGTAAATTATCATTCTCTGTCTGGTTACTGTTGTACATCAGCTGTAATGTGGCGGGCGGCAGTTGATATACCAACAGAAAAACAGCTATCTCCAATTCTGGCCAGCTTATCCCTCCCCAGTTAGCCTCCTGATGAAAACGGTAGAGATGCCCATCCTTGTCAACTTGCCAGTGCCAATCACCAAAGGCATAGCTAAGGGAAGAGCGTATTGGTCGGGTACTTCCTGCAAAAGGAGGAATATTGAGTGAATCGAGCCAAATGGGTAAGTCAGGTAATTTGTGTTCACTCAATTTACTTTTACCCATTTTGTGTTGCAGGCGTTCCCATGCATTACGAATGGCTGCTCCTATTGGAATCTGAGGTAGCTGGCCGACAATATCTATTAATGGTGATTGGCTGACAGACTGAATAACAGCGTTGCACTGTGTAAGCCAAACTTGATGATTTTCATGAGGTGTTTCAGCCATAAGATCCCGTAATGGCCGCAATCCCGGAAGATGTTGAGCAATATGATAACCATCAAGAAACCACGCCTCAGGATGGGCAGTATTGGCTTGCTTCACCCGATTGAATTCCGTGAGTCCATAGGTGCTTTCCCCAATAAATCTCAGGTGCAACAATGGCGTTTCATGTTTATCCGTGACTAACAAGGGAGTTTTTTTGGGGTTAATCAACCTTCTTGCATATTTTTCCATTGCTGGCGAGTTCCAAGGCAACCAAGCCTCACCCAAGCCATATCTTTTTTCCATTGTTGGGCAATGGATAAAGATCTGTGTATCCGCGTTATTTATTATTGTCGAATTCAGTAAATCAGACGCTGGTATCGCAGAAATCAATGTAGAAAGAAAATGGCGGTGATCATTTTTTAACAACAGTTGCCAGAGTGAACGCCGTTCACGTGTCATCAGTGGTGATCGCACAAATACGGTTGACCATGAAGCTGATGTTGTGATTTTTCTCACATGCCCAATGCTGGCAAACCAGATGTTTTCTGCTTTGAAGGCTAACCATTCCGCAAGTTTTTCAACGGTATTGCCTGTATCGGGTTGATCATCAACAATCACGACGTCTGGACGTTCAGATTGTGCGTCAAGAAGACGAAATAGAGTATCCAACTCTGAAGGATGGTACTGACAATAGGCGTTAATATGCCTTAAAGGGCGCAGTGTTAGCCATGCAGGGGGCACACCATTAATCTGAGTTAATCCTGCAACCCAACGTGGAATAAGAAAACTCCCACCACTGCGGAGACCGACAACCACGATGGAACGCCCGGAGGCAAACTGGCGGGCAAAACGGATTGCATCATCCACACAGACTTCGGTATCCCCTAAATCATAGCCATAACACTCTGGCAAGGGGAGTGCCAAAATACGGGTCAGTAGATCCATCCAGGGAGAAAATTGACCTTGCAATACAAGGCCTATTTGTTGAGAACACTCCGTTTCAGCCGTGATTTTATGACCACCAGCGATAGACAAAGCGGCCTGTTGCGCATGTGTAGCAGAACATTTGGCCTGACGGCGGACAGATAACGGCTGTTGACTGACTTCAGTAAGAAGACTTAGGTCGCTCCATATTTGTCCCAGAGCGCAGGCTGATACATAACCATCACCGTTTTGAGCATATTCAGTGGCGAATAACTTCGCCACTAACTCTGAGGGGGTAATCTGTATTCTAGCAACCTTGCCTAGGTATTTAGTCATTCTGCCCTCATTTTGTCCGCATAGTGCTAATAATCGCAATCGGATCAACTTCAGACAATTTAAAACGGCCTTTCCCCTCTGTGGCTATGGGAGCCAGAGCACGTTGAATATACGTTTCAATTTCCTCTGTGATGCCATAAGGGATAAGACTAAGTTGTCTGACAAATTGTTGACATTGGCCCTCAGAGAGTACATTTGCATGATAGGCAAGCAAGTACTCTTTGCAGCGTTTAAACTGACTTTGCCAAATCGCGATTTCACCTGCGATTGAGGCAGCAGAACCTGCATTTACCGCGATTTCAGGAACGTGGTGCAAAACTAAATTACGCAATCCGGCATTTTCTGGAGCAGTAACCAACCGCTGCAATGTAGCCGACAAATCACGACGATGTAACAAGCTGACTGCGATCCGTTCAGCCCCAACCCGGGAGAGTGGTTTTTGTACCATCCGCATCAACGTCTGCTCTGGCCATACTGCTGAAAAGAGTAATCCCATCTGCCCTGCGGTGGTGTGAAGGCATTCCCACTGTTCTTGGTCATCCTCTGTTTTTTCCAGCTTCTCAATAATTCGGTGAAAAGCATCCCAGGCATGGTCAAAACCAGCAAGGTAAGCGCTGGTGACCTCATCACGTATAGATTCATTCAGACAGAGTGCAGCGAGCGTTGAGGCAAAGGGCAACGAATAAACTGTGATACGCTGAACAGAAAAATCAATCACAGCCCGGTAATTAACATAAGCGTGGAATAGATCACTCCAGGGAGAATGTCCCAGCATGTCATATACATGAGAAGCTTCATCATTAGGCACATAGGAGAAATCATAAGCAGTATCGAATAGCACCCGCAACCAAAGCACCAGTTGTTCGAGATCCTGTCTCTGCCAATGTAAGCCATCAGCGCGCTTTAAACGTAAGAAAAGTGTCCAAGTGCCTAATTGGCAGACCCGATTTGATGATATCTGCCATTGTGGTTTCCATTCTGAAATACGTGAAGCCAATGCATCGAAGACATATAAGCGACCAATCTCCTCTTCCGGGGCATTCGGAAGCTCGCAGAACTCAACAACCAACTCCTTCTCATTAAAGAGGAAACTGGCCTTGTGTACGACAAAGGGCAGAGAAATCTCAAAGAGGTTATTAGTTAACCTTAAAAGGCAAGAGCGGGCATCACCAAAACCATCAGCGATATTGATCAATTTATGTAAAAGCGCAGGTAGATCAGGCCCCGATTCAGCCCGGAAACGAACCAGCATCCACTGATGCAATAGATTGTGTAACTGGTGAGCATTTTCTATCGGTAGCTGTTCCGGTGTCATATTACCGGCGACAGGCATTAAAACCTGCCAACGTAAGAAATCATCCCCCAAGATTTCTACAACATCTTCTTTTAATTCAAGAAAAAAAGTATCCGGCATAGGGTTATGACGAACATGTTCTACCCATCCCTGGAAAACGCATAATGCCGATTTTTCTGTGGCAGAAAGCGTTGATAGCTGAGCAAACTCCATCCAATCGCTGAGCAGATCTAGATAATTTTGATACGTGATCAGCTCATGTCTATCAACCACATCGGCTAATACCGCCTTGAGTACCTGATCGTAAGTATCCACTAAATCTATGCGACAAAGTGCCCTCAAGGTGAATAATTTCGCCTGATGTAACGCTTTCATCAGGCTATCCGTAGCTTGTAGCAAATCAGCAGCTTCACTCGCTCCTGCCAGTGCTGCGGCTGCTTTAAAGCGCTTAAGTGGAGACAGGAAAGCCACATAGTCAGCAAACGCTTCGGGCGCATAAACCAGATTCGCCAGTGCAATCGGTGACAATTGGCGATGATGGATAACTTCAAACAGTTCGTGAACAGAAAGTGTAGAACCTGCTGCCTGGGTTAACGCGTGTAAAATGTTGATCCGGTCTGCATCTTCATAAATGGGAATAATGTCTGTATCTGCAAGCACATGAAGTAGACACTCCAGTAGCAGACGCCCATCCCCATTTGGGGACGTTATCGCAACATCAATCCATTGCGCCAATGGCATTGAGGGAATTCTCTCAATCCATGATTCGGCTTTGATAAATAACATCAGCAGGCGCAGGTCATTGAGTTGCCTGATCTTGTCTGCCAATGTTGGGATAGCCTTACATAAGTGCGGTAATGTCGATTGCGGATCGGTTTTGGCTCTGAAAGCACAGAGATAATCTGTTGTTTCGTCAGTTGCTGACCAATGAGCAGGGTAGAGCGTCATTGCTTTCTCACCGACTTGTGCCAGGAGCCAACCTGTTAAACTTGGGCTTCGGACAATGTCACCATGCTGTAACCATGTGTCCATTGGAAAAAGAGTACGTTGCCTGAGTGAAACACCGATTTTTTCCTCTAATACCGGTAAGCCAGCCAGCGCACGTTGCAAAACATCCGAAAGATCTTGAGAAGACAGCGCCGTAGTGGGCAGAGATTCTCTATCGTCAAAAATATGCTGTACAGCAGCGGACAAATTAACCGATTCAATGGTTTCCGTTTCCAATTCGATAAGTGGTTTTTGCGCACTAAAGTAGGCTTGCTCTCCCACACTATTAATAATGACCAAAGGAACTGCGGGGATATTGGTTAACTGGGTAAGAAAAACAGGCAATTTTTGTTGACGGAACATGATGCCAGCATGTTCACTGGCAACGCCTGATTCAACGAAGACAGCCACAAGAGTGGATCGCACTGGCAAAGGAAGACGCAAATAACGAGACCAAGCATCGTCTAATGTGGATGCCGAAAGGAAAACGCCTAAATTAGGCTTTGCAGGATGCAGCAATGTTGTTACGGGAACCACCTGCATACTACGTGCCAGCTCTTCTTTCACTTCAGTGGTTAACTGTTCAACCTGACGCTCAAGTACATAACCCGGAGCGGGACGTGCCTGTACTAACCAAATCTTATCCACGCGAACCTGACATAATTGAGCGCCATACCACAAAGGTGCAGCTAACGTTGGCCAATGATAGGCCACAGAGTTTGCCCTTGAGCCGGGGGATTGTGCCGACGCAAAACCAAAACCGAACGCCAGTTCTCCCCGGATACCTTCAGAGGCATGTAAAGTCAATCCGGTCACGGAAACCAGGCCATGATCCGTTTCCAAAACCCACTCAGTGTCTAACGCAATTTCAGAGAGATATTGATGTAATTGATTGATAATTTTATTTAAATCATGACATGCATCGTCTGTCAGATACGGAGCCTGTAAAGCGCCCACTGTAGATGGCGTACCTTCAATCAATTTTTGAACAAAACAGGTGATTGGCTGCGGTTGATAACCCGGATCACTTAACCGTTGCTGTTCAATGGATTGAAGTTCAAATCCACTGAAAGCTACCGCAGAAAGCGTATCACTAAAATCTGCCGGACAATGACAGATGATACTGGCATAGCCTCCAGCATTCACGAAAGTATCACCATCCTCCAAACCCGCACTGCGAATAATCCAGGGGGCAGGACCACAAACTTTCTCAACCTGTTTTATCCAGTCGGGGTGCTCAGTGATGTACTGACTGTAGAGGGTGCGTAGCAGCGCAGTATCTGCTTGCGGATAATGTCTTACAATGGCAAGCGCTTTATCAGCCGCAAATCCCACTAAAGGTGGAACCAATGCTGAAAAATCAGTGTGCCGGGAAAGTTGTTGTAATCGTTCAAATTTTGCAGCCATACGTTTTATCTTCTTACCTTTAAAGCCATAATCTCAAATGATTTTTCGCGTTAACAAGAACAAGCCTAGATTTTCCACCTATCTCTTCATTCTCTATAACGTGCAATGCTGTATTACTAATACGCATATGCCAGCGTTGTAATAGGGAGATTTCCAGCCCTAGCAACACAAACATTGCTAACTCTATAGTGAATGCATGGGAAACGATCAGAGTGACCTTTTCCCGGCCACGCTGTTGGTGCCGTTGACGCAAGAAATCGGTCACTCGTGCTCGTTGTTCAATAACAGTTTCTACTTCAGGTCTTACTTTAATTGTGGGACTATTCAAACGTTCTTCCAGCATTGCATCCCATTCCGGCAAACTTAATGGCGGTATCAGTGAAGGTGCTATACGCACTTCTTCCAAACGCTCATCAGATATCAACGGTAAATTGTACCGTGCAGTGAGAAATTTGGCCGTTTGCATTGTTCGGACCATTGGGCTGCTAAATATCTTGTCTCCGATTAACTCCTTGGGAAAATTATCTGCTAATAATTGTGCTTGTTGCTGGCCCATTTCCGTCAGTGGTGAATCAGGCAAAACTGAACTGATTAACACATGGTCATCCTGTAGATTGCATGTTGCTTCTGCGTGTCGGATGAACACAAAACGATGGCAATGTGTTGACGTCATAATAGTTTTGACCTTTTAGATTCACAGATGCTCGGCATGGCTCATTACCTTCTCCAGAGCACGCTGGACATCAAGCATGTCAGTTTCTTCTGCAAGTAAAAAATGATGCGGCAAGGCAATGTGGCTATGGGAGAATACCTCCGCTATTGGCAGACTAAAACGCTGCGGCTGAACGGATGACTGAAAGTCTTTTCCTAATGCGAAACGCCGCCGACTCTCGGGTTGGTATAACGTACATTGATTTAATGCGGCATACATAGGCTTACAAGGTAAATTCAGCTCTGCTGACAGGGCTTCTGCCAGTTTTTCTACTGAAACCTTCTCTAAGACAGATTCAGGTAATCCAATGACATAGCTATAATAGACACGTTCAGTGGTACCCAGAGTGGTTTGCTGAGGAAAACAGCCAATTTGCAGCATCAGCTCATCCAAATATTCAGCATTACAGCGCCGGATAGCATTCTCGGTATCAAGTTTTTCTAATTGAGCTAACAAAATTGCGGCATGAAATTCAGACAAGCAATAGTTCGAACCCATTAACTCAGCAGTTTCTAATAACTCCATATGATCCAACGGTGGTGGTACACTGCTTAATGTACGTCCATCGGCGCGTAGATGGGCTAATCGTCTAGCAATTTGCTCATCTTGAGTTAGTACCGCTCCACCTTCTCCACTGGTCAACAGCTTACTATGTTGCATGCTGAACGTTCCAGCAATACCAAATGTCCCCACATGTTGACCAGCAAAACGAGCACCGTGTGCTTGAGAGCAATCTTCAATGAGTGGCAAATTATTTTTTTCTGCAATATGCATTAAGGCATTCAGATCTGCAACCGCAGAACCGAGGTGTACAACTGTCATCGCACGACAGCGAGAAGTAATTGCTTCCTCAACCGCATTTGGATCTAAGCACCCTGTCTGAGGATTCACGTCGGTTAGCATTGGAATAGCATTAATATTAAGAACAGCTGATGCTGAAGCGACCCAAGATAAACCAGGTACAATGACTTCATCACCCGCTCCGACCCCTACTGCCTCTAAAGCCATAGTCAAGCTGGCAGTACCACTGGAAGCAGGAACACAATAATTAGCATTCGTGTAACGTGCATAAGCTTCAGCAAAACGCTGTTCAAAAGAAGGTACCCCACGGTATGGTCCACTTATTGACCAACGCTGACTATTTAAAACAGAAAGTAGATTATCTACAGTTTCGGGAGAACTTGTAGGCCACCCAGGCCAAGACATTGTTCGAATGGAAGAGCCACCATGTATTGCCAGTTTAGACACGATGAGTAATCTCCTTTTCAAATAAGAAGTGATATTAATCCAGCGAAAAATCCATAGGTATCGTTAAGCTATAAGGGATATGTCTCTCTTTCATTTACATAGAATATCCTATGTGAATTACCACCGGTTTACTAAGTTAAATAACCAATAGCACTACTACACTCAGTCCTTAAACTCAGTTATAGCTATAGGCTTTCACTTAATACAAGGTGTTACACTATTTTTAAGTTTAACTTAAATTAAATCGTAAGATTTGAAAAATATTAACATTTGGCATTCTGCTTCTTAATAGAAGATGTATTATCTCGTTTGATTTTTTAATTTCTCAATCTATAATTTATTTTAAACTATGTATAAAAATACAAACCATACAAAAAAATCAATAAATTAATAATCTAATTTTCAATATCGTGATTCACGTCATAATTAATTAATTACACGTAAACACCATAAATTAAAATATAATATTGCCAATTAGAACTACACACCAGACAATATATTTAATCTTAATAATCAAGATTATACATTAAATAATTAGATCTATACCCTATGGATTTCAAGATGCGTCGCGACGGCAAGGGAGCGAATCCCCGGGAGCATTGATAACTATGTCATAGAGAACGATGTGACCGGGTGAGTGCAGCCAACAAAGAAGCAACTTGAAAGATAACGGGTATAAATCTATGTCTATTAAAGGTGGTAAGGAAAAGATAAAGTGACATACTCAATGTAACCCTGCCATATTAAGAATTAAAAAAATGAATACCAATAAAAAGCGCCTGACTATACTGACTCAACCTGAAATTCAGGACTATTTTGGCCTGCCTCGATTTACTTTGGAGGAACGAGAATACTATTTCACCTTATCCGATACGGAACATCAGATAATACCGCAAGGTTGGTCTGTTAACTCCAGGGTGAACTTCATTCTTATACTTGGGTATTTTAAATCCAGGAAAATATTCTTTACCTACACACTGGAAGATGTCATCACGGATATCTCTTATATTCTGGCTTGCCATTTCCCTGATCATTCTGCCGCCAATATAAACGAAGGTTTTGGTCAATGGGATGACAGCGCAGTTATCAAAACTTTTAAAGGTATCACTTTACCGGAGAAAGAATTATGACCATTAAATTGGGTGTTATTGCCGATGACTTTACCGGCGCAACCGATATCGCAAGTTTTATGGTGCAAAGCGGCTGGCGGGTTGTTCAGTTACTGGTTGCACCTGATGAAAATACAGTCGTCCCACAAAATATTGATGCCATTGTTATCAGCCTAAAAAGCCGCTCTTTCCCGGTAGATGAAGCGGTGAACAACTCACTAAACACTAAAATCCTGCCGCTGGTTACGCCAAGAAGCAGGCTGTCAGCGAATATTCTTCAAATACTGCTCAACATTTGATTCCACCAGCAAGGGTAATATCGGGCCAGTAACAGATGCTCTGATGGGGGAACTAAACGCAGATATCACGCTGATCTGCCCTGCACTGCCGGTTAATGGGCGTACCGTTGTGCATGGACATCTGTTTGTTAACGGGCAACTGGTCAATAAAAGTGGTATGCAACACCCCCCAATAACACCCATGAAAGACGCTAATCTAATACGCCTGATGGAGCAACAGGCCCAGGGAAAAACAGGTCTGGTAGATCTGACATGTGTTCATCAGGGAGAGCAAGCAATCCGCAAGCAGCTAAATAAATTACAACAACAAGGCATTCGCTACGCAGTAGTAGATGCCATGTCCATGAATGATCTACTACCTATTGCCAGTGCTGTGTCAGAACTGACATTAGTAACCGGGGGTTCTGGCCTTGGTGCCGCACTTGCCAGTACAAATACCGGAAAATTATTGTCACCACCTCAGCCGGAAGGTGCAACACCCCCTGCTCAGAATAGACGTACCGTGATCCTTTCCGGCAGTTGCTCCGTAATGACCAACAAACAAGTGGCTCAGTATCAGAAGCTAGCATTAATTTTTTCCTGCATGCTCAGGAGATGTTTCATGAGTGAACAGGCGCTACGAACAGAATTAGTAGAATGGGCTCGTTCAATGTTTTACCGAGGTTATCGCAGTGGCGGTGCAGGTAATATCAGTGCCAAACTGGATGATGGCACAATTATCATCACGCCAACCAACTCCAGTTTTGGCGACTTGCAAGCTGATCGTCTTAGCAAGCTGGATATAGAGGGTAACTGGCTATCTGGCGACAAACCCACGAAAGAAGTTGCCATGCATCCAATTCTGCTTTCTAACCACGGACCTGTTGTCGGTGGCAAAACTTTACGGCAAGCTTTTTTCAATGCGGAAGAATTGGAAGATACTGCCCGGTTATATCTGACATTATTACCATACGGTTTCACCACCTTAAATAAAGGGCAAGTGCAGGAACTTGAAACTCGTTATCCCAAAAACTGAATAAAAGGAATTCATCATGGCTGAATTTGCGGCAAACCTAATATCCGCACTCTGGAAGAGGAAGGCAAAGTCATTAATGTCAGTGGCGGTGTGCAACTCAGTGATGTTCTACGCCAAGAATTACCCTGGAATGAAAAAGCCCAACTTAATCATCGGCATAAACGAGAAATTGACCAATATGCGGTATCCATGGTTGAAGATGGACAAGTTGTTTATCTTGATGCCGGCACCACCACATTTGAAATTGCCAGAGTATTGGCTGAGCGTTTTAACCTCACCATTATTACTAATGATTTTTCCATTATCCAATACCTGATGAATAAACCTCAGTTGAATCTGTTCCATACCGGGGGGTAAGTCGATAAGAGAAATCATTCTTGTGTTGGCCGCACCGCAACCATGCTACTTCGTAGCTTGAATGTAGACATTGCTTTTATTAGCACCAGTTCATGGGATCTGGAGCATGGTGTCTCCACACCACATGAAGAGAAAATATTAGTCAAACAGGCAGTACTAAAAACTGCCCGCCGCCGGGTCTTAGCGAAGTTTTACAGACGACTTAATTCTTATGAACAGGTGGAAAGCCGACAAACAAAGTGTCCTGAATGACCTGATCTGCCCGTATTACAAAGACCAATATCCCAAACTTTGCAAGAACTTAAAGATGAGCTTGAAGAAAAACTAAAACATGTAAATCAAAGGATCATCAGCCGAAAAAATAAGGACGTTAAATTTAACAATTACCGTAAAGGCCGTACCGTTAACTGGACTCTGCCCTATAAGTTCGTCAAGTCGGTTGACCTGACGACATTATTTACAGATTAAAGTCATAAACAGTGGAAGGGCTTGAAAAGTAACTTTGAACCCTATCGGGGGGATGGGCAAAAATAGCGAAAATAAAAATAAACACTTTTTCCTCATTCAAAATTCACCTTTTTACTATGATTAACAAGTCACCTCTGATTTTTCATTCCAGTGACAATAATTAGTTTAAAAAACCAAACGAATATATATCAGCTTGCAACCACTCTTACGGGTACCATTTTTGGAGGCAAAAATATGTTCTCACGTCGTGATATCTTGAAAGCATCCGCAATTGGTGCAGCAGCTAGCATGGGTAGTATGATTAAATCCGCTGTTGCTGATGAACAACACAATACTGTCACTACGGGTAATAATATCCCCCCCGTTGGGGCCAAAAGTTCGTATAAATATAAATTTACAGACAGCAAAAAACGTATATTTGAATATGGGTGGGCACGGGAAGCCACAATAGAACAATTTCCGATATCTGAAGGGATTGCCGGTGTTGATATGATGCTCGAACCGGGTGGTGTGCGTGAACTCCATTGGCATGCTGTTGCCGCTGAATGGGCATATATGCTTGAAGGTCATGCACGTATTACCATTATCGATCCAGAGGGCAAAAGTGAAGTAGCCGATTTTGGCCCCGGTGATGTATGGTATTTTCCCAAAGGTCATGGTCATTCTATTCAAGCGCTTGAAGATGGCGCGCATTTCATTCTGACTTTTGACGACGGGCACTTCTCAGAATTTGGCACATTCAGCATCACTGATTGGATAACGCATACGCCGAAAGAAGCGCTAGAGAAAAGTGTTAACATGCCAGCATCCGTTTTTTCCAAACTTAAACAGGGTGAAGCTTACATCGTCGGTGGCGCCATACCGCCAAAACTTCCCCTACCTATAGACGACGGAGGATTGAACGATGCCCCACTCACCCACCGTTATGAACTCTTGAAAAACAAACCCTTCTTTGAGAACGATGCAGGAAGTATTTATCGGGCATCATCGAAGGAATTTCCCATTTCTACCACTATCACCGGTCTCATCGAGATCGTTAAACCGGGTGCAATACGTGAACTACATTGGCATCCGAATGCTAACGAATGGCAATATTACATTTCAGGCAAAGGACGTATGACCGTGTTTAGTTCCCACGGACACGCACAAACCTCGAAATTTGGGCCAACCGACGTCGGTTACGTGCCACAGGGATTTGGTCACTATATCGAAAATATGGGTAATGATGATCTCAAGGTGCTGGTTGTGCTAGATAACGGCATCTACCAGGATATCTCACTCTCTGATTGGTTCGCTAAAACTCCGTCTTATTTGTTGGCAGATAACTTCAGCAATCAAATCTCCGATTGGGCGGATCGTCCGAAGGATAAATTAGTTATATCGCGCCGTAGAACTTGAGATATTACACCGTGGTGTATTGCATGGCAGGACTTGGATTACCTTATTGATTTTATTGTAAAAAAATAAAAATCCTGCCTTGCCCAACCTCAACTAACATATGCTAAAAATGTCAGTCGAGGTTTAAAAAATCACAGATTAAACTAAGGTGAAACCTCACATGAAAAGTCAGCTTTAATCGCGGATTGAAGACTTGCTTTCATTTCGCTTATCCAGGTCTTACTTTGTTCATTCATGGTAAAAAGTACTGGAGAACTGTTTTCAACAAGCATTTGCATTTTGTTGTAAATTGGATATTTATTTCCTAATTCAACAAAAATTGATTTTCGAACAGGCATTAGATATTGCGGGTTTGATTTGGGTCCCGACAAAGCGCCCGGAACAGGGATCGAGCTTGAAACCATATAATCTTTTGATGCCATAACATTCGCTAGCTCTTTGACCTTTGAGATCTCCTCAGCACTCCTATTTTGCTTCGGATAAACTCCGACAATATCAGCGTAAAAGAGAGGGTTGCTTTCGGTATTATTCGATAATGGCATCACTTTGAAATCGATATTATCCAAGGCTGTACTACTCATAACTGTCATTGATTCAGTGAAACCTACAAACGCTCTACCATAACCTGCTTCAAACCATACACCATGTTGGTAACTAGCCGCCTTCTTAGTGGAATTATCATAACTAGACATTTCCATAATGGATCTTAAATTTGTAATTGCGTCAGCATTAAACTCCACTGGGCTGAATGGCAGATTCTTCGGCATCTGGTTATGGAGACTATAGACTGCCTGCAAGTACAAAGCATTTATTATTGAACTACTCATATCTATCATTAACCCCGTCTTCTTTGGTGGAATCTGGCCTGTATATTGGCAGGAATTTAAAGTTGTTTTTAGTTGGGTTAATGTCTGAGCGATACGCAATTCAATATCATTAGCGTGATAGAACAATATGTGAGTACATCCCAATTGAGGAATTCCCCAATATGATTCCGCATCTACAACTTTGACTCCATCCATTGCATAATCAAATAAATCCTCAAAATCATCAATATCCGATTTTTCGAGCGGTAACAACCAACCATTATTAGCGAGATAATTCATGTGAATTGCATCAAATACATAAACATCTAATTGATCTGATGGGTCTGTATTGTAACCGCCATCCCAAACTTCTTTAGCTGCAAAAATAAGGTTATCATCTGGATATCTTTGTTTCCAAACTTTAGTCAGTTCAGTCTGAAACTGCTCTACGCGAGGTACCCAAGGGTACAAACCGACATGAATATCTTGAGCAAATGCCGACCCAATTGCCAAGATCGAAGCAAACCAAGATACGATGAAATACTTAATTTGTCTGAACTTTAAAATATTCACGTCTATCTCCTTACAATTGAGATGATTATTCTTTTGAGTAATGTAATTTGGTTTTTATAAATTTCATCAAAAATGACCAACTTACCGATAGAACGACTAATGTCATTCCCAAAAAATGATAGCTACTGAATGGCTCTGATAGTATGAAAACTGCCATAAGAGCTGTTGCCGCCGGACCAAATGCTCCCATCACCGCAACCTGATTAGTCCCAATGCAGTTAATGGCTTCACTCAAGATAAAAGAAGGGGCAACAGTACAAGCTATTGCGATCGTCAAAGAAAGTAACAAGATTTGTAGGGTTAGAGTTATGTCTTTCCATTCCTCCTCGGCTAGAAAATGCATAAATACACATACGCTCGCTGCACCCATAGCAATGCTAGTAAACATAGCGCCTGGCATTTTGGCCATAAGGCGTTTACTAAAGACCATATAACAAGCAAAGGCCAACGAACCTCCTATGGCATACGCTGATCCAAACAATACACTGTAGGTATCTCCGAAGCTGAACTCATACGATAAGAGCAGGATAATGCCGCTATAGCTCAAGAAAAGCGTCAGCCACATATCTTTTTTGAACGTTTCCTTAAACAAAAACCAGTTTATAAAACAAACAAATATTGGATAAGTGAACGAAACCAAACCGGAAAGTTGTGCACTTATATAATTCAGACTTTTCAGATCGAAGAAGCTTGATAAGTAGTAACCAACGACCCCAACCAAACAACACCAGTGCCAGTTAGACTTAATGGAGTTCGCCTGTTTGGGAGTGAGTTTGGTATAAATTCTTATTCCAATAAAGACGTAAATGGGTAATACAAAGAACATCCTGAGCGCCATAACACTGATGCTATCAATGCCATTTTTGTACATTATTTTTACAAGAATACCTTTAAGCGAATATAGGCAGGTTGCCATCACCGCCAGCAATAAACCGAAGACATATCGGTTGGATCTCAGTCCACTTAAACTCACTAATGCCATCTTAAATTACCTTCGAAACTAGTCATGTGGAATCCCTCACTGATATTTTTGTAACAAGTAAGGAATTCCATGAGGCATCTAGAATTTAGTTGCTTTGAACATTACGAACGGTGGGGAATATCGTAGACTTTCAGTATCCTTTGAAGCATCGGCGTCACAATGCTCAAAAAGTTCAATAGTTTTGAATCCAGCCTCACTTAATATTTTGTAATATGTATCTTTATGCCAATTCGTATCTAAAATATTAAAAATACTTCCATCTGGCAGATCTAAATACACTGACTTGCTGTCTCCATCACTGTATTTCTTATTTGGATCACCGCTCATAAAAGAACTGAACTTAATCCCAGTGGAATCTGGATTGGTATCCAATACGTAAAAAATGCCGCCAGGTTTTAATGTCCTATAAACTTCCCTGGCAATTTTTAAAAGATCAGACTTTTTACTGTTATTGATGAACACGTAACAACATATAGCTGCATCGAAAGTATTATCATTGAAGTTAAGGACCCCCTCTCTGATTTGATGATAAGAACTATTGCCCCGATTGATGTTGCTGGAAGCTTTATCCACCATGGTTTGTGAGATATCGACTCCCGTTACCATCTTTATGTCTCTGGCAATTAGCCGACGTGACACTTTCCCACTACCACAACCGTAATCAAGAACCGATATATTTTGCCCCAGGCTCTCCTTAAGGTTTTCAATCAATGGTGTGTACCCAAGTCTCTCCTCCAAATAATCATCATATTGATCGAATAATCTTGATACATCTTCATTCATCCAGTTAGTGCTCATTTGTCATCTCATATTATTAGATTAGTATAGTAATAACCCAAAAGGCTAAATTTTACCTATTTCAGCCTGTTCAATAAAAAAGATTTGTGAAATGGATGGATATTTTCAATCAGCATATCAGGCACGCTCTCTCCACTTCGGAGATAAGTGTTCACTTTAAAGAGACGGAGAATTTCTATCCAGTACTCGTCTAGTGGAAGCTGATTTATATCGTTCAAAGACAATTCAGAGCGCCGAATTTTCTTCTCGTACTCCAAAACCTTAGATACCACTGAAAAATCTGATTTAGGCATTACAGGCGGTGAACATATTGGCTCAAATGTTTCAAATGGACGATCTAATATACCTTGGACTTTCTCTTGATTAGGCTGGTATATGTGAATCGAACCCACGTTATGGGTATATTGACCCACTTCACACCCAAGCATTGATGCTATGAACTCTTGAATGAAAGTGAATGAGAAAATATCGCCTAACATACCCACATATGCATCGTTAGCCCGCATGTATGCAACCAAGTGCAGTTTTCCTTCACGCAAGAGTAATTGCAGCCCTAAAGTGCATGAAACGTCTATATTAGTTTTATAAATATCTTCATCCGCACTGAATATCTGAAGGAATACTCTCTTACTATCAGCGTCGTCATTCTTGATAATGTCGATAGCTCTGGCAATTTGGTTCAGATCGTCAGATCCGAAATGCAATAATTTCTTGCCATAGCCAGTACCCGGCAAAGTTACCCCATCTGCTGAGTACTTGGTCATAGACGGGGCGTACCAGGATATAAAATCAAGATCATTCTTTCCTGAGAGATACCATAAGGCTTCGGCATAGTTGAAAATGACATTTTGCTTTCTGACGGGATGAAAACAATATCTCGATAACGGGTTCGTCAATTTACAACTAAAACCAAGAACCTCACGTTCGGAATGCCCCCGCGGTCTATTTTCAAATTCATAGTTATTATTAACCAGATCAAGTGTCGAGATATACAATTGATCAAATGTATCAAAGCGATTCATGAACACCCTCGAATTCTTCGATTAACATCTCTATTTGGGCGATATCAACACCGGCTTCCTTGCTGTAACGCAACGTTTTAACTGAAGTGATTTCACCCAGCCCTTGGACTAAAAAAGCGTATTCTTCGTTCTTTTCAAGCAAAAGCACCACTGGCTTTTTCATAGCGGATGCCCACCCCATTTCAATATGCGTACCAGGCGAAGCAGGGACTCCAGGGAAAGCTACAAAATAGTCACACTGACTAATTTCTTCGTAATCAATAAGTGTGCATTGAGAAGGCGTCATAAACTCACGCCCCCATTTTTCACGCTTATGAGCACAGTGCACAGACCATTCTCTCTCTTCAAAGTATTTGATGATGCTTTGGAATTGATCGATATTTTTGTGTGACATTACATGACTTTCAGGATCGACTAATGCTTTAAACGGTCCAGCAAGAAACATCTTTTTCATATATAAAGACCTTATTCAAACGTTAATGAGTTCGTGCTCTGATAATGGCGTCAGCTTCCCGAGCCACTGTTGCAACATGCTCAATTAATGTTTCTGATTGGTTATAAATATCGTTGAAACTCATCCAACGGCATTCCAGTGCATCGTCTCCAGCCACAGGAACTCCCGATAGATAACTACAGAGAAGTGGTACTAAAATGAAGTGATGGTGGACACCTTCACTATCAAATTCATTTACCTCTACTACAGTAAGCGTTGTTTCTACTGTAGCGACTAATTGCGTTTCTTCTTTAAGCTCTCGTAAAACACCATCGTGTAGGCTTTCACCAGGCAGTACTGATCCGCCAGGAAAACCCCAACCAAACCGCTGAGGCTGCTTATTCCTCCTAACCAATAAGATTTTATCGTTATGATATACAATGGCTAACGTAGCAACTTTAGGCTCAGATAGCGCTTTGGGGCCTTTATTTGCTCTCATAATCAAACTCACCTCTATACCCGCTATCTTTCAAGTTGCCTCTTTGTTGGCTGCACTCACCCGGTCACATAGTTCTCTATGACATAGTTATCTATGCTCCCGGGGATTCGCTCCCTTGCCGTCGCGATCCATCTTGAAATCCATTGGGTATATGACTGATATTATTAAATTTAAGATTTCATCCTTACCTAACTTCAAGGCTTGCCATAGCCATGAGTGCGACTTCTCCATCCCAATAATTGCGAAGATTTCTCGCTGCATTCCACGCACGTAAGCCAGTCCTACACGCTAAAACAACCCTCTGCCCTGACTCTGGAATGAAGTTGCCATCACAGAACGCATCAACCGACATCCTTAACGCATCAGAGTGAACCGGGTTAGGCGCTTCATTTTCACCTCGAAGATCGATTATCAAATCCTTAGAAGTGAGTGATGACGTTGATATGAAATGGAATGTGACTGATTTTGGCTCTTCCGCATTATCAAAGCGAAAACTTGAAAATGAATACGTATCCAAATCAGCGGTTACCATTTGCCCTAAAGGTGATGGAGATAAATGCAGTAAAGTCCCAAGTGTCATTTGCGCCTGCAAAACACCTATCATTGCGACTACAGGGCCTAAGACGCCCATCGTGGCACAAGTAGCCGTATTATTTGGAATTTCAGGGAAAACAGCTCTAAAAGAAGGAGCGGATGAGCAAAATCCTCCTACATAACCTTTAAGACCAAGTACGGATGCAGAGATAAGCGGCTTTCCTAGCAACGAACAAACATCTGACAACATGTAGCTAACTGCGTAGCTATCAGCGCAGTCTAAAACGACATCGGCATTACTCACCAATAAACGGGAATTATCTGGATGCAGTGTCGTGGCATATGTAAGCACTTCGACCTCAGGGTTAAGTTTCTCTAGAACTATCTTTGCAGCATCAACTTTCGCCAGACCGACCAAACTCTCGTTGTAGATAGGTTGTCGATGCAAGTTAGTCATTTCCACAACATCTGGATCAACTACAACCAAGGTGCCAACCCCAGCCCCGCACAAATATTGAAGTGCGGGTGAACCAAGACCACCAGCCCCAACAACCAAGACCTTAGCGTTAGAAATCTTTGTTTGCCCGCATTTCCCTACTTGCTGTAGCACTTGCTGCCTATCATAGCGATTCAATACGTTGCCCTCTTGTTATCGCGAGCCACTCTTTCACTCGACGGATCAGCATGTTGGATAAAATGGCTCTCGTTTCATGCTAAATAAGCCTTACCGAATACCGGCGTAGAAGGTTCAGCCATATCTCTCTTTTCAATTGGTTTAGCCAAATAACAACGTTGGCCAGCATCAATTGCATTAGCAAACGCCTGAGCCATCATTATTGGGTCACCTGCACGCGCCACCGCAGTATTTAACAAGATCATGTCATAGCCCAATTCCATTGCCGCCGCCGCATGAGAAGGCAAGCCTATTCCTGCGTCAATGACCAAAGGAATATCGGGGAAATGAGCGCGGAGAGTTCTTAAACCGTAGATGTTATTTAATCCTCGGCCAGAACCGATCGGAGCACCCCAAGGCATAAGGATTTCACAACCTACTTGTAGCAACTTCTCTGCTACTGAGAGATCTTCAGTGCAATATGGAAAGACTTTAAAGCCATCCTCGCATAAAATCTTTGCTGCCTCTGCAAGGCCATAAACATCAGGCTGCAAAGTGTCTGCATTAGCAATAACTTCTAACTTGATCCAATCCGTGCCAAAAATCTCTCTTGCCATATGCGCAGTAGTTACCGCCTCTTTTACGGTATGGCAACCCGCAGTGTTAGGGAGCACCTGGACATTCAATCCTTTAATTAATGACCAGAAACTTTGCCCAGCCTGATTTTTCCCTGACTCTCTACGAAGAGATACCGTGACAATCTCTACTTTGGAGGCTTTAACGGCTTCTGACAAAATTGCGGGTGATGGATATTGAGACGTTCCAAGCATCATACGGCTGTGCAGTTCTGTATCGTATACTTTTAGCACATTAACCTCCCTGCATTGGCACCAAAACTTCAATCTTGTCTGCACTTTTTATTTCAAATTCATCCCGCTTTTGCACACTCACAAAATCACCATTTACGGCGGTTACCAGAACCCTATTTACATAGCCAAGCTCTTCAAGAATTGACCCTAACCTAGAACCTGAAACAGAGACTTCCAGACCATTAACGAGAATATTCATCGATTGACTCCGGTATATTAGATCCTTCAAAAACAGCTTTTGCCGCCATTTGTGCCATTGAAGGAGACAATAAAAATCCATGACGATAGAGACCATTCACACAAAGAATCTCGCCTTTCCAATAAACACGAGGGAGGTTGTCTGGGAATGTCGGTCTTGCATCAACACCTATTTCTACAATCTCAGCTTCATTAAAACTTGGATGAAGGGCGAGTGTTGACCCAAGTAGTTCGAATATGGATCGCGCAGAAATTCGTTCACGTTCCTCATTCTCAATCATGGTGGCACCAACCATGTAGTCACCATTACCACGCGGAACCAAATACAAAGGTATTCTTGGATGCAATAATCGAATGGATCTGTTGATCTTTATGTCATTACTGTGAATCAAAAGCATTTCACCTTTAACCCCGCGTAATGTTTTTGATATGTCGCGAGCTTCCAACCCCCTACAATCGACAACTAAATCGGTCCCTCTCACCTCACTTACGTTGGCTTCGTTGTTGAACACAAATTCGACGCCCAATCTCTCCAATTTTTCAGATAACTGAGTGATTGCTTTACGAGGGTTTAAGAAAGCCTCGTCTTTAAAAAAGAGTCCCTTATGAAAGCGATCGGCAAGGTCTGGCTCAAGTTCTGCAATTTGGTCTGAATCAACATTTTCATAATTTTCAGTTTTATTAGCAAAAGTCTTCAATTCAGAAATATCACGTCCTAAAGCAAGTACAAGGGTGCCTAACGAAGTAAGTGTATCGGTATGATTCGCCCACCAATCGATAGCACGTTGCCCTAAGTTAACGACAGAAGGCTCTGCACTTTCACCTTCACACCATGGCGCCAGCATTCCACCTGCCCACCAAGAGCACGCCTTAGCACCTATCTTAGATCCTCGCTCAAGAATTCGAACATTTCCCCCTCTTGCAACGAACTCTGCCGCACAAGTAAGCCCCGCAACACCAGCCCCTATGATTGTAATGTGCATAGCCACTCACTCCACTTACTAAAAGTGATGAACTGAGCCATGACCGGAACCTATTCTTAACGTATTAGATTCTAAGATGGCCTGATGTAAATAATCTTCTCAGTTACCGCCTCAACTCAATCTATTCGCCATAAGTGCGGTGATCACCGCCGAAAGAATACACCTCGTACCATGCGTATTCTTGGTATCGATTCTTACTGCAAAGAGATTTATCGTTGGCTGTTCAGGTGAAATAAACCATCGTAATATCCTTAAAGTTCCAATTTCGATCAAGAAGCACCTCTTTAATTCTAATTTTGTAGGGCTTCTGGAAAAAAACATAACTAAATTAAACAAATAGGATTAATAGTATCTAAAACAATAATTTTGCGGTTATCAACACCCATATCATATTTAGCAATGTTGCTTTTTCTTTAAATTCATCCCGATCCTCTGGAACTCGAGTATAAAAAATTAAATATCAAAATGACACAAATACAACCATGTGTACATAGGCATTATCTATATATTGAGTTAAGTCACAGTATTCCTTTTTATCACAGGAAGTTTTTTGTATATATAGTTAATTAACTTGAAGATGTAAGATTCAAGTTAATTGGGTATATCCCCTTCATCTTTCAAGCTGCTGCTTTGTTGGCTGCGTTCACTTACCCCAGTCACAGAGTTATCTATGCTCCTGGGGATGCGTTCTCTTGCCGCCGCACTGCAACTTAAAATCTATTGGGTATATTATCCCTCTTAAAAATAGTTTTTAAGAAAAACAATAATTGTTCATTCGCATAATAAGTGCAAATAACAATTCAATTTTTCCGATCTACGAATATTCCCTTTATCCCTACGAGTTCTCTTTAATGAATAATCTCTTACCAGAGAAATCGATTAATATTGCGTATTTATTAAAGAAATTATTCCCGATTAATCCATCAGTATTTAACTGATTAAATTCCCCATCAACCAATACCGAATTCAACTTGATTCCCTTCGCGCCCATTTCGTCAAGTTGAAACGTCGATGCAACGCACCCTTCATTATCCATCTCTTGAACCACAGCCTGGCAAGAAATGTTAGCTGGAGGAGACTTTAACCTTTCTTTCCAAAAAATCGAAACCGATGCGCCAGTATCCAATACCATGTTGTAGCTCTTAAAGTTTTGTGAAACTTTGACCACAATGCCTTCTTTAGTCAGTCTTAACGGTAATTTTATCCAACCCTCATCCACATTGACCCCCAATGCTTGTAAATGATCAGAAACTGATAATTTCCGGCTTTTATAATCAATAAGAACAACCTTTTCCTTGAATAAATCAAGGCCAATTACCATCGAAGACGGAAGATGATTATCTCCCATTAATGTCATCCCCCATGGTGTTAACGAAACTCCTGTCACATCCTTAAACACCATGCCATTTATCGAAAGCTGTGGAATATTAAATTTGTCATTTAAAAAAATCTTACCCGTAAGGTCAGTAGAACGCGCTTTTTCAGGTTCGATAACTAAGCCGGAAATTTTCGACATCAGGTTTTTAGATAAATGGAGACCTATAGTTGAACCCGTATCGATCATAAGATTTTGAGTTTTCCCATCAATTTCAAGATTTGCTATCGGTAGAGAAAATTCATCAAATTGAAAATTTATATGCATGACTTTTTCAGAAGCCACGGAGTCTGTGACAAACAATGACATCATGGAAGAAAAAGCAACAAATGCAGTCACCTTGATATGTTTACTTAGAGAAAAATGCATGGGGGTTCTCCACTTCTGCGTTCATACTGAGATCAAAAACCCTATCCGCCATTGCGATCATTGTCGGACGGTGGGCTACAAATACCCTGGTAATCTTTAGCTCTCGGATTGAGTCATTAATTTTTGCCTCATTATCGATATCCAGATCACTCGTTGCTTCATCAAGAAATAATATCTTTGGACGTTTGTACAATGCCCTGGCAAGAGAAATACGCTGCCGTTGTCCGCCTGACAGCGCGCTGCCCATGTCACCAACCATGGTTTCATATTTCATCGGCATCTCTTCTATTTCAGTGTGAATTGAAGCAAGACGAGCACACTCATATACCCATTCATGATCAGGTTTAACGTCGAATGAACTAATGTTATCCAAGAGCGATCCTGCAAATAATCTGTCCTCTTGTAAGACACAAGCAATATGGCTACGGTAGGCCCCAAGCCCTAATCTCCGCACATCAACTCCGTCCAAATAAATAAAGCCACTTTCTGGCGATACTAATCCACCGATTGTTTTAAGAAGTGTCGATTTACCACAACCTGACGGCCCGACTATAGCGATACTTTCACCAGCCTTGATAGACAGAAAAACATTCTCAAATATAGCGGGTTCGCCATCACCATAACGATAACTCAGACTTTTAATTTCAATGCTTCCTGAAATTGTTTCGGAACACGATAGAACAGCCTCCCCTTCATGATGTTCAGGTTCGGCTAAAGCCACTTCTGATAGTCGTTCGCTATGCATATCGATCAAGCGAAGTTTAATAATCGAGTCAACCACTCGTATGGTTCGATTTACGTACATATCAGAGTAAATTAAGAAAGCAAACAGCATACCTGTGGTTAAAGCACCGCCATCAATCAATTTAGCCCCTAACCACAATATGGATACGGAAGTAAGACCAATTAAAAGCTGTGCCGCTGTCTGCGTCACCAAGTCAATTTTAAAGAGGTATATTTTTGCATTGGCTTCATCAATAACAAGATTGAGCCAGTCAGATCGTCTGCGATCTGCTAAGTCAAAAATTTTAACGCAAGTGATGCCGCGAACTGTTTCAAGGAAATGTGACTGCTGCTGAGATTCATGAGCTATCGCCTCGAGATTAGCAGAACGATAAGCTCGAAAAAGAAAGAATTTTAGTGATGCGTATAAAATGGATATCGAAATTACCACTACAGCAAGGTAGCCATTATAAACCCACATTAAAAAGAAGAGCCCAATCACCACGACAATATCTAAGAGTGAAGCTATCATATCCGCAGTGAAGGCATCTTGTACTGCCGACAAAGAGTTAAATCGCGAGGTGACGTCACCGATATGACGTTTTTCGAAGTATGAAGTAGGTAATCGGATCATATGACTAAAAAGTCCAGAGCTCCATTGAATACCCAAGGTATACTTAATCGACATAACAGACCATGAACGCACAATACTAAGCAAGGCTCTGAATATTAATAAGCCAATAATTCCGCACACAATCACAGAGACAAGATCAATATCGCTAGACCTCAAAGCCATATCTATAGTGAATTGAGCTGCCATCGGCACGGCCATAGCAAGAAGTTCAATACAAAATGATAAAGCTAATACTTGAACTAAAGCCCGAGATAATCCAGAGACGTTTTTAAACATATCCAGCAATCGAATTGTTTTCTTTTCAGTACGTTTCTGAAAGTCCTTATTTGGCCAAAGCTCAAGTGCGACACCCGTAAATTTTTTAGATAACTCATCGACAGAAATTCTTCTCTCGCCTTTTGCCGGATCATGAATAATGACCCCACGGCGTGAAAATTTCTTCAATACAACAAAGTGATTAAAGGACCAATGCAAAATACAAGGCGTTTTTACCTGACTTAAAGAATCAAGATCAGCGCGAATTGGACGAGAAGCTAATGAGAGACGATCAGCTAATACGATAATATCGCGCAGGTTCATACCTTTTAAAGACACCTGATAGTATTTGCGGAGCGCTTGCAGATCCATGTTAAGTCCATAATAACCTGCAATCATAGCGACACAAGCGAGTCCACATTCCGTAGCTTCTGTTTGCATCACAACAGGAAGACGGTGCCTGAATGCTTCAAAGTAGCCTTTCATTGTGACATTCATACATCATCTCCAGGTTTACCTTGAGTCGCGACATGAATTCTTTTTAGAGGTAATAAAATCCATTCGTAGATTGGCCTTTTTCTGATAAAAATATCTGTTTCGACCCCCATTCCGGGCCGTAAAGGATGCATATTTCCAGCTAAGAGTACACCGTCGCTTTTGGGGCGGATATGAACTTGAAAATACCGTTTCTGTTGCTGATTATTCTCATCCCTTATTCCTAAACTCCCTTCAACTGAAGTCGTGGAAATTGCAGTAACAATACCATCATGCTGCCCAAACCACTGGTATGGATAGGCATCAAACCGTAATTTTACAGATTGGCCTTCTCGCAACTCTCCAATAACTTCAGAGGTGGAAAAGATTTCTACTTTGGGGCGGCCCGAAGTAGGTACAACACTCGCTAATTCTTGGGACGAGCGAATTCTTTTGCCAACTAATCCAGTAATTCCCGTTAACTTACCGTCAATTGGAGACGTTATATAGAGTTCCCTTCGTTCTTCCGTAGAGACTAAGTCTTGATCTAGCCGCGCAATATCTCGACGTAACGTTTCACGTGAGGTTTCAAGTCCAATGTGGATTGTTGCCAACCTCGCCATGATATCGATAGATTCACCTTGCAACTTAACCTTTTCTCGTTTGTAAGCCGCCAGTTGAACAGAAGCAGTATAATAATCAGAGCGGCGTTCTATATGATCTATTTCAAGTGCTATTCCTTTCCCAACTAATTTATTGAAAAGCTGAGCTTTGTCAAATAGCCATGCGACTTGTTCAGTTGATTTTGTGATCAAGTTGTCTAATTCTAGAATCTCCGCTTCCTTATTCTTAAGACGCTGGGTAAGAAAATCACTTTCCTTATCAGACGCCTCTGATTTCAGCATGATCTCTCGTTCAATTGCCGTCTTCTGTGACTTTAAGGCAGAAGTAATTTCATGACTTGTACGCCCATATTCGGTTTGAGTTTCCATGTTAACGATAAAAATAACATCTCCAGCACGAACTTCTTTCCCTTCAACAGCAAAACTACGAACAATGGTTCCATTACCCGCTGCTTCTATTCTCGCAACCGCAGGCTCGTAAATAATTTCCCCTATTAAACGAACCTTCTGTGTGTAAGTCCCCATTATCATGAACACAACAAGGCTGACAACAATAACAAGCGCTATTATTGTCCAAACTGAAGCGCCTACAGGCATAATAACTTGTGGATTTCCTAACCAATGATGAGTTCTGTGTTCTATTGCTTCGGATCTGAAAATAGAGTTTTTATTTGGCAATCTAAGGCATACCTCACATTGAAGTAAAATATTCAGCAAAAGTCTTTTATTGAATTACCGACCAATCGCTTTCATAATTCGATCTTCCTCTATACCCATATTGAGAAGATGAGCAGAAACACGACCAAGCAGGCTTCTCATAGAATAACAATATACTGACTTGCGTTTAAATCGCTCTTCATTCGAGAAACGATTAACTATACGTCCACCAGCACAAACTTTTGCCCAAATACAGTCTTCACATTCTGTTGGCAGAGATTCCCCTATAGACGAATATTCCTGAAACTGTGGGCTATTTAATACTTCAGATAGGCTGATTTCAGAAATGTGACCAATAATGTCGAAAATACGGTCAGATGTTGATCTCAAGGTATCATCGACACGGACAGAACCATCTGAACCAATAGTAAACGCATATATCCCGGCTACGCTTGGGTTATGCCCCAAAAATCCCGCATTTTCCGCGCCAAGAAGACTGGCAATATGGGTATTGAAAAGACGTACAAAAATCTTAGGGTTATTGTCATTCACCCATTCGTCTAATGCCTCGTTGAGGAAACGTCCAACGCCAACCGGATCAACCTGGGCATCAGTGTAACAGTCGTCTGGGACTAGAAAATCAAAGCCATAAACGCCTAGGTTATCAACAAAGTGTCGATATATTTCAGCACCACTTGCTTTAGCATTCGCGACACACAAAATACCCGGATCTGACGGAAGCCGGCCTTCTTGATAAGCTTCTTGAAGTTTACGGAGACCTCGCACAGTACCTTCGTAAGTACTACGCCCTTTTCTATCTAAACGATGACGATCGTTAATATGCTTCGGTCCATCAATAGAGACACTCACACTGACAGAATATTTTTCGAATAAAGATATCCATTCATCATCAATAAGGATGCCATTAGTCTGTAATGCAAATCTGATATTAGCACCATAGTAATTACCTGAGGCTAGTCGCTCACACATACTGGCAAACTGCTGCTTTTTCATCATGAGAGGTTCTCCTCCATGAAAATCAATTTGCAGAGTATCAATATCATATTCTTGACTTCCCCGCTGAAAAAAATCCACCAGGTAATCAATATTCGCATGAGAGATCCTAGCGGGACTATCATTAGCCGCCGAATTTCCTCTATTGAATACGTAGCAATAGTCACAATTGATATTACATCGCTCGCTTATCTTTAATATTACTTCAAGATGTTGAATTTTTTTCTTAACTAATGAATTAACCATCACTCGAAGCTCCATTTTTTACTTTGTTAGACTCTATGCCAGTAATACGAAAATGGCAGGTTAAGTTCCAACTACAAACGTTGCTCAGATCGAAAGAATCAAATGGGGGCAATTAAGCCCCCTGACTTTAATCTACTGAATTTAAAAGCGTTTTGTCCATCTTGCATAAGCATTCACCCAACCGCCAGAGATTTGGTCGAGCAAATCTTCTGTTAGAGGTTGAGGTTGATTATTTTTAACTTTAGTACCTTTAATTTCAGTTTTAGTTTCTGCGATTTCTTTTTTCAAGCTAGACATAATGACTCCTCCAATGATTTTTTAGATATCAACAGATGATATCCATCGATATTAATTTAAATAAACTTATGAATATTTAAATTATTTTTCTACTTTTTAACGTAAATCCCCATGTAAATGAGGTGTCGAATTTTCCGACATAAGAATTATTGTTCAATTTGACGGAATGGCTAATAAAACTTTTAATTGTTGAGATCAAACTCGCAAAAATAACCTTACATTCATAATATTGATAAAAATAACAAATCCACTCTATAAAACAGAGAAAATAATGGGTCTGCACCACATACAGGAATTTATTAAACAACGAACCGTTTCATCTTGGTTTAATAATAAAGCCTTATACTTCACAATAAGTATTTTTAACTTATTTAAATAATATTTTCTTGCTATTATTATTTCAAAATAGCCTATATTTATCCTTCGCAATTAAATTATTAAATTGGATATTGTTTTTAAACAAAACATAACAACCAAATAGATCCGATTAAACTCATATAATCAAAAATGGTGGTCTTCTGAACGGTCTGCAAAGTTCCATTTTTTTATGATAGTGTCCCGCATTTCTACCTATTTTTTCCTACCTACGGTTAATTATTTTTTAACTGATGGTGATTATTTGCATACCAGGAAATATAATCATTACTCGATATCGGTGTCTCAATGCCAATCTTATCCACGCCAAAACTGGCAATATAATCATTTATTCTGTCTGCATGCTGACGTATATATTCAATGCGTCTCTCGTCTATTTTTTTAGCTTCCTGTAAATTGATCACTTCACTTCTCAGGAGATTGCTCATGGTACGATGAATACAGTCGAGAAGATAACCTTCGATGATCATATAAAAATCATCATTATTATTATCGTAGTATGCATCAATAGTTGTCGTCACCACGGATAAAATGGCATATGTTTGGCTTAGTTCTAGAAAATCTCCACTATGCTTATTAAGCATGTCGAGATTTATTTTTTTATTGTTACTCACTATTAGGCTATTCAGTTTTTCATATAAAAAATTCATATAATCATGCAAAATAGGAAATAAATCATGCTGGAAAGATGTTTTTTCATGTATTTTTTTCATCTTATTGAGAATAATCGTCCCTCCAGCCTTTAGTGATAATACCAAGTTATCACCTTCCGAAGTAATCGCGCCAAAATTAGATATTAAATAACTGGATATCTTGTTGACAGTAAATAATCCATGTGCACCACAACGTTCACGACAATTAATTAATATTTCTTGTGTGCGCCATGTACACAGTGACTTAGCAATCGAGATTTCAATAAGTAGTTCATCTGGAAATTTAAAGTTTTTAACTGACTCTGACAATATAACTGAGACTTTTTTTGTTAACTCTCTTAAGTATAACGCGTAAGTGATCGTACTCAAAGTATCCCAGGCAATACCCTCTTTGAAATGAGAATAATTAATTATTGGCATAGCACCTGAGTAGCCAAATGTTTGTCGTTTATTTCCATATGCGTTGGTTATATGCAGCGCTGATTTGGCCGCCGTAATTGAGCTCATTGCCATGCATAACTTCCCTGAATGTACTCTATTTGTAATTAACGAGAATCTTTCTCTTAATTTTTTAGCCTGCAATGATATTTTTCCATCTCTGGTTAGGGTTATCATATTGCCAGCGAGGAGTCCTTCAAAAGGAATTTCGACATTATCAAATGAAGTGATTGCGTTATCTAAATAAAATCCTGGTTTATCGCCAAGTGGAGTAATTTTAACGCCCGGCGTTAATTTGCCATTTACCGACAAGGGGAGAATAAATGGTAAAATACCATATTTCTTTCCTGATACATTTAGCTGAGCTAAAATTACAGCTATTTTGGGTAGTTCACAAGGTGTAGTATTAGGCATAAATTTATATGCATTTTGGCTTGGTGAATTCAACATGAATACACCTTTTTCCGGGAGATAATTAGCTTGTGTTTCGATAGAAATGAGATCATTACCGTGAGCCAGCTCAGTTGCAAGATATACGCCAATGGCACGACCTGAACAAAGTTTTTGGTAAAGATCTTCAACATAGGGAGTTTGCAATCCTAAGTTCGCAATAGTGCCGATGGCTAAATTAAAATGAATTGACAGCATAGAAACTACAGCACAATCATGCGGGGCTACAAGTTCATGAAGGGCAACTAATTCATTAAATGATTTCGTATGAATATTATTATTTCGAATATATTTAAGCAGTTCTATAAACTTTTTTACTGACGACTGATAACTACCACAAGTGCTTTTAAGTAGTTCTAAAAGGTTATCAGACACTTCTGTATTTCCTATGCCTAAATAAGACGTTAATTTTGATTTTGAATCGGACAATGATCTATTCATATCGATGAAACCTTTATCAGAATAACAATTTTAATAGTGTAATGTAATACACCCGAAACATATACCTCTGTTTTAATAAATTTACTAATAGAAGTAACCTGTTGAAAAAATTTCTTATAGCTCAGTGGAGAAAGCCATATTAAAATATTTTTATCAAGTAAATAGTTCGTTGTCGTTATTCCCTCCGAATAGGAGATTAATCATTTCATCATCATCAAAATTATCTGGATATGAATAGTTTGCCTTAGTATTTGATGATTATAGTACCAGATGGTGGTAATCAGTTTACTAAATAAATAACTGATAAATTAGTCGAGGAGGAGAATGGCTCTGCAATAGAATATTTAATTTAACGATGAAAATATTTACTTTTCAGTAGAATTTTTCTAAACAATATTGATATTGTTTTTTATAGATAAAAATCACCACATTGCTTTTATTAATCACTTAGTTTTAATGAAAAAAATCCCTAGCATTATTTATCAGAATAGACACCTATTATATTAATATGAAGTTGATGCAAAGATTATTTTAATAATCTACACTTCAAACACGTCAGATTTTCTTTATATTATTAACCAGGAGTAAATTATGAAAAAAATGATATCTATGCTATTTATTTTAATTGGTATGATCAGCACCTCCGCATTCTCAGCTGAACCAAATAGTGGTGTTGTTAAAGTTGCAGAAATTAGAACTGATTGGGACAATCCTGCACACTATTTTTATACATTTAGCGGAGTTTTAGCCAGTAACTGTGGAAAACCGAGTTATATTTGGTCAGGTTCAAGTTCTGAAAACATCAATAAGATATTAAGCCAAGCTTACGCACAAGATTTAAGTATTAAAGTTGGTATAGACAACATAAGTTGTAATATAACGACGGTTTATGTTATTAAACAACGGTAATTAATTTTCACATTATTATTAATGGGATTAAAAGATAGATAAGCATTGACTCCCTAACCCTATAATAAAACCCTCTATTGTAATAATAGAGGGTTTTTAATTGACACAAATCATAATAATTATATCATTATTGCTCTCTTATTTTCTATACAAAGATAATTTTCATGAAAAACACACATTGGCTTTAATAAATAAAAATTCAGGTATTATTTATCAGGCAAATCACTTTTTATATTAACAAAAAATTAATGAAAATATTACCTTCATCATCTACACTCCAAACCTACCAAAGTACTTTTATTATTAACCAGGAGTAGATTGTGAAAAAATTTATATCTATGTTGTTTATTCTTATTGGCATGATTAGTACACCTGCATTCTCAGCAAATGTTAATAGCGGGGTTGTCAGTGTTCACGAGATTAAGGCTGACTGGAAAACTGAAACAAATAACTCTGAACTTTATCTTTATACATTTAAAGGAAACTTAGCCAGTAACTGTGGAAAACCAGGTTATCAGTGGTCAAAATCAAGCGATAAAAACATTAATAAACTATTGTATTCAGCTTATATACAGAGATTAGAAATTAGAGTGGGAATAGAAAACACAAACTGTACTATAACTACTGTTATGATAGTTTTAAATTAAAAAATTATATTCAGTTAGATATAAGCATCTGCGATCAAATCCTCTACTACATCGTAGAGGATTTTTTAAATTAACTCAAACAACATTTTCTTTGTAAAATTATCTCAGTGTAACATCTATTTATTCACAATATATTTCAGTGGCAAAACTTGGTGCATTCTCGATAGTGTCGTGAACTGGGCAGGTTTTATTAATAAAATCGACAAAGGCATGAATTTCTTCTTCACTATTATCAGCTTTAATATAAAATTTTGTCACTATTTTAGAGAAACCTAATTTCGCTTGTTTATTTCTACCAGTGAAACCATCCGTATCAAGTTCACCTTCCAGATCAACATGAATATCAATTAAATTAATTTTATGCAGTTTAGCAAAAGCTTTTGCTACGATGCATTTACAGGCCCCCAAAGAACAGAGTAAAGCTTCAACGGGATTCATCCCCTGATCAGTACCCCCTAAATTACGCGGCTCATCTAAATAAAAGGAGAAATCTCTTGATGTACACTCAACTTTCAATCCAGCTACAGATTTTACTTTGGCAGTATATAATTCTTTCGGCATAATCTCACTCCTTATATACCTGTTATCTTTCAAGTTGCCTCTTTGTTGGCTGCACTCTCTCACCCCGGTCACATAGTTATCTATGCTCCCGGGGATTCGCTCCCTTGCCGTCGCGATGCATCTTGAAATCTATTGGATATATACCTGTTATCTTTCAAAATATTAGTTTCTACCGGGTCAAACAGAGACAGTTATTATAACTTTTAATTTTTCTCCATTTTGTTTTTAAAGTGCTTATCTTTCAACTATTCTTTCCCAACGTGTTCCTCTATGGCTTGGCTGATATTTCCATTTTAATAAATGAGCAATTAATACTGCCATGCGGCTAGCCAACTCACGTTGTTCACTCTTGCCCACGTCTTCGATCTCCTCTGATTATATCAATCTCAGACAATTTACCGGCACGTAATAATGCTGCCTGCTCATTTGCCCAAGCGACCACATCAGTTTCGTAACGAGTGTGAGTCATCATTGCCTCCGCTAGTAGGTCTGTTATGCAGATGGTTTGTATCGTAGCCTGTCAGAAAATGCGCTTTAGGTCAAAAATGAACTTATCTTCAGGACCAGGTGCTCACCCTACTTCGGGCAACATTCCGCTCACTATTCCGATCTGGATTGCGATTACTGCAATACCGCAGGCAAATACCAGCAATAGTGCCGGTTTACCGCCAAATACTCGATAGCGGCGTTCATTTTGCTGACGGGATTTATATGCCAAGAGACTAGGCAATAATAATGCCAAAATTGACAACGCGACTGCGGCATACCCTAACGCCATCACAAAGCCTTTTGGGTAAAACAGCGCGAAAATCAAAGGTGGAGCGAAAGTTAACAAACCCGTCTGCATACGCCCGCTTACATTATCTTTGCGTTTAAATAGATCACCCAAAAAATCAAACAATCCAAGTGCGACACCGAGGAATGAAGTTGCGAGCGCCAGGTTGGCAAACATTTGTACAGCCAGTTCAGTTTTCGGTGAAGCAACAACTTCACGAATGCTGTGTAATAAACCATTCAACCCTGCATTTTCAGCTAAGATATCAACGAATGTCGTGGAATTAATACTACCGAGAGTCGCCAATTGCCAGAAAATATAAGCAAGCAACGGAATTGCGCTGCCGATAATAAATACCCAACGCAACCGACGTATATCTCCATTCATATATTTCACAATACTGGGAACACTGCCGTGAAAACCAAACGATGTGAATATCACAGGAATGGAAGATAATATTAATCCTTGCTCTAATGGCATGGTCAGTAGGTTAATATTCTGAACATGCGGCATCATCATCCCCAACATTAATATCAGGAAAATAATTTTTGCACTAAAGACAACCCGATTAACCATATCTACTGAACTGGTGCCAATGCAAACAATGCCTCCGGCAATTACCGTAAATAGGGCAACACCGACGGAAGCTGGAAAAGATGAATTAAACCATTTATTAAGGCTGGTCGTCAGTAATTCCCCTGCCCCACTGATATATGCCGCAGTCAGTGCATACATCAAAAACATCATACTGCAACCCGCCAATATTTTACCGCCATAGCCAAGATAACGCTGAGCAAGTGTTCCTAGCCCCGTATCCGGCGACTCAAATTGATAAGCTTCAACCAGCAATAATGCGGTGTAACTCATCACAATCCACAACCCCACCAGCATGATCAAACTGACACCAAATCCCACACCAGCGGTTGCTAATGGCATGGCCAGCATTCCCGCGCCAATGGTCGTCCCTGCTACAATAAAAGTGCTGCCAACAGTACGATTCTTCACGTTTTTTTCCCTTCAAATAAACAGCAAGTGTTTAATAATAGAAAATCAGACAATTTTCTTTTTTTCTTCTTCATCAACAATCTGAGTAAGTTTATTAATAAAAATCTCCTGGAGCCTTTCCCAATATTCATCAAAATCATCAGTACTACGTAGGCAATGGGTCATCACTGCTGCACGCAATACATACACGCTGTGAACTTTATCCCACTCTTCCCGGCTAAAACCGCAACTTTCAACATAATGCCAGGGAGTATCGCCATATTCGCTATAGCCAAGCGACGTGGAAGAAGTCAGAAAATCATTAGTATAAGTACGACCTGTGGCATATGAACAAAGCTCATACATCCTCTTGTTAAGACAGTTGTGATGCCCCAAATCGCCATTATCCCGCTCTTTAAACGTAAAATTGACCATATGGAAATCAGGATGTGGCATAACATGAATTTCAAAATAACGTTTGCCAACAATAAGGGGTTCTGTAGTTAGAAGTTTTTTAATCATCCAATTTGCTGTCACAATGCCGGCAGCAATCACTTTTCCGTATCCACTGATATTAAGTGGAACTAATCGGTGTGAAGCCCAAATTGCAGCGGCAATAGCCCCGGCTTTAGAACCCTCCATAATAGAAGAACCAAGTACCACATGCCGATTAGCCGGTTGATCCAGTTGATCATTAATATCTTCAAAAACATAAGCAGCACGGTAGGAAATCAAGTCAACAATACGTTTATCTTTCATGCATACAGCACCAGCCGCATACTGAATAAATCCAACTTTATGGGGGTCTACAGTAATCGAATCAGCCTGGCACATTGCCTTGAAACTTTGATAAATTTCAGGTTTAGGCCAAATTACACCGTCAGGAATAATTTCCAATTCGCGATAACGGCGGATAAGTTCATCATATTCCATAAACTCACCCTGTTCATTAAGGAACATTGCACTGGCATAACCGGCATAAGCAGCATCAATATGCACATAAAACGAAACGCCATAACGTTCCTCACATTCTTGACGCAATGCAATCACTTCATCAACTCTATCGATAGCTCCGACTTCCGTCGTTCCAACGACTGTCACCATTGCCAAAATCGGTTCGCCCTGCTCTATCAGGTTGAACGTAATTTCACGCATTTTTTCAACATCAGTACGATAATATTCATCTACCGGCAATGGCACGATATGCTCTTGACCAATCCCAAAAACATCCATTGCTTTCATCCATGAATAATGTTTCGACTGCGGAACTAAGACTTTGCCAAATATTCCCTGCTTTATCCCGACACCTCGGCAAGAAAGCTCACGAACTTCTTCGAAAATGCCACGCCTTTTTAATTCATCAGTCAGATCCAAAATATCTGATGACGACATATTTAACAGTTGTTGTTGCGATTTATTCTCAACTAAATCACGGGATTGCGGATGTTGTGCAATGGCAATCGGCATGGTTTTTAAATTACGAGCAACCCATAACCCTTCATAATTGGCGACAGTTCCACCTGATGTAATATGCCCCCAAGCCCGGCGAGTGTCATAACCAAACACCCGGCACAGATCCAATCCTGCTTCAATTTCCAGCTCGGTTGTTGTTGGGGATGACTCGTGAGCACAATTGTTTGGGTTGTACATCATCGCCATAACATACGCGAGACTGGAAACCATCAAGGTATCAGCATTCATATGCCCCATATAACGGGGGGAAAACCAGGGAACAGAAGTGTTTTTCAATTTGGCAGATAGTTGGTTCAGAATACCCTCGGTTCGATAAAGGGTTTCTCTGTAATCAGGAGCATAACGATCAACTGAGGTTACTAAGGCTGGATCTTCTGGATGAAAATCAGAACGCCAGTGCATATGCTCACTTACAGCGTATTCCATCATTTCTCTAAAAAAGACTGCATTTTCTGATTTAGGGCCTAAAAACAACGCATCAATATTTAAGTGCGAAGTAAACTGCTTAGTCATAATCACATACCCTTTTCCAACTGACAAAAACGACTGCCAGCAACAGAGAGATTCCGATCTTCTTTACTTATTAATGAAATCACTATCATTCTCTGACAAGCAGGCAGAAACTTTTATGTCACCTGACTTGCTAATGGCTGTTCATACCCCATCATTACAGACATTAAGGAAAATCCTATCAGGTGAAAAGACTAGCCATTAACATATCTATAACCGATCATTTGTTAATAGATATAGACCACATTCGTTAAAATATTAACAATTATGTTAAATATAAATTCCAATTTTGTGCGCGAGGACAAATAACAGATAAAAAAACAAGCCGAAATAATAACTGCCTATTCATTATAGCTCATTAATTATAAGGGTTTTTTCTAACACGAAGCTGTTAATAGGAAGTTTGTTAATAGACAGAATGCAGGGCTACAAAAGTTGAAATAGCCCCGATTCAAAAGGCAGTATTTTCAAGACGATACATTTACCAACATAACCTTGCCGAGAACATCACCGGCTTCCATCATCCGATGTGCATCAGCGGCATCTTTCAGATCAAATACTTTACAAATTAATGGACTGACTTTTCCTGATTTCAACAATGGCCAGACATGTTTTTCTAACTCTCTGGCTATCTCAGCTTTTTCTTCCACGCTGCGAGAACGTAATGTAGACCCTGTATGTGTCAACCGTTTTAACATTAAGGGCATCAGATTAAGATTTTCAGGGTTTCCCTTCATCATACCAATCTGAATAATTCTCCCGAATTTAGCCGCAACTTTATAATTTTTATTGACATAATCACCACCGATTAAATCAACAACCATATCAACGCCCTGCTTGTCAGTAAATTGCAATACCCGTTCAACAAAGTCTTCTTTCCGATAATTAATCACAAAGTCAGCGCCTAAACTATATGCAACTTTAACCTTTTCATCAGAGCCAACAGTGGTAATCACTCTGGCACCAAAGGCTTTCGCTAACATAATGGTGACACTGCCTATTCCAGAAGTGCCGCCATGGATCAGCAAACTTTCTCCTTGTAGCAACTTGCCAGTCTGGAAAACATTAGCCCAGACTGTAAAAAAGTTTTCGGGTAATGCTGCCGCTTGAACAAAATCCAATCCATATATCGGTAAAGCAATGGTGTCATGGACCAGGCAATACTCAGCATAACCACCGCCAGCAACAAGTGCGCAAACCTTATCGCCAATATTCCAGCGTTCACAACCTTCACCTTTGGCAACGACTTCGCCTGCAATTTCTAATCCAGGTAATAACGATGCGTCAGGTGGTGGTGGATAAGACCCCATTCTCTGAAATATATCTGGCCGGTTAACTCCAGCCGCAGCCACTTTAACCAACAGATAGCCTTTTTCTGGTCGCGGTAACGGAACCTGAACCAGATGTAATTTCTCTGGACCTCCAGGCTTAATGATGCTGATCGCTAACATATATTGGGGCAATGAATTAATTTGGCTATGCATACATACCTCTTATTTCTTCTGATGATCCTTTTTATGGATTCTGTTTAATATGATAAGTGGGAGTTGAAGTGCCGTAGAGCGAAAAAACCGTTAAACAATGACCATAACAGAAAATTATTATATGACAAATATGTAAGTAGCTCAGATAAGCTATTACAAGCACTATTGCTGATTTTCCATTTGTTTTTTTCTCGCTAATCGTCTTTATATTAAGCTTGAAAATAAAACCTGTGCACTCCTACTCAACACCAGATTGCAAAAGAAATCAGGATTAACTCGGCTGATCCTCTTTCACAAGCGATTACCGCAAAGTGGCAGAAAAACCGTGCTGCGTGTTAGAAGGACAGAATCGCATCACCGACCAGTATGGCTTTTTAAAAAGAGATTGGTGAAAAAACTTTCCTATTTTACAATTCCATGTAAGCTAATTTTTCGAAATTGCAAAATATCACTGAGGTACTGATGGAGACAACAACAAAAGAATCCAATAACCGGGTAAAACCGACAAGTGGATTCGATCAGTCTGAACTTATCAAAGCACGCATCACCAATCTTGCTGATCATTTTATTGATGTACTTAGAAAAAAAGATCCAGATAGTCTTTCCCTATTGTTAACTCTACCCGACGACGAATTTTGGGCAGAAATTAAAGGACGAGTCAACTATATTGAAATAGTAGAAACTGTTACACCGGAAAAGAAAAAACACGAAGAATTTATCGAAAACAGGAATGCTTTTCTTGCTCATCTTGGGAAATACGGCGGCGTCTACAAGTCCAGCAAGGTTGCGGATATATTAGGAGTGACTCGCCCGACAGTCAATAAATATGGTGAAAGTCATAAACTCATCGTATTAAATTGGGGAGTAGAGAATTTATATCCTGTTTTTCAATTTTCAGTAAATAAAAAAACCTGTAATAAAGGATACTTAAAAGGTATTCCAGAAATACTGGCTAATTTAGGTCCGGTCAGTGGCGTAAAAAAATGCCATTTTTTCATTCGTAAGATTAATACATTTAACCTTGATATAGATCTGGCTGAATCTACAACAGTACTGGATATCCTCAAAAATGGCGCATCCCATGATGAAATTGCTCAATTGGTAAAACTTGCGAGGATTTTTGACGCTTCTGATTCCATATAAAGACCCTTAATCTATGCTTAAAGAGTCATTATTTTACCCTATTCCCTCCAAATACACGCAAATCTCCCTATATACCCGTTATCTTTCAAGTTTCCCCTTTATTCCACCTTGCCTAGATAGGTAACCTAGCCAGACCTCCAGCTACCATCAAAAAACGCTGGAGGTCTATTTTTTCACAAAGCGTTTATTTAGGATTTATCCTTATTCAGCTAATATCAAATCGCCGGTTTGATAAATAACATAAACTTTCGTACCCATTCTAACTTCGATAGTACAATGATCATCTTCTGTTAAAGTCATGTTAGTTGACCAGACTTTATTTGATAAAGATGAATACGCTGGCTTACCCTTATTTATTTCTGATTGATAAGCGTTATTCTTTATAGAAACATATTTATTATCCCGGAAATTTTCGTTCGCAAATGTCACTATCAATTTATTTTTAGCCAATTCAACTCTGGCTATAGTTTGTTTTAAGAACATAAATTGTGCATCATCTACTTGTGAAAGATAAATATCCTTCTTCTTATACGATATTCCACTATCATTTATATCTTTAATCAGTTCAGATAAAGTGCTTTGAGTAACATTATCATTTATTTTAGATTGGGATGCATCCGTATACAAACCAGCTATTCTTTGTTTTATATTTTCTTCTGCGAAAGTTGTTTCAAATATTACATAAGTTCCATTAAGTAATCTTGCTTGAATAGCTAATTCATTAGCATCATTTAAATTTTTATTTGTTACCCACGTTGATGGCGGAATAAAGCTGGAATAATAAGGCTTTCCTTTATTGATTTCCGATATATATTTATTATCTTTCGTTGCAACATATTTATAACTTTTAAATAATTCATCCTTGAAATTCACTGTTAGACGATTAGAATCGATATTTGTATTTATGATGGTATTTATCAAGAACATCTCCTGTGCATGATGAAATATAGATGACATTTTGTTACTGTCATTGGCCTGCTTGATAGCCTCAAATATATTATCTAACTCGCTCTGGGTTACATTATCATCAATTTCTGTATGATTTTGATCTTTAAATAAATTATTCAATCTTTCCCATAATTTAAAATCATAAACTGTCATGTTATAAACAGTGTATCTCTCTCCATCAAGTCCTACTTCAATTTCAATGAGATCATCTAAGGTAAAATTATGCGAGACTTTAACATTCAAACCACTTTCATCCAATTTTGCGCTGCAATAAAATGGCTTACCATCTTTTATTTCTGCAAGATATTGGCTATTCTTTTTGATGACATATTGATATGGAGTATGCCAATCAAGATCGATAGTAAATTCAAACTTACTCTCACTTAATAATGTTTTACTTATACTCTTCATAAAGTAAGCCAACTCAGGAACATATTTCTGCTGTGGCATCTCTATTGTAATTGAATTTTTATCATCATTTTCCCAAATATTTTTCTCTAATGATGGTAATGTTTTTAATATTTCTAATGTTTTTTCATCAGGTGTAATTCCCCATTTATCAAAAAAACCGGCTAAATTAATATTGGTCAGTTGAGATGAGGATATTATAAGTTGTTGTTTTTTATCATCATTGCTAACAGGCAATGAATCCATTAACCTATAAGCTTGATGAAGCTGAGGGTAAAATCCGTTGCCGAATGTTAGTCTTAACTGCCATAGCATTCCTAACTTTATATTAATATCTTGAGCGTCAAAATTCTTTTCTTCAGCAACTAAATATTCTTTGATTTTAGGATAGTATTTATCAATGAAACTCGCTCTATCATAAAAGCCTTCTTGTACAGCTAAAGAATACAAGTTGACTGTAACCTCAGTCATTCCTGTTCCACCACTCCAGGTATAAGGAGATTGTTGCCTTTGATGACCACTTTCATGCCAAATTCCCCAGCCATTATTGGTCGTTAATAATCGTTGCAGGGCCGCATTGCCATTAAAGCCCATATGTCCATTAGTTGCAAACATATATAAACGATCCGCTTCTACATATAATAATTTATTTGGATCGGCCCTGTAGTCTACTTTCCCATCTTCCAATATTCCCGATATGCTATCCTGATGACGAATAAAGTCATCATAATATTTCATTAACGCCTTTGGATCAGTCAGATATTTCTTAGCACTATTATATCTTACAACAATTATTGCTCGTTCACTGCTAAGTTGAACGACAGGTGCATCAGAATATAAATCCATCATATCTTCCCAATCTGTATTATTGGTTTCATTCAATTTAAATGATGGAACTTTCTGTAACTCTGATTGAATAATAATCTTCACATAACCATTATTATTGTTGTTGGTAAAACTGAGTAAACCTTCATTTTTTGAGGTAAATTTATTTAACCCTTCCGTTAACAAATATTTTTCTGGTTTATTAAGTTCAGGAACGCCAATCACTGCATTGATAGAATTATTTGTTTCTCCTTCAACATTAATAATAATTTCCTGTCCGAAAATAGCGTAAAATCCCGTTGGTTGCAGTTCACTGTGTGCAAAAGATCTTCGCTGTATTTTTTTGTATTCATTAGCAGATCCATTACCATGTAAGGTTATCGATTTCTTATTATCTATCATATTATTACTACCTTCTAGTTTGGGTTGGGAACATTGCAAAAATGCAGAGTAATTGAATCACGAATTAATGATTTCGTTTGAAATAATACCACTGTAAAAAAATTACCCAACAACTATAAAAGTAAAGTCGTCCATCAAGAAATGATTCTATAACACCCCAAAATCCCCTATTTCAAATAAAACAACAACTCCTGCGGTAAAGGTACTATCTTCAACTTATAAACTAGGGCCTTTAGATTCGAAATATACCTGTTATCTTTCAAGTTGCCTCTTTGTTGGCTGCGCTCGCTCACCCCGGTCACATAGTTTGCTATGCTCCCGGGGATTCACTCCCTTGCCGTCGCGATGCATCTTGAAATCTATTGGGTATACATAATTAAATCCATTATTTAAATCTCATGACATTGATGAAGCTTCACTAAACATTTTATACTAATACTTCATTGTAGTTATATCCATCCCATTTAAAATAGGATATTCAATATAATCATATAATTTTAATCTGAATTTTATCAACCAATTGATTCCCCTGAATTAAATACCAAAAAATGAGATCCTCCTGGAGAACAAACAATGGCGAAAACAATAAGAAATATATCTTTACTCACAGGTATTATACTTGGCAACTTGACATTATCTCATGCAGCAATTATTCCATCTGGTACACAACTGGCAGTTAACCAAGATATTATTCGTAATAATGGCTCAGAACCCGCATCTCTTGACGTCCATAAAATCGAAAATGATGTCGAGTTTAATATTATTAACGATTTTTTTAGTGGATTAGTCAGTACAGATCGTGATGGCAAGTTAACCCCTGATTTAGCTGCTCGTTGGGAAACCAAAGATAATAAAGTATGGTTATTCCATCTAAGAGAAGGAATAAAGTGGTCTGATGGTTCACCGATTACTGCGCATGATGTGGTTTTTAGTTGGCGTCGTTTAGTTGATCCGCAAATGGCGTCTCCATATGGCAGCTATATTGAAAATATGCATATAGTCAACGCCAAAGATATTCTCTCTGGAAAGAAAAAAACCAATGAATTAGGTGTAAAAGCACTGAATAATCTGACAGTAGAAGTAACGTTAGAACAGCCCGTATCCTATTTTTTACAGATGCTGGCATATCCTATTATGGTGCCAATTAGCCAAAAAGCCGTTGAGAAATATGGCGAGAAATGGACTCACCCAGATGTATTTGTCAGTAGTGGCCCATTTAAATTAGCTGAATGGATCGTCAATGAAAAAGTGGTTGGAGTCAGGAATCAACAATATTGGGATAATGTACATACCGTCATCAATAAAGTCACCTATCTCCCAATATCATCAGAAACAGCAGATATAAATCGATATCTGGCAGGAGAAATCGATATAACAAAGAGCATCCCATCGATTTTATTTAAATCTTTAAAAGCAAAATTAGGTGATCAGGTTCACATTACACCCGCATTAGGTGTTTATTATTATGATCTGAATAACCAAAAAGCACCTTTTAATGATGTTAGGGTCAGGCAGGCATTAAATCTAGCTTTAGATAAAACCATTATAGCAAATAAAGTATTAGGGCAAGGTCAAGAACCTGCTTATAACCATACTCCACCGAACACCGGAGGAATGAATCTAGAGCAACCTGATTATGCATCGTGGACACAACAGTCAAGGATTGAAAAAGCCAAACAGTTATTGAATGAAGCCGGTTACAATAGCAATAATCCATTGAAATTTAACTTGCTTTATAATACATCAGAAGAGCATAAAAGAATTGCGATCGCAGCAACATCAATGTGGAAAAAAAATCTGGGTGTAGATATTGTCTTACAAAATCAAGAGCGAAAAACAATGTTAGATGCAATACGTCAAGGTAATTTTGATATGGTGAGATATGCACGGATTGCTGATTACAATAATCCGGCGTCATTTTTAAATAATTTTGTTACTCATAGTTCCAATAATACATTTTTATACCACAATGAAATTTATGATGATTTGGTGAGAAAAGCCAAAGCAACAAATGATCAGAAATATTTCCAGCGAGCAGAAAATATTCTGGCAAAAGACGTCCCTGCTATTCCTGTGTTTTATTATGTTGGTGCCAGACTGGTAAAACCTTATATTGGCGGATATTATCTGAGTCCACTCGGCTTTATGTCATCGAAAGATCTTTATGTTATTAAGCACTAGTGTGATATTAATGTAGTGTTTTAATAAGCATTAACAATAAAAGGGAAATCAGTGTTCGACTTCCCTTTTAAATGACGATTTATACCCAATAGATTTCAAGTTGCAGTGCGGCGGCAAATGAACGCAGCCAACAAAGAGGCAACTTGAAAGATAACAGGTATATTCATAAGTCTTTATCATTCTATACTAACAAAGTCTACAATAGTATGATCAAAAACATGCACATCTCTTCTAACAGCCATCTCTAGTGCAGCAATATTTCCACCATTAAAAGGGATTTTAATTACTGTCCCGCTACAATCAACTTGATTCCAATCTACTTCCCAATTTACGAGGGATTCCTCTCTCCAATTATCTATCCATGCACGAATTGTTATCGGACTTGGATTATATCTTATCGGAATTCTCACACGCGGCATAATCTTACCCTATAGTATTCATGTGGAATACAGTTGTTTATTACCCATCATTATCAATTTTTTGATGACATGACAAATTAATGGCATAGAAAAATATACTAACTTGCAGTTGGTTGATGTAATTCCTGTTTTTTTAGAAAACAAACCTATCCTGCTAATTAAACAATAGTATAATTATGTAATAAATCAATCATCAATATAAATCTTGGCAAGTGGTTTATTATTCCATTTTATTATTAATAATTTCTCTGCCACAAATTAAACAGGGATAAATCTAAGTGTGGATGTTATTTTACAGAATCAAAAAAATAATATTAACTACAATATATCGAGGTTATTTTGATATCGATTGAGATTATATAAGCCAATCTTATTTTACATCGTCGAAAAATCTTCTGATGTTATTAGTCAATGTAAATTCAGGATGTCGTTACGCTATCCGAGTGAGTTAATTCTCACATTTCACTTTATTTATCAAAACATGTCCCACTCCCCCTTGTGCGATCCCTTTTCTATAATACACTTTTAGTTACTGGACAAATGCCCGGCGTTACACGTTTGTCGTAACCAGACCGGAGACAACTTATAGCTGAAACAGGTAGGAATAAAGGAATGTTCAATGGTAATAAAATCAGGTGAAACCCCCGATTTGGTGGCAAAGAAGATCAATACACTCACCATCGATAAAATCACGCAGAGTATCATCATCATTTCAGCCGGCACGATTTTTTACCGACTGCAAGAAGGTGAATATGGAGGCAGTGGCGTGTTCTTTAACCACAATGGAGAACATACCCGATACGGGTTAACAAAGGGTTTAAATGGCAGCCTGTATTTAGCCAACTCACCGAGAACGTCGATGAAAGAGGTATTTCAAAACCTGCCGGCTATTACAGACCGAGAGCTAGACGAATACTATATGGCTACATTGGTAACAGAAAAGGACTTGCGCGTTGTGGACATTACCCAGCTTGCGCCGAAAATGCACGTAACCGCCCATCAACTAACCGGAACGGACTACCGGGACACCCAGAAGCTTGCCGCACAGCTATTACCACACGCGAACGGGCTAGCTTACATGTCTAATGTCACACTCGAGCCTTGCATAGTACTTTGGCATAACGATCCGTCAGGTAAAGGCGTGATACGCACCGCTGAGTTAACGGTACTCAGAGATTTTGAGTACGAAGGGCAAATAGCCGAAGACATTCTGGTGAACGATCTGGATATTCCAATAATATGACAGATGCGAAAGCAAGTTACCCTTCTTTTATTGTATTGCGGCGATTATGCGGCGTCTTGAGTACCAAATAACTTAGCCAAGCGAATAATTGCCTGAAGTTTATCATCCGAAATACCCTCTCGCAGTATATCGATGATAGTGAATTCTTGATCCGCCGACAGGCGACAATCCAATACGTCACGTTTCTGCGCGAAAAAGCCGTACTGCATCACACCGCTGAAACGACTAAGGTGAGGCAGAATCTCCGCCATTCCTCTCAGCACACCTTTTTCGCTTTTATTTTCATCCTCTGAGAACTGAAAAGCGGGATAGATGAACTCACCATCATGTTCAAGAGCCAATAATTTACCAGTGTCCTTTTTCTTTTTAACCGTTACCTTGCTAACACCCAGCAGCTTTGCTACTTCAGCAGAACTTAACACCCCACCATTTTCACGTACATTGTCAAAAAAGCGCGCGCGACTACGTACACGGTTGAATAGCCTTCTCTTTTCTGGCGTCAGCTCAGACAGCGCCCACGACGGCATAGCCTGAAATAACATGCTAACGAGAAACTGGTTATCCGGCAGTGCTAACTGACGCTTGATACCAGCATTACCCTGACTACGGATATTATTTGCCAGTTCTTTAACGATATTTTCAAGACGATCAGCCGCTGCATCAGCATCATCGTACTCATGATGAGAAACCGCCGCGTTACTATCGAGCCTGGTTCTCCTATATAAAACTTGCATAATGCACCTCGTGTTAACGACTGACAATACAAAAAATATATACACAATCGTTAACCAATGCAAATCTTATCCATTTGTACCGTGATCAAAAATGTATTCCTATTTCTACCCTTTCCTTATCAACTGATATCACATTGCAACATAACCCATTGGCTATCAAAACCATTACGCTATTGCTGGTATCAAAGAAGCCAACCAATAGATTTCAAGTTGCAGTGCGGCGGCAAGTGAACGCATCCCTAGGAGCATAGATAACTATGTCATAGAGAACTCTGTGACCGGGGTGAATGCAGCCAACAAAGAGGCAACTTGAAAGATAACAGGTATATCTATAATTATCCCTGTTTACTTACCTAGACAGAGTAATTTACAGAAAAGCGAATATCAGGTATTGCTCAATTTGCAGTACCAATCTTAAAAAATGTGAGCTTATTGGAGAAATGATGATGAAAAAGGCGATAAAAAATATATCTTTATTCACAGGAATAATAATTGGGAGTTTGACATTATCTCATGCAGCAATTATTCCACCAGACACACAATTGGCAATTAATCAAGAAATTGTCCGTAATAATGGTTCAGAACCTGCTTCTCTTGATGTCCATAAAGTTGAAAGTGATGTTGAATTTGATATTATTAATGATTTTTTTAGTGGATTAATCAGTATAGATCATGATGGAAAATTAAGTCCTAATTTAGCTGCCCGTTGGGAAATTAAAGATAATAAAATATGGGTATTTCATCTCAAAGAAGGAATAAAGTGGTCTGATGGTTCACCGATTACTGCGCATGATGTGGTTTTTAGTTGGCGACGTTTAATTGATCCGCAAATAGCATCTCCATATGGCAGTTATATTGAAAACATGCATATTGTAAATGCCCGAGATATTCTTGCTGGAAAGAAAAAAACTGAAGAATTAGGTGTAAAAGCATTGGATAGCTTAACAGTAGAAGTGACGTTAGAACAACCGCTATCCTATTTCTTACAAATGCTGGCCCATCCGGTTATGGTGCCAATCAGTCAAAAAGCTGTTGAAAGATATGGTGAGAAATGGACTCAACCGAATGTGTTTGTCGGCAGCGGGCCATTTAAATTATCAGAATGGATCGTGAATGAAAAGATAGTTGGAGTCAGGAATCAACAATATTGGGACAATGAACATACCGTTATTAATAAAGTCACTTATCTTGCTATAACATCAGCAACAGCAGCCGTAAGTCGCTATTTGTCGGGAGAAATAGATATAACAAAAAGCATTCCATCAGTTTTATTTGACTCTTTAAAAACCAAATTAGGCAATCAGGTTCATATTTCACCTACATTAGGTGTTTACTATTATGGATTTAATACCCAGAAAGCACCTTTTAATGATGTTAGAGTCAGACAGGCATTAAATTTAGCTTTAGATAAAGATATCATAGCAAATAAGGTATTAGGGCAAGGTCAAAAAGCTGCTTATAATCATACCCCGCAAAATACAAGTGGAATAGATTTAAAACAACCTGATTATGCATCATGGACACTACCAAAAAAAATTAAACAAGCTCGGCAGTTATTGAATGAGGCGGGTTACAATAGAAGCAATCCGTTGAAATTTAATCTTCTTTATAATACATCAGAAGATCACAAGAGAATTGCTATTGCAGTGTCCTCAATGTGGAAGAAAAATCTAGGTGTAGATGCCATTTTACTAAATCAAGAATGGAAAACCATGTTAGATACAATGCATCAAGGTAATTTTGATGTCGTAAGACATGCATGGATGGCTGATTATGATCATCCAGCATCGTTTTTAAATAATTTTGTTACCAATAGCTCTAATAATACCTCATTATATAGTAATGATATTTATGATGACCTGATCCAGAAAGCTAAAGCAACAAATGATCCAACATATTTTCAGCAAGCAGAGGATATTTTGGCAAAAGATATTCCAGCAATTCCTATTTACCATTATGTTAGTGCCAAGCTGGTAAAATCTTATATTGGCGGATATTACACCAGCCCTCTCGGTTTTATATCGTCAAAAGATCTTTATGTTATTAAACATTAACTGGGCAATGCTAAAGTTATTATAGCATTTAAATAAACATTACGGTTTGGAAAAATTTAATCAGTTTCAAACCGTAATAAATCATCCGGTAGTTTAAGTTAAAAACTGCTTTGATAATTCATTCCTAATATTAATTATAGTGATGAGTTATTTTATGAAATGAAAACGATAAAGAATATCAGTTTAAATTGGAATTTCTCATCTACACTTAATGTTGTTAGTCCAAAACAGCATCCTAATAAATCAAATCTTAATCAAATCAGATTAAAATAGTGAGGGGTTGTAATATGGGCATGATTCACGTTACTAACAATATGAAATGTGACACAATTGAAGTTTCAATTAGCTACTGGAGCACTGATTACGCACGATTCACAGTGTCCGACTATTATTTTAATATCACTCCTGGACATTTTAGGGCTGCTTGGTTTGTTGAAGATTCGCGCGGTTATATCATGTCAGTCAGCAGGAAAGGAATCACCGCTTCATATTTCATTTTACCGGATACCAAAATTATTGTCGGAGAACATCGAGTGACAGAAAATGAGTATGTGATAAGTCCTTTATTGGTAAGCTAGTTCACTTAATGTTGTTAGTCCGAAACAACATCCTAATAAATCAAATCTTAATCAAATCAGATTGAAATAGTGAGGGAGTTGTAATATGGGCATGATTCACGTTACCAACAATACGAAATGTGACATAATTGAAGTTGCAATTAACTACTGGAGCACTGATCACGCACAGTACACAGTATCCGACGATTATTTTACTATAGTTCCTGGAGGTTCCAAGGACCCTTGGGTTGTCGATGATTGGCGTGGTTATATCATGTCAGTCAGAAGGCTAAAAATCATATATTCATATTTCGTTTTACCTGATACTAAGATTATTGTCGGAGAACATCGAGTGACAGAAAATGGGTATGTAATAAAACCGTTACTTGTAAGATAGTTCATTGCCTTGATTGAGTATATAAATTATTCAATATGTCTACCATCGGTGACCATCTAAACGGTCACCGAATTCAATAATAAAGCCAGTTATTCAAATACTACACCGGAACAACCGCAGGATTAGCAAGTAATTTCCGTAAATTCCGCATTTCTCTTCCCTGATTGATAGCAACAGCACCCACTAAGATTTTATTTTCTGTACCAATCAAAATGGCTTTATCTGATTGCAAATCACCTTTGATATGCCAATTTTCAGCCTGCATTTTTCCAATCATTTGAATGTTAATGCCCCATTGATCGGTCCAGAACCACGGAGCACCTAGTTGCGGAGGCTCCAGCCCCATCATGGCATGCGCAGCAATAGTCGCCTGGCGGTTAGCATTTTCCCAAGTTTCGCGGTGCTGGAGTTCACCGGTCAGTGGTTCTCTCTGGAGGCAAACATCTCCGGCTGCAAAAATATCCTGCTCAGAAGTTTGACAATGCTCGTCAATGACAATACCCCTATTGGTAACCAAACCCGCATCAACCGCGAGCTTATCCCTGAATTCAGCACCAATACCATAAATAATGATATCCCCGATCACCGTTTCTCCAGTGCTCAACATCAGAACTAATTCCTCCCCCTGCTTTTGCGCGGAAACAATATTGGTATCAAGGAAGAATTGCACCCCTTTTTCTTGATGACGATGCAAAAGATAGTCCTGCAATAACGGAGGGGCGCAACGTGCCATGACACTATCAGCCTGCTCGATAACTGTCACGTTTGCACCCAGTTCACGAGAAGTTGCCGCCAGTTCCATACCAATAACACCACCACCGACGACTAAAACCCGTTTACCTTCTTTCACTGCCTGGCGTAAACGTTGCGCATCATCCAATGTTCTCAAGGTATAAACATTTTCACCCAGTTGATCGAGTAACGGAAACCGCCTGGCTCTCGCCCCCATTGTAAGCAGGAGTTTGTCATACCTGAGCTTGTCACCATTTTCCATAACCACGCAATGTTCCAATGGGACAATATGGCTGACCGGCTGACCTACGCGCAAATCTATCCGGTTATTCAGATAGAATTCTTCAGAGAACAGATACTTCGGTTCTGTTTCCGATTGCGTCAGATACTCTTTTGATAAGGTAGGCCGCTCATAAGGCGCATGATATTCTTTACCAATTAAAATAATATCACCATCAAACTGTTGCTGTCGCAAGGTTGCAGCAGCCATAGCTCCCGCTTGCCCAGCCCCGACAATAATAAAAGTCTGACCTCGCATATTACGCTCCTATTTAAGCCACCGGTTGAGCGCTGACCATAGCCATCCCAGCCAACCATTCCCGAATAGGTTGGTAATAATGCCGTTGTACCTGATATTCACCATAAACAGAAAGCGCTGCAAAAGCCGCAATCCAACAGCGAATCTCCTGTCCCCCTTTACCCCCCTGAATGTCGATGGCTTCATCCGTTAATGCAGCAAGGCGCTGTATATCCCCACTACAAAAAGTATTCAGCAATTCGTCATCCCACTGGGGATTCAATGGAACAGCAACATTTTCGCCACGAACCAGCGCTTCTCCAACCGCAATCACTCGGCTTTGCCGTTTCTGACGAGCCTCTTTTGTTGGATTTCTGCCTGCTATCAAGAATTCCTCAACTTGTGGCGAAGCTTGTCCAATCTGCGATATCGGTGGATCATGTGATAAACCACCAGAACCGAGCAGCAGTACCCGCTGATCGGTAGTAGACAGAAACTGACCCACTGCGCGGCCCAACGCAACTGCACGATGGCACCCAGGTAATGGCCTGGCCGCACAGTTAATAAATATTGGGATGGTTGGATAATGCTGTAAATCCTGACAAAGCAACATCAAGGGTTGAGTAAAACCATGATCAGCTTGCATCCGCCAAGATTGGGCAACATCAATTCCTGCGTTATATAAGGCAGAAATTAATTCTTTCGCTGTGTTTTCAGGAACATTTAGTGGCCCTTTACCAATATCCCAATCCCCCACAGCATTCGCCCTCACGCCAACGCAAAACGCTGGCATGAGATCATAGAAGAAGCCATTAAAATGGTCAGGTGCGAAAATCACAATTAACTGTGGATCATATTCTTTTACCTGTTCAGCCAGTTGCTGAAAAACCTGCCGAACATGCTTTTCTGTCGTCTCAGTTGGAGAACAAAAATCCATCAAAGGCGTGTGTGAGGTACAAATCAACTTAATAGTCATCTGAAATTCCTCTTCTTATCGGGTGACATTACTCCCGCTGTAACCTGGCGAATTCCACGGATACTTAGCCCTGCATCAGCCGTTATCATGACACCGGTTAAAGTGCGATTGTTTGCACGAGAAGCGAGCATGACATACGGGCCGGTGAAATCCTCCGGTTGAGGGGTGAATTGCAGGGGTAAAATCGCACCGATAATTTCCGGGGACAAGCTGTCTATAACGGATTGATCTTGTTGGGATAATGCTACAGGACCTCGAAGATCACTTGGCATACCACAAGGCGCAACCCCATTCACTCTAATAACCGGCGCCAATTCATAAGCTAACTGACGGATCATCCCAACGGCTCCATGCTTGCTGGCGGTATACAGCACACCACCTCCACCAGAAAACCATGACGCACCTGACAACGTAAAAATCATGCTGCCTTCTGATGCGGTCAGGGCCGGCAATGCAGCTTTAGCGCCTAAAATGTACCCTTTCAGATTAACAGCCATTAGTTCATCAAACCCTTTGTCAATCTGTTCTGCTGATGCATCAAGCAAGCTAATTTTGTGATCCCAAATGCCAGCATTACCGACCAAGCAGTCTAGTTTGCCAAAACATCGGACAGTTTCAGTCACTGCCCGCTCATTATCTTCAAAAGAGACAACATTGCCCTGAATCACGCAGACACTTTTACCAAAACAATGCACCAAGGCAGCTGCTTTCTCCGCAGATAATTCCAGTATGCCAACTCTGGCACCTTCAGCGATAAAACGCTCTACCAAAGCCAATCCCAAACCAGAACCGCCACCAGTTAATAAAATGACCTGATCTTCAAGCCAACTCATTATTACTCCTCCGCTACTGTGATATAGATTTTTCCATCCTCAACAACAACAGGATACGTTTTCAATGGTTCTGTAGCGGGAAGACAAAGCGCCTTCCCGGTTTTGAGACAAAAGCTGGCCGTATGCAGTGGACACTCAACTGTCGCATTATCTTCCAGATACCCTTCGGATATAGAGGCATTACCATGACTGCACCGGTCATCAACAGCATAGAACTCACCGTCATAGTGAAAAAGAGCAATATCAGGCGTGTATTCAACCTTACGCGCTTCTCCATCGGGCAGTTCTTCAACAGTACATACAAATAACTGGCTCATCAGAATAAAACACTCAAGTTATGGAAAGTTAAAACCGCCTGGTCTAGGGTAATTTCACGTCGGCAAATTAACCAGCTACCGGTTTCCACATTACGGCGAACACAATCCAACCGCTTGCCGACATAAAAAGCTTCATCTCGCTCTTTTTGTGAACGGTACAACAGATAGTTGGACTGAACATGAAATTGGTCAGGCGAATCAGTTTCAGTAATCACCAAGTTTGTTAATAAATGACGAGTGCGGGACGGCGGTTCTTCTGCCCACGCCATACCGGTTTCCAACCGAGCAATTCGGCGTTCAAGCTGAAATTTATTGTCGTTAAATAACCAAGTTGTTGGTGGTTGGATGCTCTTGCGGCGATCACGGGTTTGTGCATTAACAATCGTGCGCATGGTATAGCTGAGATCTTCTGATAACAGCTCAAGCCAATCACGAAATTGCCATTCATCCAGTAAAGCTGCTTCGTAATACAGAAACTGGCTTATTTCATAATGCAGCTCTGACGTTACCCGCGTTTCTTTATTGATGATTAGTGCTTTCATTTAACCAACTCCTGCCGATAAGCCCGACTCTTTTCCTCTATCTCATCCCAGGTTTCACTGGTGAGTAAGTCAGCCCAGCGTTGATACATGCCTCGGGCCACAGTTTCAGAAAAAACATCGTTGGTCACACCTGGAATTCCATCATTTCGCACCCTTTCTCGTCCCAATCCCATTTCCAGACACAACGTGCTGTTACGAGCTTTGTAGCCTTTAAGTACCTTCTGGATTTCCACCCAATTTTCAGAATCATCTTGTTCCAGAAAACCTGATGGACCAAATGCACGAGTAGTACTGTTTTCAAACGCCTGTTTTACCTCTGGAGAAGCCGCTTTATCTGCAATGCAAAATGCCCATACCTCCACTTGGTCTGGCCCTCGTGGATGCCAAACCCGCATAGTCGCGGTACCGTTCAGCCAGGAAAGTGTCGGGAAAATATTGTTGTGACCCGCAAGACGCAATGCCCGGACTTTCCCCAGACGTTGCTCTACTTCGGTATAGGTTTCACGGTAGTAACGGGCAACAGCACCATCAACCCAAACATTGGCATCCGGTTTTTCTGTCAAGAAAAATCCACAGCCGTGACCATTTTGAGCGAATTGCACCGCATCTTTTGCTGTTTCCCAAACTGGTCGGGCAGTCTGACCAGCACCTAATGCTTTTTCATCGTCCCCCTCTTTTACCCCTAAAACTTGTACAGCAGAGGCATGGCTAAATAAAGCATGGTACTGATCGCCGGCAAACTGCTCAGCCGGGAATTTCCAGTTACAGTTGATGAGCCATTTTTGTACACCGCCAATGACTTCTGTTCCACCCTCACGGCGATCAAGTACACCATCAAGATACCAAGCCATATCACCGAGATAATCAATCAAGGAGGGTGCCGTGGTATCCCAGTTACCGAAAATTAACCCTTTATAACTTTCCACACATGGCACTTCCTGAAGACCCCACTTCTCTTTGCAAAGCCCATGCGGATAAGCTCGCTCTTCCAACGGAACATCAACTAATCGCCCATCAACACCGTATGCCCAGCCATGATAAGGACAAGTAAACGCGCGAGTATTGCCGCTATCCGCGTAACAAACCCGCATAGAACGGTGACGGCATTGATTTAGAAAGGCTTTAACGGAACCCTCTTTCTGGCGGACAACGACAACACTGTCTTCTCCCATATAAGTATTAAAAAAGTCGCCCGGACGCGGGATTTGGCTCTGATGAGCCAGAAATAGCCAACAACGACCAAATATTCTTTCGAGTTCTAATTGGTAGAGTTCAGGATCGATATAAATCTGAGGAGTTACACGACCAGTTCGGGCATCAATCAGGCGGTAGATATCTGAATTTTTGCTCAATGTCATATTATCTGATCCTTATGTAAAAGAAAGGTTGACTTTTTGCCAACATGCAAAATGAATGCTATTAATAGATTAATATTTTGTGAAATACATTGTTTGTTTAATTTAAGACTTTTTTTCGATATATGAGGAAACGGCAATGGAATTAAGACACTTACGATACTTTATTGCAGTAGCAGAAGAATTAAATTTTACTAAAGCTGCGAAAAAGTTGCATACCGCACAACCTTCGTTAAGTCAGCAAATAAAAGATTTAGAAGATTATATCGGATCTACGTTGTTAGAAAGGAACAAACGCAGAGTTTCTTTAACCAAATCTGGGGAAGTTTTCCTACAACAGGCCAGAATTATTCTTGATAACGCAGAGAAAGCCAAAAAAATGGCTCGCAGAGCGGCCCAAGAACAAATTGTGTTAACCATTGGATTTGTGCCATCAGCCGAAGTTAAAGTATTACCTGAAGTTATCCCAATATTTCGTTTTTCTCATCCTGGATCAAAAGTAGAACTCATCAGCTTATTTCAACCAGGACAAGAAGAGAAATTATTACAAGGTGATATTGATGTCGCTTTTATGCGTCCACCAATAGAGAGTGATTATATTGATTTTAAAGTTATTCTTAATGAACCCCTGGTCGTCCTAATGCCAGCTAACCATAGGCTCAGATACTGTGAAAAAATCTCAGTCAATGACTTACATGGTGAAAACTTTATTGCTACTGATCCCATACATTCCGGTATCTTACAACAGATTATAGAAAACTATTTTGCTGAACATAATGTTGTCCCTAACACTATTCAAACAGCTAATAATCTTTTATTAATTTTAAATATGGTCAGTATGAATCTAGGATGTGCAATAGTGCCATTTTATATCACTAGCATTATGACAGATGCCGTTGTCTGTCGGCCATTATCAGGATATTCCCCCACAATAGATATAATAATGGCATGGCGAAAAGACAACAAATCAGAATTATTAGCACATTTAATAGATGTTGTTGAAAACAAATATTTATAAATATAACAGTTATCGTTTTCACATTTAAGGCTAGACATATTAAGTATTAGTGAATATGTCTAGCCACCGTTATATTAATAATGAATTAACTCGAAGAAAATAAAGGAGATATCACGTGTCAATATCGACTAATCTTCAACATAAACCCGTACAACCCGAATTTTGTTCTCTTTGGTCTGCAATTGCTAGTGGTGAAATTCATCTGCATTATATTGATGTAAAAGGGATAAAAACCCGTGTTCTTGAAGCTGGCAATGGCCCTACTCTGATTTTCCTACATGGTATTGCAGGCCATCTTGAAGCCTATATGCGCAATATTCTGCCCCATGCTGCCCATTTTCGTGTGCTGGCAATTGATATGTTGGGGCATGGCTTCACGGATAAACCTGACCGTGCCTATGAAATTGCCGATTATGTAGAACACTTACGAGATCTTATAGAAACATTAAATCTGGAGAAAATTCATCTTTCTGGTGAGTCTCTGGGTGGGTGGGTTGCAGCCCGGTTCGCTGCAAAATATCCACAATACATTCACCGTCTGGTGTTGAATACTGCGGGTGGTATGATTGCTGATCCAAATGTCATGGAACGCCTGCGTACTCTAAGCTTGAATGCCGTGAAAAACCCAGATCGGGAAGCGACCCGCAAACGCCTTGAATTCCTGATGGAAGATCCGGCTATCGTGACAGAAGACTTGGTTGAATCCCGTTTTGCTATTTATCGTCAGCCAGATATGTTGTCCGCAATGGAAAGCATCATGTGCCTGCAAGATATGGATACCCGTTTACGTAACCTCCTGACTGAAAATGAACTGATGCAAATTCAGGCTGAAACGCTGGTATTATGGACAACCCACGATCCAACAGCCTCAGTTTCTGTGGGGCAACGGCTTGCCAAACTGATCAAAAACAGCCGTTTTGTTGTTATGGAACAGTGCGGTCACTGGCCTCAATATGAAGATCCAGACACATTCAACCAAATTCATATTGATTTTCTACTCAATGGCAATCAATAACGCCTCTTTCAAACGAGTGATATTCCAATCGGAATATCACTTTTATCGCCTGTTCTGGAGCAACAACCGATGAGTAATGTGATAAACCATCTTAGCGAAACACTGTTTCAATCATGGCGGAATAATCAAGCTATCACTCCCATTTCCGATAATTATCCAGAATTGACATTACACGATGCTTATCTTATCCAGCAAAAATTTATTGTCCGTCGTCTGGAAACCACCGGTGAGCGAATTATTGGTAAAAAAATCGGTATCACTAGCCAGACGGTTATGGATCTATTGGGCGTAGACCAACCAGATTTTGGTATTCTCACCTCAGATATGTATTGCGCAAATAATTCCACTGTGTCCATTAAACAATTAATTGCCCCCAAAGCTGAAGGTGAAATTGGTTTTATCCTGAAACGTAATTTGCGAGGTCCAGGTATCACAATTGCAGATGTGCTGCAAGCGACAGATTATGTCGTACCTTGCATCGAAATTGTCGATTCCCGTATCCGTGACTGGAAAATAAAAATCACAGATACCGTTGCTGATAATGCCTCGTCAGGCTTGTTTATCATTGGTAATGGAACTCGTCTGCCATCAGAAATTGATTTGGCTGCCATCACAATGACGCTGGAAAAAAACGGTAAATTGATTGACACCGGTATTGGTGCCGCTGCACTGGGGCACCCAGCCAATGCCGTTGCTTGGCTAGCGAATATGCTAGGAACGCTGGATATGTCATTGCTCCGTGGAGAAATCATTCTCTCTGGTTCTCTCGCCACCATGGTGCCAATTAATGAAGGTGATCGCTTGAAAATCAACTTACTCGGCTTGGGATCTGCTGGAGTTAATTTCGTCTGACAAGTTAAAAATCCAAATTACCTACCCCAAAAGAGGCGGTAGGTTCAATGACTACGATATTTTAAGACCGATATCCATTTTCATAAAAACCGTGGGGAAGCAAAGGCGTACTTGTAAATTGACTTGCCGCTGCCCTATAAATAGTTAAACCATGTTCTTTCCACAATTGATTCATCACATAAACCAGTTTCGGGTTATGTTCTTCCTCTTCCTCTAATACCCTAGCAATAATATGCGACCACTCCTGTTCCCAGACAGGATAAGTCATTTCGTCTTGCCTGAATGAATAAGCCTGATTAAGCGCAGAAAATTTAGCAGGCTTCGATAAGTCAGTTGTTGAAAACAAAATGCATAACATACCAATCCAATAACATTTAATAATATTTTTACTTTCATCAGCAGGCAAACGTGAAGCGATCTTTTTCATTGCAAACAACGAAGTCACTAAATGAAGAAGCAAAAAATCACCGGGTTTAGCAAGATAAATCAATGTCACGACATAAAATAACTGCGCCCAACTTTCTTCTACATTTTGCGTCTCAATCCAAACCGGCAAACGGTATATTTCTGGGTGACCTTGCATTAAGATACGTGCAATACGATATTGAAGGCCGGATCTTTTTAATTCAGGATGTATTAAATCAGTATCGGCTAACTCTTCATTATCAATCAACGAATTCACCCAATCGGTCAATTCTACTTTTCTCTTTTCCCACAGTGTTGAAATTCTCAATATAGAATCAAAAGCATTCTTATCATTTAGAGAACTATCAATAAAAGCACTCTCTGAATGACAAGGAACATACGAAAATGCCATGTAGGCAAGCCCTTCAATAATCATCCAGGGATGATCGATATCCAATGCCCAACCTAAATGGATTGTACCGTGAGTTAATGCACCCGCCCATCCTGACAAAAGCGTTGGCATATATTCTTGCAATACCTGTTCAATCCCTTTCTTTTTAATTTCTTCTTCAAAATAATCACAGTAAGAAGAATAATTTGTTCGCTTACCCAAGAAATGTTGCCAGTTCGTACTATCTATCACATGCTTTAATGTTTTAGGTGGTTCAAGCCCCATACCATAGGGCGTCGATTTAGCATAATTATCATAATAGTCTTTAATTCTGCTAGCATTGATCCCTAAGCCATGAAGCGCTATAACGGCATGTTTAACGTGATTAGTAAGATGGCCATTAAATTCAATATGATATGAACGATCATTAAGTAATTTGTTTATCATTTCTTACCCCATTATTAATTATATTCTTATTTTGACTCAGTCGTTTTTCTAGTGAGATAAATCCCGACTAATACAAGCAATACTCCAACAACCCTCGCTAACCCGGGAGTAATCCCCTGATATAGCCTATGGATTTCAAGATGCATCGCGACGGCAAGGTTTTGCTCATTAAAACACCTTCAAAAGATCATTAATTATAAAACCGAAAAAACACTCATTTAGTAATTTGGATATTTAATCAAAAAAGTTTCTTTAAACTTAATTTCAGGGGAATAAACCTTTTCATGCCATTTGTCTTTTTCGATTGGCTCTATTGCCGATAATATTACAAACATTAATGAACAAATTGCAACATTTTACCCAATACCACAACGCCTTGCTTTCTCTCAGCGCCAAGAAAACCAAGAAGTATGTCTTACCCTACTTAAAACTCTCACCAAATTCAAACTACTGATATTGAATACCGTCTTGTTATGACAACGACCAAACATCAACTTTGTGCCACGTAATAATTTAATGTGATAATTTCTTATAGATAGGATAAACAAGTAATACATTTTCTCAAATAAATTGCAGAAAACTATTATAGCTCTTACCAGAATCATAAAGAGATGCTAAAGTTGAGCCATATCAATATTTCTAACGAGCATGCCATATGATCCAGGAAAAACGTGTTATTCGTCGAATCCAGTCCGGTGGTTGTGCGATCCACTGCCAGGATTGCAGCATTAACCAGCTGTGCATCCCCTTTACCCTGAATGAGCACGAGCTTGATCAACTCGATAATATCATTGAGCGTAAAAAACCCATCCAGAAAGGACAAACTCTGTTTAAAGCAGGCGACGAGTTGAAATCTCTTTATGCTATCCGTTCTGGAACAATTAAAAGCTACACCATCACTGAAGAAGGTGATGAACAAATTACCGGTTTCCATCTCGCTGGGGATTTGGTGGGTTTTGATGCTATCCTTAATACTCAGCATCCAAGTTTTGCACAAGCCTTGGAAACATCAATGGTCTGTGAGATCCCATTCGAAACATTAGATGACCTGTCTGGTAAAATGCCTAATCTCCGCCAACAAATGATGCGCCTGATGAGTGGCGAAATTAAAGGCGACCAAGAAATGATACTGTTACTCTCCAAGAAGAATGCTGAAGAACGATTGGCTGCATTTATCTCTAATCTTTCCCGCCGTTTCGCTCAGCGCGGTTTCTCACCAAGAGAATTCCGTTTAACCATGACCCGCAGTGATATTGGTAATTATCTTGGTTTAACCGTTGAAACAATCAGTCGTCTGCTCGGACGTTTCCAAAAAAGCGGAACTCTCGGCGTAAAAGGTAAATACATCACTATCGAAAATATGGATGCATTATCTGACTTAGCCGGAAAAAAATCTGTTTCAATTTCCTGATTTTAAGCCAGATCATCTTATTTTGTTGATCTGGTTCACCACTAACCTGTCCGGTTTGCTTATATTGGTTTATCTTTAATATTGAAGAATGTTTTGTCTAGCCTCTGTGAGGAACCATTATGGCAAACTATCAAAACCTTTTAGTTGCAATTGACCCAAGTCAGGATGATCAACCGGCATTAAGACGTGCAGTTTATATCGTGCAACGTAACGGTGGTCGGATTAAAGCCTTTTTGCCTATTTATGATCTATCCTATGAAATGACTACCTTGCTTTCCCCTGAAGAAGCTAGTGCTATGCGTCAAGGTATGATCAACCAGCGTATTGCCTGGCTTAAACAACAAGCTTACTACTATCTGGAAGCCGGCATTGATATTGAAATAAAAGTGATATGGCACAATCGGCCTCACGAAGCGATTGTTCAGGAACTCATTGCTGATAAACATGATTTGCTTCTGAAGATGACACACAAACATGACAAGATGGGATCTTTGATTTTCACCCCACTTGACTGGCAGTTATTACGCAAATGCCCATGTCCGGTATGGATGGTAAAAGATCAGGTATGGCCGGATCAAGGCGCTGTTCTGGTCGCAGTTAATCTATCTGATGAAGAGTCATACCATCATGAGTTGAACTTGAAACTCGTCAGAGAAACCCAAGACCTGGCAAATCAGATAGTGAAAAACCCAGAAATTCATTTGGTCAGCGCTTATCCTGTAGCACCGCTGAATATTAGTATTGAACTACCGGATTTCGACCCAAGCGTTTATAACAGCGCACTGCGTGGTCAGCACCTTATCGCCATGAAAGGACTTCGCCAGAAATTCTGCATTGATGAAAAATATACTCACGTTCATGAAGGGCTACCGGAACAGGTTATTCCTAGAATGTGTGATGAAATGAGTGCGGGTATCGTTGTTCTCGGTATTCTTGGCAGAACTGGGCTGTCTGCTGCTTTCCTGGGAAATACCGTAGAACATGTGATCGATCATCTAAAATGTGACCTTCTGGCAATCAAACCAGATGGTTTTGAATGTCCAATTAAAGCAGCCAAAGAATAAAAGAATGATAGCAATCCCTTTAGTGATGAAATCCAAAACAAATTTTCCGTTCTGGATTTCATCGCCAAATAAACGGCTCAGGCAGTGTCACACCAAGGATCTCCTCCCGCGCTATACGCCAGAAAAGACGGATACTGGCTTTCACTTGATGAGTTTCTTTCCCCAGCGCCTTAAATATCAAACCACATTGATTAGGTAAGCGGCTAGCACCGCTAGCTATACCCGTTTCAGCATCATATTGCGGGGTTATGCGCGTCAGAATACGATCGTGATGAACTTGAGGTGTCAGCAGGATTACGTTACCAAACACATGAAATGGCCCCATCACCCCTACGTTATTCAGCGGTTGTTTTTTAGGTTCCAGTACATAACGTTCTGCAAACAATATCTTGTCATCGAAATCAATCGCCGTAATACGTGATGAGTAAACATCAAATTTAAATCCCTGATCCGCTGGGTGATATTTACGGCCAGACATGATTATCTCAGAATAAATCAGCGTGGCCGTCGGGTGGATAACTATCTGAGTATCAGTGATAAACCGAGAACCACTATGCGGTATCACCGGATCGGGCATCATTTCCAGATAGCCTCCCTGCTCTATCTGGATAGTTTGTGCCTGCGCCGCGTAATTATTCACCATCGAATGAATCTTGGTAGCCGATTGGGTAGTAACATGCCCAAACGCATCCTGAGCAACATGAATGTCCAGCGCTAACCTATCTCCTTGCAATATGCATCCTGAGGTGGAGATCATAAATATACACGGCATCTGGGGTAGTGCCTCATCCCAATACAACGCTCGCTGCACCAGATAAGGAACCTGACGCTCCATCTGAGCCAGAATACTGCGCTCACCACGCCGGGCAAACCCCAATCGAAGATAGCCATTTTTACCCACATCACCGCTTGCCATCTGCGGAGGTTCATCCTGAAACAATGCAAGTTCCGGGGCGTTGACACCAAGCTCATGAACGCGTTGATGTGCTTCATTGGCGTTTTGCAGCAAGCCAGTAGACGTCATTGTGTCGCCTGTAGCGCATGAGTAAACAGAAAATCACGCATGATCATATCTACTAACGCTTGAACCCCCTCACCGGTTTTACAATTAGTGAGGATATAAGGACGCTGACCGCGTACTACCCGAGTGTCACTCTCCATCACCGCCAGGCTAGCACCGACATAAGGAGCCAAATCGATTTTATTGATCACCAGAATATCAGCCTGGACCAAACCAGGGCCGTTCTTACGTGGGATTTTCTCCCCTTCGGCCACATCAATCACATAAATATAAAAGTCTGCCAGTGCCGGACTAAAAGTCAGGGTCAAATTATCACCACCACTTTCAATCAACACAACGTCGCTGTCAGGAAAGCGCGCTTCCATTTCCTCCGCCGCAGCAATATTCATACTGGGATCTTCACGTACTGCGGTGTGAGGGCAAGCACCAGTTTCTACACCAAGTATTTTCTCTTCATCCAAAATGCCTTTCAGTGTCCGCTTGACCTGTTTAGCATCCTCAGTAGTAACAATATCGTTGGTGATAATCAGTGGTTTTATTCCGCGCTGGATCAAGATAGGTGTGATAACTTCAATAATAGCGGTCTTACCTGAACCGACTGGGCCACCAATACCAATACGGGTAATTTTTTTCACAGGAATTTCCTCACACGATTAAGACGTAGTTTAAAGCGATATCAGGATCAAGTTAGTTACTGAATAGCCGGGTAAAAGCATTAACATGCAATGCTGCCAGTACATCAGTCACGGGTGCATAAGATGTCATCTGCTCAATTCCCCCTTTCTCCGCCTCGTCACAAAACAGCTCAATATCCTGATTCAACAAGAACAAAATACGTTGAATCTCAATATGGGTAACACGCATTAGACGTATAGCCGCACTGAGTATTGTCATGGCAACACCATATTGATGCATAACGATCACTTCACGCGGAGTCGCGCCTAATGCGCTCATGACCACCGCCAAGGTAATCGGATAGGTGCCGGCAGCAATATCGCTCTTTATTTGTGCCAGCCACCATGCAATCAATGACGTACCCGTTACCTCAACAGCCATTTCGGCTAATTTTTTCCCCATCCGCGTTACCATAGTGCGACCTTCTTCATTCAATTTGCGGTTAAACACCGCCCAATCATGGGAGATAACGGCGTCATGTTGTCCACTATTCAATGCCTGACAAGCAGCGACGACTGCACGACCATCACCGCTAACGGCCTGTAACAGCGCCGTTCGGGTAAACTCGCTGAGCGTCGCCACGTCATATACGATCTTACTTTGAATAGCTGACTCCAAACCATTTGAGAAAGAAAACGCACCAACAGGCAACACTGAATCCGCAAATTGCATGATTCTGATTAAGCGCAGAGCATTCATTTCAGTTTAATCACATGCTGGTTGAGAAATGTGTTATCGACATGAACGTGTGTTGCGGAATCCTCTGCCCCACCAAATAATAAACGTGCCTCGGAGTTGTTAAGAGAAGGCAAGATCTCTTCGCCTTTGACAAAAGAATAAGGCAATGCATGAAAACCATGAGTTTTCATGACTGAATCCATCACCTTAGTTGATACTGTCAGCGGAATATAAATCTGGTTATTTTTAATCACTGATTTCCAATGTTGATTACCCAAGGCGTGACCAAGTTCAAAACTGGTTTTCAGTATCGTTTCTGAATCTACTGACAGTAATGACTTCAAATGAATAACCATCACATCACGTAAACTCATCTGTACAATAACAGCCAGCCCTTTGGTTTCATCCCACAATAAAATATCGCCATCAGATAATACCTGATGACGGTCAAGAGAAATCCCCAAATCCAACCCATTAAGCGTGGATTTACGGCAACGGCTTTTTTGCGCTTCCCATTGCGAAAGTACTAAGATATCCGGCGAGATCCCTTGCAAGCGGTCTCGCCAGAAAACATCTTTTTTGGCATTACCCAGAATATGTTCAATAATAATCATTAGATAATCCTCTAAACGCGTGGATCGGTTAATCGGGCCAGAAAAATATTCTCTGACCAGACAGTAAAAAATAGATTAACTGAAGAAATAGCGCTGATTAAGTGCGACTGTCCTGACCGGTTTCACTGTGGCATATTCACCATTCACCTTGACAGCAAAGGTTTCAGCATCCACTTCAATAGTTGGCGTTTCGGCATTACGTACCATATCTTGCTTGGAAATAGCCCGGCAATTACGTACCGCCATGACCTGGCGCGCCAAATCAAGCTGTTCTTTTATCCCCTGTTCCATTGCCGCTTGGGATACAAAAGTTACACAAGTTTCTTGAAGCGTTTTGCCTAATGCACCAAACATCGGACGATAAAATGTCGGCTGTGGTGTCGATAATGAAGCATTCGGGTCACCCATTACCGCCCAGTTAATCATGCCGCCTTTGATAACCAACTTAGGTTTTGCGCCAAAGAAACGCGGCTCCCATAACACAAGATCAGCCATTTTTCCCACTTCGACTGAACCAAGTACGTGGCTTATACCTTGCGCAATCGCCGGATTAATCGTAATTTTGGCGACGTAACGTAATACCCGGAAATTATCGTTATCCGCAGCATCTTCTGGTAGCTTACCGCGTGCTGCTTTCATGGCATGGGCAGTTTGCATCACTCGCAACCAATTTTCTCCCACCCGCCCCATTGCCTGGGAGTCACTGGAAAACATCGACAATACCCCCATGTCATGCAAGACATTTTCCGCGGCAATGGTTTCCGAGCGCACACGGCTTTCAGAAAAGGCAACATCAGCCGGCACATTGGGATTCAGGTTATGGCAAACCATAATCATATCAAACAGTTCTGCTTGACTATTGATACCGTAAGGCAACGTGGGATTAGTGGAGCTGGGTAACACATTCATCTGGCTGGCAACTTTAATAATATCTGGTGCATGCCCGCCACCAGCGCCTTCCGTGTGAAAAGTATGAATGGTGCGCCCTTCAAAAGCATCAATGGTATCCTCAACATAACCACCTTCATTCAAACTGTCGGTATGTACCGCCACTTGAATATCCATTTCATCTGCCACTCGTAAAGCATTACGCAATGCAGAGTTGGTTGCTCCCCAGTCTTCATGCACTTTCAGCCCGACAGCTCCGGCCTTAATCTGCTCCACCAGTGGCATAGCCACCGCAGCATGGCCTTTTCCCAAAATACCTACGTTAACCGGTAAGCCTTCAAAAGCACGCAACATTCGGTGAATATGCCACGGACCCGCGGTGACAGTAGTACCGTTAGTACCATCAGTGGGACCAACACCACCACCAAAGAAAGTCGTCACACCATTGGACAAAGCATGTTCAGCTTGTTGGGGCGAAATAAAATGAATGTGGGTATCAATGCCCGCCGCCGTGAGAATCAGATGTTCACCAGATATCGCATCCGTACTGACGCCAACCACCATACCGGGGGTCACTCCATTCATCATACTGGGATTACCACTTTTACCTATCCCGACGATGCGACCATCTTTTATACCGACGTCAGCTTTAACTACCCCTTGACGTGCATCCAAAATAGTGACGTTGGTAATCACCAAATCCAAGACATTTGCGCTGGTCATACGATTATCTGCACCCATGCCATCACGCAGAGATTTACCCCCGCCGTAGACCGACTCCTCGCCATAACCGCGCAGATCTTTTTCAATTTCAACAAACAGATTGGTATCACCCAAGCGAATCTTATCACCGATAGTTGGACCAAAAAGACCCACATATTCCTGCCGGGAAATGGTTGGCATAGTTTATTCCTTTATTCGAAAGATCTTACGATGTTCGTCAACCCTACTCGATAGTTTTATACCCCGTTAGCTAGCCCGGCGTACAACAATGATTTTTTCTACATGCTCACCGGTAGCAACAGTGCCTTTACCCACCCAGCCATCAACTAAATTATTAAATCCATAAACATTTTGTTTCCCACCAATCGGGATCAGTGACACTTCAATTTCATCTCCGGGTTCAAAACGGATTGCGGTTGTGGCAGTGATATTGAGTCGTTTACCGAACGCAGACGCGCGATCAAATTGCAGAGCGTTGTTCACCTCAAAAAAATGAAAATGAGATCCCACCTGAATAGGGCGATCACCTGAATTACGAACTTTCAATTGAATAACCAGACAATCTTCATTAAATGAGATTGGGTCTTTAGCAAGGATATATCCCCCTAACGGAGTGATATCTTCTTTATTATTATTTTTCATCAGAAAATCTCTACGTTATAGACGTGAATCAAGACCATAAATTAATATTATGTCTGGATAACTTTTCCTGCTATTTATAATCTATTCTGAAAATTATTGAATAGGATCATGTACAGTCACCAAACGACTGCCATCAGTAAATATTGCTTCAACCTGCACATGTGGAATGAGATCAGCCACACCATCCATAACATCTTCTTTAGTTAGGACGTGCCTGGAATCATTCATGACTTCTTCTAACGTTTTACCCTCTCTAGCCCCTTCCAAGGCAGCGGTGGTAATAATAGCGACAGCTTCAGGGTAATTGAGCTTTAAGCCGCGAGACTTACGCTTTAATGCAACATCAGCCAGTGTATATACCATGAGTTTCTCAATTTCTCTTGGCGTTAATTGCATAAAACCCCCTAATAATTGGTTATTCCATACAGTTACAATTTTATGTCAAAATAATTCTGAATACTGGGTCATATATCCTTTAGAAAAAAGTTTTGACATAAGAATCATATTATGTCAATTAAGATATTCTCCTTAAAACAAGTTAGTCCTCTTACCTCTTATTTAAGTTTATCCAAGGTAATATTACAAGTTGACTATTATTATGGTTTAGCAGAAGACCGTACATTATTGCGTACAGCGGATACTAGCTGTTTTTTCTCTTAGAAATCACCCGCAAGCGGGTTTAATATCAATAGGTTTCTTATTATGCATAAAAAACGCGCACTTTCTCTTCTTGTTGTTCTGGTTGCTGCCAACATACTTGCCTGGATTTGGGCATTTATTGCTTTCCGTCATCATGCGGTAATGATGGGAGCTGCTCTGTTGGCTTACGGTTATGGTCTACGCCATGCGGTAGATGCCGATCATATCGCCGCAATTGATAACGTCACCCGTAAACTGATGCAGCAAGGCAAATCATCCATTGCGGTCGGCGCTTTCTTTTCCCTGGGACACTCTACCATTGTTATTCTGGCCTGCCTCGCCATTGTCCTGACCTCAATGGCTTTTAAAGATCAGATGGGTTGGGTCCATGATTATGGCGGCATTATTGGTACCTTAGTTTCTGCCTGTTTTCTGCTAGCAATAGCGCTGATTAATTTACTGATACTGAAAAGCGTCTATCAGAAGTTTCAGGAGATCAAACGAGGAAGAATTCTGGCTAAAAGTGATTTAACCGGACTAGAAGCAACGCCAGGAGGAATAATGACCCGCTTGTTCCACTCAGTCTTCCGATTGGTGAACAAAAGCTGGCATATGTATCTGGTTGGCTTTCTATTTGGGTTAGGTTTCGACACAGCTACCGAAGTTGGTCTGTTAAGTATATCCGCTGTTGGCTCTCTTAGTGGGCTTCCGTTGTGGTCAATAATGGTATTTCCTGCCCTATTTGCCAGTGGTATGGCGCTAATCGACTCACTGGATAATTTTGTTATGGTGGGGGCTTATGGCTGGGCTTTTTCCCAGCCAGCGCGCAAGATCTACTACAATATGACTATTACCGCTGCCTCCGTCGCCGTAGCGTTGTTCATCGGTGGGCTGGAAGCGCTCGGGCTTATCGCTGACCAGTGGGATTTACACGGCATTTTCTGGGACACCATTGGAGCATTGAATGACAATATGGGTAACGTTGGTTTTTGGGTCGTTGGAATTTTCATTTTGTTCTGGACATTATCAGTGATGAATTATCGCTGGCGGGGATACGATACGCTGGAGATTAAGTAACAAACACGAAATTCTTTACATGTGTGCGGTGTATTACACCCAGAAATGTTGTCGTGCTCGCGACACAATGATAGCATTTGTATTACTGATGATATCATTGTGAGAAAGGCTATGCATAAACAAATGAAACAGACAGTAACCCTTCGCTTAGATGAAGGACTCAAAGCACGTATTAAAGCATTAGCTGACACGCAAGGCATTTCTGCCCATTCGCTCATGGTCCGTTCAATCGAAAATGAAATTGATGTACTGGAAGCCAGACAACAATTTTTACGTGATGCCGAAAGCGCCTGGTTAGAATATGAAGCTACCGGCTTGCATTTGACTGGCGATGAACTTTCTGACTGGTTGGATGCTATCACACGTGGCGAGGATAATAAGGAATTACCTGAATGCCATCGGTAATAATCACTCCAGCAGCTGTAAGGGATATAAATCGTCTTGTTGACTTTTTACGTCAACGCGATGCAGTTGCTGCAAAATCAGTACTTAGTATTATCAGCAAACATATCCGTGCAATGAAATCTAACGTTCTAGCTGGACGGCCAACAGAAGTTTATCCACTCTTTGAATTAATTATCTCTTTTGGTGGCACAGGCTATGTATTGCTATACAGAGAAGCCCCCGGAAGTAATACACGTTACATTTTGGCTATCCGTCACCAGCGAGAAATCAACTACAAACATTAACCCTTTTACAAGATTAGAAACTATCCATTAACGCTGTCTCTTAATCGAGAAATCTAACTAAGAGACAGCAATTGCATCAAGATCTATACCCAATAGGTTTCATTATCGCTGGCGGGGATACGATACGCTGGAGATTAAGTAACAAACACGAAATTCTTTACATGTGTGCGGTGTATTACACCCAGAAATGTTGTTATGCTCGCGACACAATTCTACTTAAGGTAGGTTGCGAACGAATTTTTGAGGACACTAAGCATCGTCCACTAGATCAGCATCAATATCACAGTAAAATATTGACTTTATTCCCCTAATAAGGAATTTATTTTGATAAGTTAGAAAATATTGATTTTAATAGATTACCATTTAAAGCTCTAACATTAGAAAGAGTAAAGTGACCATCTATCTGGAGTGTGCAATAAAGAGCACCCTATGTACGTAATGGAATACTTTCGGAGTGTAAGAATATGTCTTATACTATAGAATGTTAATTATCTGAATGAGGTGTATTATGGTATCGCGTACAATGACGGTAGATACCGGCGAAGAATTACGTGGTTTTGTAGAAAGCCTAGTTGAATCAGGTTATTACAAAACTAATAGTGAAGTCGTTCGGGAGGGATTACGGTTATTACAGGAAAAACAAGCTGAGTCCAAACTTGAAGCACTTCGTCAGCTAATTGATGAAGGTGATAACAGTGGAGAAGTTATAGAGTGGGATCTCAATACTTTCCTTACACGTATGAAAAATAAAACACACAATGTCCAGTAAAACATTTTTTCTAAAGCCTAAAGCTGAACAGGATTTAGAGGCTATTTTTGAATACAGTTATCAAGAATTTGGCCTAGAAAAAGCGTATCAATATATCAAGAGTTAGTTAAATAATCTAGTCAACTTCAATAGGGAAATTTTGATTATAACCATAGATAATTTTTTGTATTTCTTTAGCAATATTAGGTGGGCGAAAGTCCTCACTAGAACTTAATAGTGCTTGCAAACTCCACCAATTCATATCTTTTAGGGTACGTATCTCTTTTTCGGTCATACAATTATCTTCTTTATCACAAATGTCCTCATATACCAAAAAATATCTCTCGTGACTTAGAAATTTCTCACCTTTCCATTCTAAAACTACGTTTCTAGTCCAAATCCATTCAGGTGTAAACCTTAGGATAAGACCAACCTCCTCACTTAACTCTCTATTTAATGCTTGCTCAAAGGACTCTCCCTCTTTTAGACCACCACCAGGAGTAACCCAAAACTCAATCAAATCCGCATTAATATTGTCTTTAATTTCTTCAAAACTAAATTTAAAAAGCAGTACTTCCTGTTTACTATTGATCAATAATGCCCTAGCGGAATTTCTTATTTTCATTTAATTTCCCCTAAATTACACATGCCTGAGAAGCTTCACGATTTTGTTTCCTTTAATAAAAACGTTGATCGTGTCTCAGGCATAGCGTTCCCTTCTTAAGTAAATCTCAGGTTAAATTAAAACCCCACAAAATAACGTGGGGTTTGTAGTTATAACGATAAAAAATCACAGTGCACGCAGGATTGCTTCTACGCTTGCTTTCGCATCACCAAACAACATCTGGCTATTGTCTTTAAAGAATAGTGGGTTCTGCACACCAGCGTAACCTGTGTTCATCGAGCGTTTGAACACAACAACGTTCTGGGCTTTCCAGACTTCCAGCACAGGCATACCAGCAATCGGGCTGTTTGGATCTTCCTGTGCAGCCGGGTTAACGGTGTCATTAGCACCAATGACCAGTACGGTATCGGTATCAGAAAAATCATCATTGATTTCATCCATTTCCAGAACAACGTCGTAAGGGACTTTTGCTTCCGCCAACAGCACATTCATATGTCCTGGCAAACGTCCTGCAACTGGATGGATACCAAAACGAACCTTAATCCCCTTTTCACGTAGTTTGGCGGTGATGTCATGTACTGGGTACTGTGCCTGTGCAACAGCCATACCATATCCCGGAGTGATAATGACAGAAGTTGAATTTTTCAGCAGCTCAGCAACTTCTTCAGCCGTGGTTTCGCGGTATTCTCCCATCTCCTGATCATCACCAGTTGAAGAACCATCAGTACCAAACCCTCCGGCAATTACACTGATAAAAGAACGGTTCATTGCCTTACACATGATGTAAGACAGAATCGCCCCCGAAGAACCTACCAACGCACCCGTTACAATCAGTAAATCATTACTCAGCATGAAACCAGCTGCCGCTGCCGCCCAACCAGAATAGGAGTTCAACATTGAAACCACTACCGGCATATCTGCCCCACCGATAGAAGCCACCAAGTGCCAACCAAACGCCAGTGCAATTGCAGTCATAATTAACAGCGTGAATACTTGTAAACCGATACTTTCCGTTTTCACAAAAGTCACTAGCAATACAAAAGAGATAACTAATGCTGCAAGATTTAATTTATGACGATTTGGTAGCATCAGCGGTTTAGAAGAAATTTTTCCACATAATTTACCAAATGCGACAACAGAACCTGTGAAGGTAACTGCACCGATGAAAACCCCCAAGAATACTTCTGTCAGATGGATATTTTCCATTATCGGTTCAGCAAAACTATCGTGAGCAATAAAGCTGTTAAAACCGACTAATACGGCTGCTAAGCCGACAAAACTGTGTAAGATTGCAACCAGTTCCGGCATTTCAGTCATTTCAACTTTATTTGCCAGGCGAATACCAATAACCGCGCCGATCACCATAGCCAGAATAACCCAAACAACACTGCCGGTATCTGGCCCAAAGATAGTCGCAATCAATGCAATTGCCATCCCGGTAATACCAAAAATATTCCCACGTTTGGAGCTTTCATGACGAGACAAGCCTGCAAGACTAAAAATAAATAAGATAGCGGCAACAATATATGCCGCTGTAACTACTCCACTCGACATAAATTACCCCTTAGTCCTTACGAAACATTTTCAGCATGCGTTGAGTCACAGTGAAACCACCGAATATATTAATGCTGGCAATTAATATAGCGATAAATGAAAAGAAACTGACCCATCCACCATCACCAATTTGTAATAACGCACCAACGACAATAATCCCCGAAATCGCATTGGTTACCGACATTAGCGGTGTATGCAAGGCATGGCTGACATTCCAGACCACGTAATAACCCACCACACAGGCCAATGCAAATACAGTAAAGTGAGACAAAAACTCTTTTGGCGCAACATTAGCTAACCAACCAAACAGGATAATAGCCAGTGCCAACAGACCATATTTTAACCAAGGTGAAGTAGGTTGAGGTTTTGGCTTTTCTGCTTTGACAGGCGCTATTTTTTCCTTCAACTGGGCAGAAACCTGAATGGGCGGCGCTGGCCAGGTTATTTCTCCTTCTTTTACTACCGTCACGCCGCGAATAACAACATCGTCAAAATCAATATTGATTTCGCCATTTTTCTCTTTACACAGTAACTTGAGCAAATTAACCAGATTGGTACCGTATAGTTGTGAGGATTGCGTTGGTAAACGGCTTGGCAAATCTGTGTAACCAATAATTTTCACCCCATTGGCTGTCACAACCAACTTGTCTGCCTGCGTTAATTCACAATTACCACCCGTTTGAGCTGCCAGGTCAACAATCACGCTACCCGGCTTCATAGATTCAACCATCTCTTTGGTGATAAGACGTGGAGCCGGTTTTCCAGGAATAAGAGCCGTGGTCACAATAATGTCAACTTCTTTTGCCTGTGCAGCAAAAAGCGACATTTCAGCTTTGATAAAAGCTTCGGACATGACTTTTGCATATCCGTCACCACTGCTAGCCTCTTCTTCAAAATCCAGTTCCAGAAATTCTGCCCCCATGCTCTGAACCTGTTCTTTTACCTCGGGACGGGTATCAAATGCACGAACAATAGCCCCCAGACTACCCGCAGCACCAATAGCAGCCAAACCAGCGACACCCGCACCAATAATCATCACTTTGGCTGGCGGGACTTTTCCGGCTGCCGTGATCTGACCCGTAAAGAAACGACCAAATTCATGAGCTGCTTCCACTATTGCCCGGTAACCTGCAATATTCGCCATAGAACTTAGTGCATCCAGTGACTGTGCTCTGGAAATACGCGGTACTGAATCCATAGCCAGAACCGTTACTTTGCGATCAGACAGCTTTTGCATTAACTCAGAGTTTTGTGCCGGCCAAACAAAGCTGACCAACGTACTCCCTTCTTTCATTAATGCAATCTCGTCATCATCAGGAGCATTGACCTTTAAAATGATATCTGAGCACCAAATATCATGACGATCAGAAACTTCAGCTCCTACCTGTTGGTAAGCACTATCTCCGAAGCTGGCCAATAACCCTGCTCCATTCTCAACAACGACATTGAATCCCAATTTCAGCAGTTGCTCCACAGTCCCTGGCGTAGCTGCAACACGTGCTTCATTGGTAAGTCGCTCTTTCGGTACACCAATACGCATAATGTCCCCTTCTTAAGGCTTAAGATTAATGACGATTATTGCTTGTTGAGGTCAATTTATCGACTAAATTAACTTTATTACTGCCATTAGCAAAATCTATCAACGAATATTTTAATAACCAACGGAAAATCCTATCGGTGATCCATCACTAATTGAGTAAAAAAAATAGCTAAATAGTATTACCAAAATAAATTGCAATTTTAACCAGGTCACTCGTTATGTTGATGAAAACTTATGGTGTCACATTCTATAAATTTGTATTCATTCATACTGATAGCATAAATTCGTGGGACATTAGCTATTATTACATGTAATAATTGTGGGCTATGTGATACACGACGATGTTCAGCAAGTTATAAATATTTAATGCGCAAGGCGAAAGGATTTTTTTATGAAGCTGAAAACAACGATCATCGCAGTTGCGGTGCTCTCATTAACTAGTATTACCACTGCTCAGGCAGCCCAGGAATTATCCCCGGAGAAAGCAGCAGAACTGAAACCATTTAAACGTATTACAGTTACAGGTCCTTTTAATGCTATTTATGAAGCTGCCGATGCCGTTTCCCGTCGGGCAGATAAAATGGGCGCAGATGGATTCTATATCCAAAGCCTTGACGATCTAAATAATAGCGGCAACCTGCGCGTTGTAGCTGATCTGTATCACAAAGATGCAGAAAAAGCTGATAACTCAACTAAATATCGGATATTTCGCGGTATTAAAGAATTACCCAAAACAGAAGCAGTTACACTGGAGCCATTCGATACCGTAACCATCAGTGGTTTTTACGCCAGTGAACCAGATTTAAATGAAGCCATTGCGAAAGAAGCAAAGAAAAAAGATGCTGATTCTTTCTTTATTGTGCGTCAGTTCTCAACCAATGATGGCGGCAATCAAACGGTTACAGCTTATGTTTACAAAGCAGATGCCCCAAAACGCCAAATTCAAGCTAATGAAGCCGTTATCCCGGCTGATTCAGACTCAGGACGTGCTGCACTGGCCGCTGGCGGCGAAACGGCTAAGAAAGTGGAAATTCCAGGTTTAGCCTCTTCAACGTCAACCAGTAATTCTGTTGGTCGTTTCTTTGAAACTCAGTACTCTAGAGGTGAGCGTTACACTGTCACTCTCCCTGATGGTACAAAAATCCAAGAATTGAATAAAGTTAGTGCTGCTCAGATGGTGCCTTTTGACTCCATTACCTTCTCAGGTTACTACAACAGCATGACTGATGTTTCCTATGAAGTTGCTAAACGTGCGGCAGCTAAAGGCGCTAAGTATTATCATATTACCCGTGAATGGCAATCCACGGGTGGAACCTCTACTATCAGTGCAGATCTGTTCAAATAACGCTGGATTATCCTAAGAAAAAGGCACACATGATAACCATATGTGCCTTTTTTACTGAAGGATAACAAAATTTTTAGCTAGCAGATTCTAATTTCAGACGAATACAATCAATGGCGTTTTGTATAGTTACCATTTCTTCCGCTTCTGAATCATCAATCGTTATCCCGAAATGTTCTTCCAGAGCCATAATCAGCTCTACATTGTCTAACGAATCGGCGCCCAATTCTTCAAATGTCTGTGTGGTAAGAATCTGGGCTTCGGGGATTCCAAGTTGTTCTGAAACAACACTTTTAACATGATTCTCTAAATTTTCCACGCTATTATTTTCCTAATTTACTAATACACGGGGAAACTTATTGTTTCCCCATTTATACCCGTTATCTTTCAAGTTGCCTCTTGGTTGGCTGTACTCCCGGGGACTCGCTCCCTTGCCGTCGCGATTCACCTTGAAATCCATAGGGTATATTATTGATAAGATTAGATATTTATACAACAGTTAGGTGCATGAATGCCCCGGAGAATCGAGCACTTTCCGGGATATAACATAAAAGACTTTGATCTTTTTTCAGTTTACCCGAATTAACCAGCTCTTCCAGCATGACATAAATAGAAACCGCCCCAGTATTCCCTTTAGTAGTTAAGTTAGTAAACCAACGACCTTGATCAATACTAAAATTAATATCATCAAGGCCTGCTGACATTTTCATACGGAAATATTCAGATGATATATGAGGTAAGAACCAATCAATGGAATCTGCTGATAAATTACGCTTTTCTACCGTTCTTCTCAGAGGTTCACTAAGCGTATATTTAACGACTCGCTCATTTAAGTGTCTAACATCTTGTTTGATACAGAAAACAGAATAAGCAAGCCAATCAGCCGGATTCATTTGCGACCAACCTTTTAAACTGCCATCTGTTAACTTTTCTGCACCAGAATACATACATGTATCTAGCTCATTAGCAAAAGAGTACATGTCTATCCAATCAATTCGTAACGAAATACCATCAGCCCGCGGTTTATTTTCGAGCAAAACAGCACCAGCACCATCTGAAAGCATCCAGCGCAGAAAATCTTTCTCAAAAGCAATTTCAGGACGCAGTTCCAACTCTGCAACCCGAGCGTCACTTTCATTCTGAAAATTACGCGCATGTAGTACAGATGAAACGGTTTCCGATGCTGCTGCAACCGCATTATTTGTCGTTCCCGAGAGAATAGACAAATAAGCATATTTCATTGCTGTCATGCCAACCATGCAAGAGCCTGAAGTTGAAACAATTTCGCAGGGTTCATTTTTGAGTTCACCATGAACCATAACAGCATGACCAGGTATAATCTGATCTGGGATAGCTGCACCTGCTGCCAGACTTTGCATATCATCTAAAGAAAAATGTTCATCGACCAAACCTTTTATTGCTTCAGCCGCCAGTTGAGCACTTGAATAGGTTGCCTCACCAGTTTCCGGGTCCAATGCATAATGGCGGTACTTGATACCATTATTACGCAGTACTATATGGCGAGATCTTGATGGTTTATTACCAACAAAACCAAGGACAGATTCCATTGTGTCATTATCGATTGGATTTCCCGGCATAAAGGCGGAAACTTTAGTGATATAAACGTTATTACTCATTTACTTATCTATCTCCTTTATTATCATAGCGGGCAGAACCGGATGGTTGTTCATAGTATTTTTGTAATTCATTAAGACGTTTTTTAAGTAATATTGTAAGTAAACGGCGAACAACGATTGAAATGGGCAAAACCACTAACACCATCAATACCAAATAGATCACAAACAGAGTCAATAGAGAACGCCTTACCCACTTTCCTCGTTTACCTACACGATGAATAAACCCGGACCAAAATCTAAATCCTCGATGTATAGAACGCTCACCGAAAATAAAAGATTTATCTACAAATACCGCCCCTAAACCTTTCAACATTGGGGCATCATCTTTCTCTTTATCCGCTTTAAGAGCTGCTACCAACGCATGTCCAAAACGTTTAGCTCCTTGAACATCTTCCTTTGATACCCCAGCCGGCGGTACACTGGAAAAAGGTTGTTTTTTTCCTGTCATTAGCCATAACGGGGTTGTGAACAATGTTATAAAAAAGTTCGTTTTATCAACAAAAACCACGTTGTCGCGTAAATACGCTCCACTTTCGTGTAAAAATTTTTTGACCGTTTCCTGGGCTATCAACCACATGTTTCGACAAGCTATAACCGTCACTACCGGCTTACCGTTAAGTAACCGTTTTCCTTCTTCGCTCTTAAGAAATGCTGTTATTGGAAGAGATGGTGACAAATACCAAACTTGGTAGCCCAATATCACCAAATCAAAAGGTTCTTCATCTTCCAAATGTAAAGGTGCTATTTCGGGTGGATGTAACTGTACTGTTTCAGGAAAAGCATTAATAAATTTAGAAAACGACCAGGGAAATTCATATTCTGGAATCGGTTTCAGAACGACTTCACGAATGTATATCTCATCAGATTCATGCAGAGGTGCGATTAAGCTCTTCACCACCTCGATCAATTGACCACTTTGAGAATACGACACCACCAGAACACGTTTCATATGTTCTAACCTTATGAATATTTAATACTAAGCCATTCATCGGCGCTTAAAAGATAATAATTTGAATAACAATAACCCCTAACCATCTGGAAATTTTTTTTTACATATGTGCATATGATCATTCCTGAAAATTAAAAATACAGCCAAAAAAATGAGCTAATAAATGATAGGTTAATATTTTCACAAACAATATAAATCAAAGTAGTCGTTGTCAACATGATTTTCTAATTTTTATATAATAATAGTATTATGTCACATTGGCGAACATTAATTTGTCACCACTAAGAATAGTTAACGAAAAATATATTAACCCCAACCCAAAATTAACAAAGTCAATTAAAGCAAAAGATAAAACAACAGATAAATCAATAACTTTAAATTTAATGGAAATAATAATTTTATTAATTGGCAATGTTTAATGGATTAACTGAACGATTTGATATATAAACTAAGAGTTATTATTACCAGACAATAACATCGCATAGCAAAATAAAAGTTAAAGCAAAAGAACTTATTTGACGTAATGATTTTTGTTAAATTTTGATATTGATTAAAAAAATTAAAATAAAAATTACTTAATTAGTAATAGCATCACTAGGTTTTACACTTATCATTTATTTCCCTTAGTACAATAAGCAGAATTATAAAAATTACTGACATAAGTTTATAAGAATAAATTGTATAGCATTACACTTTACCATCGCCAATCAGTGCATAAATTTTGTAGTTATTTGCATAGAAAACCATTGCATCCGGCACATACCCTCCGTAGAATCGCCCTCTATTTCTAGGTTTAACCAGTCTGTTTTCCGTTCTGTACAGCTTGGACGCGCTGAAAACCCAATACTTAATTCATCTGTTATGATCAGGGTAACGAACTGGATAACAATGCAGTTTAGTGATTTTAGGAACATATCTTTGGAAAAAAAACTAGGTCTTACAGCTCTTACTGCTCTGGTACTCAGCTCTATGGTCGGTGCTGGTGTTTTCAGCTTACCGCAGAATATGGCTGAGGTCGCCAGTCCAGCCGCGTTAATGATCGGTTGGGTAATAACAGGTGTCGGTATCCTGTTTCTGGCTACTACACTGTTACTTCTCTCCCGTATTCGCCCAGATCTTGATGGAGGAATTTTCACTTATGCCAAAGAAGGCTTCGGGGAATTAATCGGCTTCTGTTCTGCCTGGGGATATTGGTTATGTGCAGTAGTTGCCAATGTTTCCTATCTGGTTATCGTTTTCGCCGCACTGAGCTTTTTTACTGATAAAGAGAATGTAGTCATTTTAGGTGACGGTAATACTTGGCAATCTTTATTAGGAGAATCTATTTTACTTTGGTTAGTACACTGGCTGGTACTTCGCGGCGTTCAAACCGCAGCCGGAATCAATAAACTGGCAACAATGGCAAAATTATTACCTTTAGGTGCTTTCATCATTCTTGCTGCAATAGCATTTAAGATGGACGTTTTTAGTCTTGACTTTAAAGGTATTGGCTTGGGTGTTCCTGTCTGGCAACAAATAAAAGATACCATGTTAATTACCCTTTGGGTTTTTATTGGTATCGAAGGTGCTGTTGTGGTCTCAGCCAGGGCGAAAAAGCGGACAGATGTTGGTATTGCGACTATGCTGGCTGTTGTTGCAGCATTAGGAATCTATATATTAGTCACCCTACTCTCCCTTGGATTAGTACCTCGGCCTGAGTTAGCAGAAATGCGCAATCCATCAATGGCAAATCTGATGGTAGGACTTGTTGGTTCCACCGGTGAAATCATTATTGCTACAGGATTGATTATTTCCGTTTGCGGCGCTTATCTGAGCTGGACAATCATGGCGGCTGAAGTGCCATTTATCGCGTCCCAACATGGTTCTTTTCCAAAAGTTTTTGGCTTGCAAAACAGCAATAATGCGCCATCATCTTCATTATGGTTGACGAATGGTGCCGTACAACTCTCTCTCGTTTTTATCTGGTTAAGTGGAAGCAATTATAATTCATTACTGGCAATTGCATCAGAGATGATTTTAGTGCCCTATTTCCTAGTTGGTGCATTTTTATTAAAGGTCGCTTTTAATCGCAGTAGTAAAGGGTTATTACTGATTGCCAGTGGTGCTTGTATTTATGGCATATGGCTGCTCTATGCATCTGGTCTGATGAATTTACTATTGTCTGTTGTTCTCTATGCCCCGGGAGTTATTGTTTTCCTGTATGCACGTAGTCAAAATCCACAGAAAGATAGTCTTTCTTTGACTGAAAAATTAGCTATCGCCGTATTGTTGATAAGCACGATCCCTGCAACTTGGTTATTAATTAAATAACTTTATCTATTTTAAGCTATTATCATCTTTTGATGGTAGTAGCTTATCGTGTTTCCATATAGCACTTTGTTTGTTTTTTACACTTTTCTGTCATATTTCTTTAGTGTTTGTTTTTAAATGTATGTTGTAACTAATTACGTTAATATAATCTATACCTGATTGGTATGGTTCTTTGGTTAATTCTTGTCGAGTTCGAAAATTGCCCACCGTGTGGTTCGAATACGATCTTGCCATCAGTAAGAATAACCGTCGCAAACATAGCGAAGCCGTGTAAAAGGCGCATAATGATATCTGGCTTTAGGATACCTATTTTGTCCTATCAGAATCGCCTCTGCCAGGGACATTCGCGCCGAAACAGACGCAGTTTAGATACCCTGACAGAAACCGGATATTGCTCTTAGTTATTCAGTTTGTCGGCCCAATCCGCAATTACATCTGCCGTTTCGATTGGCTTCTCAGCGGGCAGCGCATGGCTGGCCCCTTCGATCACTGCGACAGTAACACGGTTACCGAACTCGTCCTTTGCCTCCATTCGAGACTCTTTAGGTCGAAACGGGTCAGACCCCGCCTGTAGATCGAGGATCGGCACCGTCCCACCAGCCCACCAATCCCCACAAGGGGTCAGCTTGTGCGCCGCAGACTGGCTTTTTATGACATCGGAATGCCAGCCCTCAAGCCAAGGTGTTGGATCATTACCTTCCGCGAAGAAGGCAAGCCGAAGTCCTGCCAGTCTCTCCTCACGAGTAGATTTTGGATCACTAATCACAGTAATTGCATCCGAGAGTTCAGAAGGCCAAGATTTCGCAGCCCCTGCCAGAAGCACTATGCCGCGCGTCATTTCGGGATAATCCGAAGCAATCGTCTTGGCGATCCAGTGACCATAAGCATGACCAGCCACGATTGCCTCGCCACCTTCCGCAGCGACCACCGCCGCAAAATCGCCGGCAAAGTCGTGGAAAGTCACATTCTTCATCGAACCGGTCGATCCTGCGATTCCGCGTGGTTCAGGCAGAGCCACGCGATAACCTCGCGCCACCAGTCGATCTGCAAGCGGTGCGAATTCTGCCGTTCCCCGCCCTGTTGAAGCGATTATCATAATCAGAGGTCCCTCCCCGCGCACCGAATATTCAATTGATGTCGCGCCATTAGTGACAGTTTTCTGCTCTGTTTCCGTGGCCGAAACGGGCTGCGCGACGGCGAACACAATAACCAATAAACCCAATGCAAAGACGAACTGTCTCATTTTTCCTCCCTTACTGCGTTAATTACCTATTACGTTGAAGATTATCCAGACTCGCACCAAGATCCGTACAAAATCAATAAATTTATAATAGGGTTCCTATATTACACATACGACTAGAAAGACAATGCTGAAAATCCCTCTTATTGAACAGAATACATTCGAAATATATTGCAATTCAAAGCTTATATTAGCAAAGAGCTATTTGTATGGTGAAAAATAAACAGAAAGATCAAATGAGAAATATATACCCAATAGATTTCAAGATGGATCGCGACGGCAAAGGAGCGAATCCCCGGGAGCATAGAGAACTATGTCATAGAGAACTATGTGACTGGGGTGAGTGAGTGCAGCCAACAAAGAGGCAACTTGAAAGATAACAGGTATAAACATGATTAAGCTACATAGTAACTTAATCTAAATAACTTATTCTATCATGTGTATACATTCTCAAAGAAAAAAAATAACCATATAAAATAATAACGTGAAGATAATAAATCAAACAAAAAAAGAATAACCTTTTCATAGCAATATATGAATCGTGATATAAATCACAGTTAATTTCATAACTAATTATTAATTAATAAATATTCGTATTAGTTAGCATAATAATTTATTTCATATGATAAACCACAATAAACCATGAAAAAATCCTGTTTAGTCTTTAACTATAGATAAAAATATTAAATGCAGCATATTATCGAGTCATCCTTTGGATTCTTACGAATTAATCGCTATTATCACTCACACCTTATCCTAAATAAGAAACGCCGAACAAAATATAGTCTGGACTATGGCTCTTATTACTGGATAAAAATTTTAGATATTTACATGCTGTATTGACATTTATACCCAATAGATTTCAAGATGGATCGCGACGGCAAGGGAGCGAATCCCCGGGAGCATAGAGAACTATGTCATAGAGAACTCTGTGACTGGGGTGAGTGAGTGCAGCCAACAAAGAGGCAACTTGAAAGATAACAGGTATATACAGTTTCGGTTAAATCAATTTTTCTGTTTCCCTGACATAATACTCGCCAGAGTTAGGATCTATTTAAAATGAAAGCTAAACTGATTATTTCATCCTTACTTGCATCTTCTGTATTTATTTCCGTAGCAAATGCAGCTGACGGAAGAATCAACTTTACAGGTAATATCATCACTAATGCTTGTAAAATCGATACCAATTCTGCAAACCAAAACGTGAATATGGGAACAATTAGCTCAAGTGCATTTAATGGTGTAGACAGCACCGCTGCCGCAACACCTTTCAGCATTAAACTGAGTGATTGCCCATCAGACTACAGCAATGCACAAGTTAAATTTGATGGGCAAACAGATAGTAAAAATAGCAATCTTCTAGCCCTATCCAACGATACAGGTCAAGCCGTTGCTGATGGTGTCGCTATTGGTATTTATGAAGAAGATAACTCAACGTTGATTCCTTTAATCAAGGCATCCAAATTCCAAGCGTTTACTGATCAAAAAACGGCAGAATTGAAGTTTATTGCAAAGTATATTGCAACAGCTCAAACGATTAGTCCTGGCTCTGGTGATGCAGTCGCTAACTTTACTATTGTTTATAATTAAGACAATCAAACTGAGTAACAAAAAAATATGGGCATGGATGCCCACTAATCCCACAAAATAACGTATACCCAACAATGGATTTCAAAATAGATCGCGACGGCAAGGGAGCGAATCCCCGGGAGCATAGATAACTATGTCATAGATAACTCTGTGACCTGGGTGAGTGAGTGCAACCAACAAAAAGGCGACTTGAAAAATAACGGGTATATAAACGGAGAACTTACCGTGCAGTACCAACGTTTATTGACAATGATATTTCTATATATTATCAGCATAAATTTTGCTATCGCGGGCGTCGTCATTGGCGGAACCCGCATTATCTATATCAGTGACAAAAAAGAAGCATCCATTTCTATACACAACCCAGAAAAAGATGCACCTTATCTGATCCAGTCCTGGATTCAAGATGAAAACGATAATACGAAAACCCCCTTTATTGTTACCCCGCCGATTTTTAAGCTCACAGCAGGTAATGAAAATATCCTGCGCATTGTCAAAACAGGAACTAACCTACCTGACGATCGGGAATCACTTTTTTGGCTCAATGTGAAATCTATTCCTGCCTCGGTAAAATCAGATCAAAATCAATTACAGATTACAGTTAAATCAAAGTTTAAATTATTTTACCGTCCTGTAAATTTAGTGGAAAAGTCAAGTATCGCCCACAAACAGCTAAAATTTCGATCAGAAAATAATATATTAGTTGCAGAAAACCCTACCCCTTACTTTATTTCATTATCGCACCTTAAGGCTGATCAACATGAAATAAAACCGGCAGGAATGATTAAACCTTTTAGTCAACTGAATTGGCACTTACCTGTAAAGAACATAAAGCAAGTTAGTTGGAAAGCGATTAATGATTTTGGTGGTGTAACTGCCGAAGAAAAAACAAGCATTTAACAAAGTAGTTACATTAATGTATTCTATGCTAGAAAATTAATTATGGAAAAGTACTCACGGCATAAAATTAATAAAAATCCATATCATATTGAACACCCGTGGTGCTTATTACCTCTATTTATGACAATTGGAGCGCTTTTTCACTCTACTAACGTTTATTCTGAAGATTATTTCAATATTCATGCCTTAGAAACAGGTACTGATTCCCCCGAAGATATTGATCTCTCTATTTTCACACAAGATGACTACCCTCCAGGTACTTACTGGGTAGATATTTATCTTAACAAAGATAAAGTCCATACCCGAAACGTGACCTTTGTCATGATAAATAACAAATTGCTGCCTAAACTGACAATTCAACAATTACAGGATATGGGAGTAAAAATAGATACATTTCCAGAATTAGTCAGTTTACCGCCAGAAACAGAGCTGTCTGATTTGGGACAATATATTCTATCAGCAAGTACAGCTTTTAATTTTAGTCAGCAAAGGCTGGATATCAGTATTCCCCAAGCGGCGTTAAACAATCAGGCAAGAGGTTATGTTTCACCTGAACGATGGCAGCAAGGATTAACTTCATTGTTAATTAATTACAGTTATAGTGGATCAAATAGCTGGCAAGACAACAAATCTGGCTCTAAACAAACCAACTATCTGAATCTCCGAACAGGTGCTAATTGGCAAGCATGGCGCTTACGTAATTATTCCACCTATACCAGCCGTAATAAGAGCTGGAAAAGTATTAACACCTATTTACAACGGGATATTCATTCACTGAAAGGACAATTAACCTTAGGTGACAGCTTTACATCCTCCCATATTTTTGAAGGTAACCAATTTCGTGGTCTACAGCTAGCTTCTGACGATAATATGTTACCAGACAGCTTAAAAGGGTTTGCTCCTACTGTCCGTGGAATTGCGCAAAGCCATGCGCAAGTTACGATCAGGCAAAATGGTTATATCATTTATCAGGCTTATGTCGCACCTGGCCCATTTATCATTAATGACCTTTTCTCAACCACATCAAGCGGAAATTTGGAAGTTATTATTAAAGAGGCAAATGGTCAGGAACGTCGATCTACCCAATCATTTTCGACTGTTCCCATCATGCTACGGGAAGGGGGAATTCAATATTCGGTGACGCTGGGTCAGTATCAATCATCAAATAACCGTGGAAGAGAACCTAATTTTACCCAAAGCACATTAATCTATGGTCTTTCCAATAATCTCACCACCTATGGCGGTACTATTTTATCAAAAGATTATCAATCAATTGCTTTGGGATCAGGCTATAATTTGGGTACATTAGGTTCTCTCTCTTTTGATATAACCCACGCAAATACTGATTTACAGTCAAATACCCGTACCGAAGGACAATCTTACCGTTTTCAATATGCAAAAGATCTTTCATTAACAGGGACTAATTTTACTCTGGCGGGTTATCGCTATTCAACACGTGGCTTTTATGATTTTAAAGAAGCCAATGATATAGATAATTCTAATAATAGTGACTGGCATTATCGCACCAATAAGAGAAGTAAGCTGCAATTGCACGTTAATCAGTCTCTGGGTAATTTAGGGAGTTTATATCTATCTGCTTTTCAGCAAAATTATTGGCAACAAAATGGCTATGAACGCAGTATCAATGCCGGCTATAGTATCAGTTATAACAACATCAATTACAGTCTGAATTATACTTACAACCAACTCCCCGATACGAATAAAAACGAGCAACTTTTTTCATTTAGCATACAGGTTCCATTAGATCGCTGGTTGAAAAATAGCTGGGCCTATTACAACCTGAATACAAATAAAAACAAAGATATTTCCCACCAAACAGGTTTAAGTGGTTCGGCACTTGAAGACAATAATTTAACCTATAGCTTGCAACAGAGTTACGCAAATCACGGCACCGGTGTTGGTGGTCATGCTCATGCAGAATATAAAGGATCTTATAGTCAGATTAGTGCCGGTTATAGTTATGACCGACATTCTCGCCAACTGAATTACGGACTTCAAGGCGGAATTGTTGCCCACCCATATGGCATCACTCTTTCACAACATTTAGGTGATACTTTAGCATTAGTCAGGACTGATGGTGCTAAAGGAATAAAGATCCATAATAATGTGGGTATTACGACCGATTGGAACGGCCTCGCGATTATTCCTTATGTTAGCAGCTACCGAAAAAACCGCATTGCACTGGATACCCATTCATTAGCTGATAATGTCGATATTGATGTTAATGCCCAAACGGTTATTCCTACTCAAGGTGCTTTAGTTCTGGCTAATTTCCAAACCAGAATAGGTCATAGGGTTCTGATAAACCTATATTATCAAAGTAATCCTATTCCTTTTGGAGCGATTGTTACGTTAGAAAAACGCCATGAAATTGATGAAACAAACAGTGCAATTGTCAGTCATGAAGGACAGGTTTACCTCACTGGTTTACCCGATAGTGGACGATTATTGGTTAAGTGGGGTTATCAGGATATTCAGGAATGTAGTGTCAATTACAAGTTACCAGAAAAAAAACCTCTATCTGGCATCTATATAATAGAAGCTCACTGTGAATAACGACTTTCAGGAAAATATGATGCTTAATATTTACAATATAATTAAACATTTACTAATGATCACTCATTTATTTATCGGTTTAACAATGAGTTCTTATATTTCTGCCGCTAGCTGCCAGTTTGACAAAGAATTTAAACCGGAAATTACTAATCTGTCTTTTGGTACCTTATATGTACCAAGAGATCACGCTATTGGTACAACCATTTATGAATATCGTGCTGATGAATTAGCCAATAAGGGCAATATCTTCTATTGCGATACAAGTGTTAAAACATCATGGGGATATACATCCTATAAAAGCGCCGACTACAATAAGGACGCTATTTACGAATCCGGTGTTCCTGGTGTTGGTATAAGAATAAATACTTGGGGTCCCGGTTATGGTTTGGACTGGTTACCCCGTATTGTTCACGACCCTATAAGCTGTGACAATTCAGCCCATTGGTATTGTGGTAATACATGGGGATATCTGACAATTCAACTGATAAAAATAGCACCAACAACCGGCTCTGGCTTTGTTAAAAACGGTCAGTTAATTCAGGCACGAATAAATGATAACATCGTTCATACCTACCGCTTGGGAAATACCCGGATTATGACTAAAAGCTGTTCGCTGAAAGATACCAATATTATTGTTCCTATGGGCGATATCAAAAAAAGCGATTTTTCTGGTGTTAACAGTACCGCAGGAGGAAAAGATTTTGAGGTTATTTTAGATTGCGATGATGATGTTAATATTCAATTCATGCTTGATGGAAAGCAAGCAAAGAATAACTTATATCATGTCTGGGCACTCGATCAGGATAATAACCAGACAACAGCTTCCGGTGTTGGTCTACAAATACTTCACAACAATCAACCCGTAATTATTCATTCACAAATCAATATCGGTAACAGCTATTCAGGTGGGAAATTATCTATTCCCTTACATGCTCGCTATTTCCAGATCGATCGCAATATAACTCCCGGACAAGCAAATGTGACCGCAACAATCACATTAACCTATCAATAATAAATTAATCTGCATCAGCTATAGGAGATTTAATTTCTTAGCTGGCGCACTGTTTGTGATTATTTTTTATCAAGATTAAGGGCAACAAACCTTAGCGTTTCATTAAGAAATTTGGTGAATACCATTATACTTTTTCGAGGTTTTCATTCGACTATAATTCAGGTTTATCTTACAACAATATTAGTTCTTAATTTATTGTTTTAAATAGCCATATTTACAAAAATATTATATTTTTTACATAATTATACTTTAAAAAATTTTATTACATTTAAATTAATCCCCTTGGTTCATATAAATTTTTAATGAGGATAAATATGACTTGGCAATATTCACAAGGCACTGGCGTATTGACACATAATGGCTCTTTTATCGCAAAAGGCTATAGCGGTCATGGCGCTGGGATAAATAATTCATCTATGCAGGACGTATACTTAACAGGCCCCATTCCATAAGGCCATTATAGAATTAATGGGTACAATAACCATAAAGGTCCATATACTGTAAAACTTGTTCCCATTTTAGGAACAAACACTTATGGGAGAGACGCTTTTAGAATCCACGGAGATAGGAACGATGATTCATACCATCAGGCTTCTGAGGGTTGTATCGTTATAAATGGTGCAGCATTGAGAAAAAGTATTGCTTCATCTAGCGATGATATATTGGTTGTAGTACCATGAAAAAATCACTTCCAATAATAGTTTTAACCCTTTTGACTTTTAATTCTTTTGCGGCTGAGTTAAAGAAACATAATCCATACCCTAATCTGACACCAGAGCAAGTTGCTGAAAAAGTAAATTCAATGGGAGCAAGGAAATTCGTAACATCGACCTCACCTAATACAGATGACAGCACATGGGATTACATTTTATCCCATATATCAAGTGGTGATCCTGAATGGTTGAAAATCGTTCCGATATTATCAACTGGGGTTGATGCAGGCTCAGCAGAAGATCTAACAATCGCTGTTGCAACAGCAATACCAAAGAATGCCTCTGTTGTTCTGTCTATCCTTAATAACGCCAACATTTCAATTAGCACTGATTCTGTATGTTCTCTGCCTTTTTATCAAGGAACGGAAGCTGAGTTGAATCAATATGTCGTTGACAGTATTCGTGCACTGTATAAAAACAAAGGCGGTGAAAAATGTTTACAAAAACTTATTTCTACCACTGGTAATTCAAAATCATTTTCTGAAGGAGATTAACGATGGCTATTCCTCTCTATATGTACATAAAAGACGATGGCGGATCAGATATGAAAGGTTCCGTTGATATCTATGGTAGAGAAGGCAGTATTGAGGTTTTAGGTCTTCATCATAGCGTCAGTATCGCCAATGATGATAATACGGGAAAATTGACTGGAACGAGGAAACACCTCCCATTTATGATTGAAAAAGAAGTCGATTCGTCATCACCCTATCTTTATAAGGCATTAACCACAGGGCAAACATTAAAATCAGCAGAGTTAAAATGGTATAAAATAAATGAACATGGGCAAGAAAGAGAGTACTTCAATACTTTCATGGAGAATGTAAAAGTGGTTAATATTGTTCCTGTTATGCTCGATATAAAGGACGCATCAAAAGAGAAATTCAATCATATGGAAATCGTTGAACTTCGCTATGAAAAAATCACTTGGAAGCATAATGATGGAAATATAATTCATGCCGATAGCTGGAATGAGACAATCTGAATAAGATCATAGAATATGGTCTTTCTATATTATTCCATTAATGACGACAATTTAATGATTATGCATTATCACTGATATGATAATACCCATTTCCTTGCATTGCCCTCTAACTATGGAATATTTAAGTAAATATAATAGACGATGAAGTGCTCCCTAATTTTTAAGCGTTCAACTTTCTGGGTTCACTTCAGTCTTAATCAGACAGATATAGAAAACCCGTGAGAGATAAGTTTATGAATGAAGATCTTTACTAATGATGTTAACTATATGGTGGCAAGATTTGGGAGATAAAGGTCTTGGGTCCCACTTAGATAACTCACTAACAGGCAAGTCTAAAGCACTCCAAGGAATAATACCATTAATCCCTATACCATATGGAGTTAATACATCTATGAACTGTTTTTTAATAACGTCGTAAATACGGACATCACCCAACTTAATAATACCAGAAGCCCACAAAGAACCACCCGCTAAACTCTGAATATTGTCGCAAATAATATGTCCATGTTTTAATAACAAGGTGTTATAAATCGAACGAGCCAAACCAGATCTCCGAAAATCTTCTGATATTTCAATGGCTCTTATTTGCTTGCCAGTTTTGGTTATTCCTTTATCGACAAAGTTAAAGTCATTATATGCAATTCTGCCAATCAGAGTGTCCTCTGATCCCTCATGCATATCAAGAGAAAGCAATTCATTAATAATCCGCTCAGAGCTATACCCGCATTCTTTTAAGTGTTCGGCATATTCAGAATAGAAATTAGAGGTCGAACACCCCACATAAACTATTTCTGAATAGTAATGATATTCACTCCCGATAAGGGCGTACTCTGTAATTTTCAACAAATCATCTTCCAGTGATAAATGATGAAATTCGTCAATAATATTCTCTGAAACACAACTTGGCTTTCTGCTCAAATCCTTTGAATATGAACTAATAAGATTGGGAGCCATCGCTATCCCTGTAAGATTTAATGGACAGTCGTTAGTTTGAAATTATCAATAAAATTCTTAACAACGGATTCAATATGTTTCATGATAACATCAATATTGCCATTGTATTCTGGATATTGATTCTCAGGAGAAACAAGATATTTCACTCTTTCCCTTCTGACAACTAATTCGGCGAATGGGACCACATAGAAATTATCACTCTTATTATCATCTTTAAGAGTTACTATGAATAACTGCTTATTAACATCTTGTCGTTCACTGAGACGGAGAACAAAAAAGAATTTATTTGTATTAAAATCTTTAAAAGAGTCAATAACTTCTGTTGAGTGGCTAATAGTCTGTATAGATCTGGTGTGTTCAGTTCTCATTATAGCCTCCTAACATTACATTATGAAATTCAAGCGAATAGATGATTAGCAGTTATCAAACTGATGTCACTTAACATGATATAAATTTATATCACATAATATGATAATAGTTCGATCGCTCCCCTAGTTCAACAAATTTAACAACCAGCATGGTGTTCTACTGTTCTGTAAAGCCACCTCTAAAAGAGGTGGCCTCGCTCTGTTTATAAAAAACGACCTCGCCGAAACCATGAACAGTTTCCGGCCTTTCTTCTCATCAAGAAGCAATTTGCTCCATTGCTTGCAAAATTCTCTTATCAGAAACTGGATATAGTGTACCCAGTTGCTGGGCAAACAAACTAACCCGTAATTCTTCTATCATCCAACGAATTTCTTGTACCTCAGGTAGCTGTTTCTGTTGCAACGATAATTTCGCTAGCCATTGCTGCCATTGTTGCTGAACATTCTCAATACGTCCCATTTGTGTCCGGTCCCGATGTGGGTCAACGGCCAATTTTTCCAAACGACGCTCAATACCATGCAAATAACGCAAAACATCGGGCAAACGTTTCCAGCCATTAGCGGTAACAAATCCTCTGAAAACCAAACCAGAAATCTGTGCTTTGATATCAGACAACGCTAACGCCAGTGAGATATCGACCCGGCCTTTAAGACGTTTGTTAATAGCAAAAACGGTAGTGAGTATCTGTTCTACCTGCTTAGCAATTTCCACAACCGTATCATTTAGCTCAGCCCGAACCTTATCCTGTAACTGAATAAAAGCCTGCTCATTCCAAACCAGACCTCCATGCCCTGCTATCAATTTATCAACACCACAGGCAATACAATCGTCGATTAAATCCAGCACTTTGCCATAAGGATTAAAATAGAGACCCAATTTGGATTTGTTAGGTAATTTCTCATGTAAGTATTTTATTGGTGAAGGAATATTTAGCAATAGCAGACGACGAGTGCCTTCCCACATAGCAATCTGTTGTTCAAGTTCAGTTTCAAACAACTTAATACCAATACTCTCTTTTTCATCCACCAATGCTGGAAATGCTTTGACGGAATAACCCCCACGCTTTTGCTCATACCGTTCCGATAATTCACCGAAGCTCCAAATATGCAACCCACTCTGTTCAATACCATCATCAGCAACGGCTGAAAGTGTCTCCTGAACTTTGTCTTTCAATCGTAATTTCAACGCAGATAAATCTTTGCCTTCAGCAATAGTTCGGTTCTTCTCACCTACAATTCGGAACGTCATTTTAAGGTGATCGGGGACTTGTCCTAACTGCCAATCATCACGTGACACTGTCACACCCGTCATGCGCCGTAATTCTTTCTCAAGACTATCCAGTAAGGTAGATTGTGGCTGAGATACTCGTTCCATAAATGCCTGAGCATAGTTTGGCGCAGGTACAAAATTACGACGAACCGGTTTCGGCAATGATTTAATCAAAGCAACGACGAGATCGTAACGAATACCTGGGATTTGCCAATCAAATCCGTCATCTTTAATCTGATTCAGCACTGGCAGCGGAATATGAACTGTCACGCCATCGGCTTCCGTACCCGGTTCAAACTGGTAGCTTAACCGTAATTTCAGTGCATCCTGATACCAGTAATTAGGATAATCCAATGCGCTGATTTTATCTGCATCACCTTTGATCAACATATTTTTTTCAAAGCTGAGCAGCTCTGGCTGTTCTTTCCCTGTCTTCTGCCACCAGCGATCAAAATGGCGGGCAGAAACTACATTCTGAGGTATACGTTGATCATAGAAGCTGAACAAGGTTTCATCATCCACCAGAATGTCGCGACGGCGGGATTTATGTTCCAACGCTTCAATCTCTTCACGTAATTTCAGATTCGAGCGGAAAAATGCGTGCCGAGTTTGCCAATCACCTTCCACCAGCGCATGGCGAATAAACAATTCACGGCAGAGCATTGGGTCAATTTTACTGTAATTAACCTGACGGCTAGCCACAATTGGCAGGCCATATAAAGTGACTTTTTCCTTAGCCATTACCGCGCCCTGAGATTTTTGCCAGTGCGGTTCGCTGTAATGATATTTCACCAAATGTACCGCTAACGGTTCAACCCACTCAGGCTCCACTCTGGCAGCAATACGCCCCCACAAGCGGCTAGTTTCAACCAGTTCCGCCACCATTGCCCATTTAGGCGGTTTTTTAAATAAACCGGAGCCAGGGAAAATAGAAAAACGAGCATTACGTGCGCCGGTATATTCCTGTTTATCTGTATCTTTCTGGCCGATATGCGATAACAACCCGGAGAGTAACGAAACATGAATACTGCGGTAATCTGCATCCTGGCTATTTACTGGTAAACCAATTTCTTTCACTACTTGCCGTAACTGGGTATATATATCCTGCCATTCTCTGACTCTCAGATAGTTAAGATAATCCTGACGGCACAATTTACGAAATTGCGCAGAAGATAGCTCCTTTTGCTGCTCTTTCAGAAAATCCCATAATTTCAGGAATGCGATAAAATCGGAGTCTTTATCAGCAAATCGACGATGTTTCTCATCGGAAGGCTGCTGTTTCTCCAGTGGCCTTTCTCTTGGATCTTGAATAGACAACGCAGCTGTAATGACCATCACTTCACGCACACAACCATGATTGCGCGCTTCCAGTACCATACGCGCCAATCGAGGATCAACGGGAAGCTGAGCCAATTGGCGCCCTATTACAGTAAGACGGTAATTACCCTGAACAGTTGCTTTCTGATCAATAGCACCAAGCTCTTCCAGCAGCCGGATACCATCCTGAATGTTACGTTTATCAGGAGGTTGCACAAACGGAAACGCGCTGACATCCCCAAGACCAATTGAAGTCATTTGTAGAATGACCGATGCCAGATTAGTACGCAGGATTTCTGGATCAGTAAATTCTGGCCGTGAAAGGAAATCATCTTCTGAATACAAGCGGATACAAATCCCATCAGATACACGCCCGCAGCGCCCTTTCCGTTGATTCGCCGATGCCTGAGAGATTGGCTCTATCGGCAATCTCTGGACTTTCGTCCGATAACTGTAACGACTGATACGCGCATAACCAGTATCAATCACATACTTAATTCCCGGTACCGTCAAAGACGTCTCTGCCACGTTAGTTGCCAATACAATTCTCCGGCCAGCATGTGACTGAAAAATCCGGTTCTGATCACTGTTAGAAAGACGCGCAAACAACGGCAATACTTCGGTATGACGCAAATTCAGTTTATTCAAAGCATCAGCGGTATCGCGAATTTCCCGTTCACCACTCATAAAGATCAGGATATCCCCAGCCCCTTCATGACTCAACTCATCAACAGCATCAATAATTGCTTCAAGCTGATCCCGTTCTCCATCATTATCATCCCCCATAACAGGCCGATAACGCACTTCTACCGGATAGGTTCGACCAGAAACTTCAATAATCGGTGCATGATTAAAATGGCGAGAAAAACGTTCAGGATCGATAGTCGCTGAAGTGATGATGACTTTCAAATCAGGACGTTTTGGCAGTAACTGACGTAAATAGCCCAGAATAAAATCAATATTCAGGCTACGTTCATGCGCTTCATCAATAATCAGAGTGTCATACTGTTTAAGCCATTTGTCATTTTGCAGTTCCGCCAGCAAAATACCATCCGTCATCAGCTTAACCAATGTATTATCGCCTACATGGTCACTGAAACGAACTTTATAACCCACAGCCGAACCTACTGAGGTTTCTAATTCTTCCGCCAGACGGTTAGCAACAGCACGAGCCGCCAACCGTCGAGGTTGAGTATGGCCAATCAATCCTTTTATTCCCCTACCCAGTTCAAGACAGATTTTCGGGATCTGCGTTGTTTTACCTGAACCGGTTTCCCCAGCGATAATCACAACCTGATGGTCACGAATGGCCTTATAAATATCATCTTTCTTCTGGCTGACAGGCAGGTTTTCTGGATATTTGATTGTTGGACAGACAGCCTGACGATTAATGATTTTCTGAAATTCTTTCACCTTACATTGGTCCTTTGATTTCTTATTTTGCTGATTAGCCAGTGTTTATTGATAGCTCAGTTTTTATTGGCAACATAGCTCTTATTGGCAATATAGTAGCACATCCTAATTTATTGGAGATAATTTCAGCGAGTACTCCTGCGAATGGGTATTGGTACGGGTAAAGTTATTCAATAAATTTGAATTCTAATCTCTAAATATTGATCTGTTACCAGAAAGTAATAACTCATAGAATGACGGTGTCGTGATTAACAAGTGAACTATCAAAAGTTAATTTAAGGAATAAAAATGAGTAAAGTTCTGGTTCTGAAATCCAGCATTATGGCGCAACATTCACACACTAACCAAATGGCAGATTTCTTTATTGAAAAATGGCAAGCTAACCACGCTGATGACCATATCACAGTACGCGATTTGGCAGCACAACCTGTCCCTATTCTGGATAACGAACTGGTTCATGCATTACGTCCAACGGGTAATGAAATGACTGCTCGTCAGAAAGAAACTCTGGCGTTATCTGACGAATTCATTGCTGAATTGCAGGATCATGACGTCATTGTTATGACCGCGCCTATGTACAACTTTAACATTCCAACCCAACTGAAAAGCTATTTTGACCTGATAGCCCGAGCGGGTGTGACTTTCCGTTATACCGAGAATGGCCCTGAAGGTTTGATAAAAGGCAAACGTGTAATTGTTCTAACCAGTCGCGGGGGTATTCATAAAGACGGCCCTAGTGATCTGTTAGTACCTTATCTAAGTCTGTTTCTGGGTTTCCTTGGTCTCACTGATATAGAATTTGTGTTTGTTGAAGGTGTCGGATTAAGTCCTGATACCGCAAATCAAGCGCAACAGGCTGCCCGTGAAACTCTGGAAAAAATAGCGACCAGGTAGTCATTTTTATTCATCATTCACACGTGACTTTATTATTTTGCGCGCTACCTAGCGCGCTTTTATTTCTTTAGCCATTGACCATTAATACCCTGTACATACTCTCCAGGCTCTGCTCTATTTACCCGTTTTTCACCTGCCAGTTTAACGACTTGCTCCGCAGAAATGTTATTACTGGCAGCAACCTCAGCGTATTTTCTCTCACGAGCCTGATTTATTTTTATCACCAAAGCCTGTGCCTGAACATCTGTTTTCACTATAGCCAAATAACCATTGAAAGTTTCACCTACCAGCCCCTTCTGCTTTGCCTCATTCAGAAGCAAAAGAACTGAACAATACGCCAGTCAACAACAATATGCCCGCCCATCTCTTTTTCATATGCCAAGCTCTTGGAATAAACCCACATTATTCTTAAGCATCTCTTCAACCTGTCTGTCTATCTTTACATGAATTTCATGCTCAATTTTGACATTCATATTAATTGGCTTCTCAGGTGTTACCACTTCAAGGCGTACACAACCTGACATTATTCCATATTTTAGCAGACACACCTCAAACTAAGACATTGATTAATAAGAAAATTATGTTGAACATATAGGGAGAAACGAGCAATACATCTATAGAGTTAATTAATTTATCGGTTTATTTAACCCTTTACGTCAGCAATAATTTAAGCCCTAAACAATTTATTAGCTACTTAAATTATAGCGGAGATAATTCCATGAAATTAGTCGTTTACAGTACCAAACAGTATGACCATAAACATCTGGAGCTGGTTAATCAAAAACTCGGGTTTGATTATGATTTCGAGTTTTTCGATTTTCCTCTCAGTGCACAAACCGCTAAAAACGCTATTGGTGCAGATGCTGTTTGTATTTTCGTTAACGATAATGCTGACCGTGAAGTACTCAAAGAATTGGCTGAAATGAATGTAAAAATCCTCGCATTGCGTTGTGCAGGTTTTAATAATGTTGACCTAGATGCAGCTGAAGAGCTGGGTATTCAGGTTGTACGGGTGCCAGCCTATTCTCCCGAAGCAGTTGCCGAACATGCCATTGGGTTAATCCTGTGCTTAAACCGCCGTATTCACCGAGCTTATCAACGCACCCGTGACGCCAATTTTTCTCTCGAAGGCTTAATTGGTTTCAATATGCATAACCGCACAGCGGGAATTATCGGAACCGGTAAAATTGGTGTCGCAACTCTACGTATTCTAAAAGGGTTTGGTATGCGCCTGTTGGCTTATGATCCATACCCCAATCAAGCTGTTTTGGATCTCGGTGCTGAATATGTCGATCTGGATACGCTATATGCACAATCCGATGTGATATCTCTTCATTGCCCGTTGACATCAGAAAACTATCATCTGCTGAATGAACTTGCCTTCAGTAAAATGAAAAACGGCGTAATGATCGTCAACACCAGCCGCGGAGCCCTAATTGATTCCGTTGCTGCTATCAACGCATTAAAACAACAAAAAATTGGCTCTCTAGGTATGGACGTTTATGAAAATGAACGCGACCTCTTCTTTGAAGACAAATCTAATGACGTGATTCAGGATGATATTTTTCGTCGCTTGTCTTCATGTCATAACGTGCTGTTTACCGGTCATCAGGCATTTTTAACAGAAGAAGCACTGACCAGTATCAGTGAAACTACGCTGAGAAATATCCAGCAATTAATCAACGGGGAAAATTGCCCGAATATTGTTAGTAAGTACCCTTAAAATAATATATTAGGAGATAAATATGAAAAAAATACTACCTTTGGCAACAGCAACTTTATTGCTCGCCACATTTCAAGCCTCAGCGGTAGAAAACGTGTCGGTCGGTGATTTACAGCATCACAGATTTGTCCTGGTAAGTGTTAATGGCGAAAGTGCGAAAAATCAAGATGGTCGCGTACCAACCATTGAATTCGGTGAAAAAATGCATGTTTCTGGTTCTATGTGTAATCTCTTTATGGGCCAAGGCAAACTGAAAAATAGTGTATTGACCGTTAAAGATTTGGCCAGCACTCAGATGCTTTGCGCTGATGATAAATTGAACAAATGGGATTACCTGATTGGTAAGGTATTGGCTGATGGCGTTAAAGTCACACTAAAAAATCAAAAACTGACACTATCCCACGATAATAATACGCTGGTTTATAAATTAAAGGATTATGTTCAGTAATTAGAAAAATAAGTTATATGGCTAGCATTAAACGTTTTTAGGATTAGGATTTTCGGGATTAACCTGGATAACACTTTCTTTATTAAAACGTTTTTTGTTTCAGGTGCCGGAAAACATTCTCCGGCACCGCCAGAAATGAGTATCTAAATTATACCATATTCATTTTTGAATATATTAAACCAAGATCGACAAAAATAGATATAGATAATACAGCTTATTTTTAACTTATTTCCACCAATTTACATAAATAATTCTATACTTTTTTAATTTAATAAATAGTTTACTAACTAAATACAAGGAAATAATCCATGTCCGATATTACACTTACTGATATCCAATTTATCGACCTAATGAACGAAATGCGTCAACACGCAAAACGTATATTAGATAATCCTAACATTAAACCATTTGCACCATCGACACCTGAACTCCAGGAATATGCAAATATACTTGAGGAACAATATGAAAATATAAATATTACCGAAAATAAGGAAATAGATGGTATTGTTAATGAATTGAAAGATTCAGTGAAATCTGGTGCTAATTCAATAACAAAAGTTTCTAAGACAAGTGTAACTGACAGCACCCAGAAATATCAAAACGCGATTATCTCTGATCCAGATAATGCAGACCAAGACTGGATCGATAATATGAATAAATCTCGCCAAAGAACCAAAGACGAGAATAACAGACAAATTGATTCAAGTTACGATAAAGCGATTAAATTTGGCTTACAATACCCGGAAGCCAGAGCGGCAATACAAAGCTTTATGGAAAAAACTAGCACATTTTTTTCCAACCTGTTTGGTAGAATTTCCAGCTTTATTCTTGAGGCGGCCCGGCAACTCACTGAATGGCTAAGTAAAGCATGGGAATCAATTAAATCTTTCTTCGAGAGAATTAGTTCTTGGGTTTCCAGTGCTTTCTAATTAATCTTTCTAATTAATTGATAATGGTTCGAGTTAGTTCGAACCATTATATACCCTTCATCCTTCAAATTGCTGCTTTGTTGGCCGCGTTCACTTACCCCAGTCACATAGTTATCTATGCTCCTGGGGATGCGCTCTCTTGCCGCCGCGCTGCAAATTGAAATCTATTGGGTAGATTAACCACAGATATAACATAGTACAATTAATTACTTATCAGGTAATTTGATCTTGGAAATAATCGCTAATCTATCCATATAATACTCTGCATCACCCCATAGCCAACTCTGCTCTTTACCAACATCATCCTCAGTTAGGATATTTCTCAATTCACAAGTCATAACATCATAACCGTAAACATAGAGCCCAAACTGTAATGCTTCATACATTCGAGCTTGCCAAAAAGAGATATCATCTATTATTTGGTTGACGTTTGAAGCAACTACATCATATGTTTTAATTAGATAGTGGAAAAAGATTTTAGCTGCTAAATCACTTAACGCCGCTTTATGTTTTGGTTTTTTCGTTCGCCACACAAGCGTTTGCGACGCAGGACTGCAATTAAGCACCAAATCATTCATCACAATGACTTTGTTGTAATAAACAACTTCTTTTGCATCGTCACTCAGCAACGCTAATTCAAAGTGAGGCTCATCTATATCCAAATCTAACCTGCTATCAACCCTGACCAATCGGTAGCCCGGTGGAAGAATGAGCTCATTCACATCCTGCACAATATCAGTACCAGAGGAATCAAAAATACTATAAAGAGCACAGTTGAGCTCTGGCTCATTTAACCAACTGAAATCATTGGTAATTTTTTCTATGTTTTCCGAATATCTTGGCATATTTTATGCTTCCTCTAATAAACCACAGGTTTAATTACCTAACGGTAATAGTATAGATGCAATTATATACAATCAACCTTTAGTTAATTTCGATAGATACACCCCTTGGATAACTAGCTCTGGAGCAAGATCCCAAACAGCTCCACGGGGAAACATAGAAAAATAATTTATTAAATTACAGTCAATTAAATCATTATTCTGGCTTATTAATGATATGGTCTTCCCATTCCACAACATCAATTTCCCGTACTGCAATATGCCTGACAGAAATCCTTTCGCTATGCATTGCTGATTTAGAACCTCTAATCAGTGGATGCCAAGGTAACAAAGACTTTCCTTCTTCAAGCAAACGATATGCACAAGTCATTGGCAACCATTCAAAAGTTGGCAAATTGTAACGAGTCAGTTTGATACAGTCCGGCTCATATCTAAAACGGTCTTCATAATTTTTACACTGACAGGTTTTTATATTGAGCTGATTACAGGCAACGTTAGTGAAATAAATCTCATCGGTATCATCATCCATCAACTTATGCAGACAACACTGTCCACATCCATCACATAATGATTCCCATTCTTCATCCGTCATCTGATCCAGAGTTTTTACCTGCCAGAAAGGCTGAGACATAACTTCTACTATTCCTTATATTATTCAAATCACTCTTGTGGTGAGTGAATTATCATTCAGGGTAACCTTCAACGTATCACCGGATTCCAGTGATCCAACACCTTCCGGTGTACCAGTGAGAATCACATCTCCTGGCCGCAAAGTGAAAAAGTGCGACATATAGCTGATCAGAGGAATGATAGGGGTCAACATATCGTTGGTATTACCATTCTGCCGCAGTTCATCATTAACTGTCAGTGAAAGCTGAGCATTTTGTGGATCACCAAAACTACCCATCCGAATAAAGCCAGATATCGGGCAAGAACCATCAAACGCTTTACTTTTTTCCCACGGCTGACCTATTTTCTTAAATTTAGACTGCAAATCACGCAAGGTAAGATCCAATGCGACAGCAAAACCAGCAATCGCTATACCAACACGCTCCTCATTTGCTTGTTTCAACTGTGTACCAATCAGCACAGCCAGTTCAACTTCATGATGAACAACACCAAAATCTTTTGGAATTGCAATTGGCTGATGTATATCACACAGCGCAGTTTCCGGTTTAATAAAAATGACCGGCTCTTCCGGCGGTTGAAAACCCATCTCTTTAATATGTTTGGCGTAATTACTGCCAACGCAAACAACTTTATTGACTGGAAGATCCAGTAATGCGCCCTGCCAGTCTCTGTGCTGATACATACCCATTTCTCACTCTGTCTGGTTTGTCAGGTACCTCTGATTATAGCATTTGTTACACTACATCATCAGGAATAACGAGTCTGCGGCATTCAGAGGAAATTTATCCTCTATATTGATTGCTCGATGGCCCAACCGGTACAACTCTACGTTATTTTCCCTTGAAACACCGTACCCGTTAATATTGAAGTGGTTAATAAAACCACAATGACGGTCAATTTCACCCATCAAATCCTCAGATTTTCCTTATTTTTCCATCTGGTTCAAATGTTGATTCATTAAGTTTTCGACCGGAGGTGGGATTTGCAGGTAAAAACCCTGTTCAATTAACGATATTTTTACTTTTTCTATATCAGCACCTGCCAGTTTTTTCCTGTCTGCTAGGGAAATCATCATTACATATTGAGGCCGACCAAAGCTTTTCAGTAACTCCTCAGGAACACGAGAGAAATTATCTCTTTTTTCAACATAAAGATATGTTTGCTCCCGCTTCGGGCTTCTGTAAATCACACAAATCATTATAATAAACTCTTTTAAATTAAGGCTGCGACTTGCTTGAATAATTCAGTAATTATAACATGCTTATTGTATTTCAAAATATCGCATCCCAGATGTTGTTTCTGGGGATCTCAAATTTGCTGAATCTGAGTCAGGATAGATGTCACAGTCGCCAATTGAGCTAAAAGGCAGTAATTTTACACTTTCAGTCGTTCATCTATACAATGATCAACCTGAAATTATTCTACAGGCCCTACAGGGAAAGGTGGAACAAGCACCGGATTTCCTGAAAAATGCGCCTGTTGTCATTAATATCTCCGCTCTGCCGGCAGAAGCTGATCTAAAAGCTCTGCATCATGCTATTGATTCAGCAGGATTCCGTATTGTCGGAATTAGCGGTTGCCGTGATGAAAAGCAACGCCGGGCGGCAATAAAAGCATCCTTACCGCTGTTGAATGAAGGCAAAAAACAAAAAGTTCCGGTACAGGAAAATAAACCGGCAGAACCTACGGCTAAAAAAACTCGCATAATTAATTTACCTGTTCGTTCAGGCCAGAGAATTTATGCGCAAGGAAGTGATCTTATTGTCACTAGCAATGTGAGTGCCGGTGCAGAATTGATTGCGGACGGCAATATTCATATCTATGGCATGATGCGAGGCCGAGCATTAGCCGGTGCATCCGGTGATCAGGAATGCCTGGTTTTTTGCACTCATTTAAACGCCGAGTTAGTCTCTATCGCAGGACAATATTGGCTCGGCGATAAAATCCCAACTGAATTAGCAGGAAAAGCCGCAAAACTTAGCCTGATAAATAATGAATTAACTATCGAACCTTTAATCTAGCCCTTTTAATAAGGAATTACTTCATGGCACGCATTATTGTTGTTACATCAGGTAAAGGTGGCGTTGGCAAAACCACTTCAAGCGCGGCCATTGCTACTGGCCTTGCTCAAAGAGGTAAAAAAACCGTTGTTATCGATTTTGATATCGGTCTACGTAACCTCGATCTCATTATGGGATGTGAACGTCGCGTGGTTTATGACTTCGTAAACGTTATTCAAGGTGACGTCTCACTTAATCAAGCATTAATCAAGGATAAACGTACCGAAAATCTTTATATCTTACCTGCATCACAAACCCGCGATAAAGATGCTCTCACTTCTGAAAGGGTCGAGCAAGTTCTGCTCGATCTGGATAAACAAGGTTTTGATTTTATTATCTGTGATTCTCCAGCCGGAATTGAAAGTGGTGCATTAATAGCACTCTATTTTGCTGATGAAGCCATTATCACAACTAACCCTGAAGTCTCTTCAGTGCGTGATTCAGACCGCATTCTGGGCATTTTAGCCTCTAAATCACGACGCGCTGAACGCGGTGAAGATCCAATTAAAGAGCATCTACTCCTAACCCGTTATAATCCAGGGCGTGTAAGCCGTGGTGATATGCTCAGTATGGAAGACGTTCTGGAAATTTTATGCATTCCTTTAATTGGTGTGATTCCTGAAGATCAATCTGTGTTGCGTTCATCCAACCAAGGAGAGCCTGTTATTTTAGATACGGAATCCGATGCAGGAAAAGCGTATGCAGATACTGTTGAACGTTTATTGGGCGAAGAGCGTCCTTTTCGTTTCATTGAAGAAGAGAAAAAAGGCTTCTTAAAACGCCTGTTTGGGGGGTAAAACATGGCCTTACTAGATTTTTTTCTGTCGAGGAAAAAGCCGACAGCCAACATCGCTAAAGAGCGACTGCAAATCATTGTGGCGGAACGACGCCGCGGTGATTCTGAACCAGCCTATCTGCCTGACATGAAACGGGATATTCTGGCTGTAATATGTAAATATATACAAGTAGATCCTGAAATGCTCTCAGTGCAATTTGAGCAGAAAGGTGATGACATCTCCGTACTGGAGTTGAATATAACATTACCTGAAACAGAAGAAGCTCAGAAATAACGTGGGTAAACAAGGTTGTTTTATCATTATAGCCAAGATAGCCAAGTCGATTATGTGACAGCCTGAGATGGGGTAACTCTAAATGAGAACCCCACCCACGTGCTTTAGCCTGATATCGAGCAGGCTAAAGCAACTGCTCTCATCTGATGCGTGTTAATTAGGATAATTCGACAGAATCTCTGCGACGGGTTCTGCCAACCATTCTCCTCGCCACCCACTGAGCAATTCAGGTTTGCCATTTAATCGCTTCAACTTCCAGTGAGCACTGAGTAACTGATTAATCTGACGACGAGACGCCAGTAATTCTGAATTAAATTTATGCCATTCACTTATCTGACTGATCAGTGCCTTAATATCCTTAAACGCTTGGCGATAACCAGGTTGATCAATCAAGTTTGTCACTGGTGGAGGACACTCGCTTTCTGGAATCTTTTCACTTTCAACCACCATTGCCAACAAGCGACGCCCATGACAACGAATCTCCTGCCCACTTAACCCCAATGCATCCAACTCCGCCAAAGAGGTTGGCATATAACGCGCTACCTGCCACAGATTTTCTTCACGAATAACAAAATTCACAGCCAAATTACGCTCTCTGGCCTGATTCAAACGCCATGCCGCCAGCTTTTTCAAACACGCAAGCTGCTGGGGACGTAATTGACAGATATTACCTATCTGTTTATAAGCACATTCCGGGGCTAATATTTCCCTGCGACGTTGACTGATAAGCTCACATTCCCCAATCGCTGCCTCCATATATCCGGCTTGCGTTGTTGCAGTCATCAAAATATCAGCCAAAGGCAGCAGATAATAAACATCCGCTGCCGCATATTCGCACTGCTTTTCACTTAACGGACGAGCAAGCCAGTCAGTACGAGATTCGCTTTTATCCAGTTCGACATGGATATATTCAGCCACTAATGCGGCAAAACCACATGAAAGAGGATGCCCGATAAAAGCGGCAAGGACTTGAGTATCTACCATCGGCTCCGGTAAACATTGAAAAGCATTCAGAAAGACTTCCAAATCTTCACTACCCGCGTGCAGAAACTTCAATATCTGAGGATTGGTAATTAATTCACGAAAAGGTTGCCAGTTGGTGATATTAAGTGGATCTATCAGAGACAGTTGCTCGCCATCATACAGTTGTATCAAACCTAATTGTGGGTAATACGTCCGTGTGCGTACAAATTCAGTATCCAATGCTATTTTTGAGTGTTCTTTCGCTCTTTCGCAGACTTGTTGCAACTGAGCATCTGTGGTGATCAACTGATAATTCAAAACATAGTTCTCTTAGCCATTATGGAGTAAGCACGACAACGCCGGTTTTATCCGGCGTTGTCGTGCTCATAAGTATTATGAAAAGGATCAAGCTACAATCGCATTCCTTACTTTTTCCTCTTCACCTCGTAGTTCCCTCCGAAGAATTTTACCCACATTAGATTTAGGTAATTCATCCCGGAACTCAATGATCTTAGGTACTTTATACCCAGTCAAATAACGACGACAATGCGTTTTAAGCTCATCCTCGGTCAATCCAGGCTCTCTGCGAACCACAAACACTTTGACGGTTTCACCTGAGCTTTCACTTGGTACGCCTATTGCTGCTGACTCTAGCACTTTCGGGTGAGCTGATACAACATCTTCAACTTCATTAGGATATACATTAAAACCAGAAACCAAAATCATATCTTTTTTACGATCTACGATATGAATAAAACCTTGCTCATTAATATTCGCAATATCACCCGTCGCGACCCAACCATCTTTCAATACCTCTTCTGTCGCATCAGGACGATTCCAATAACCCACCATAACTTGTGGGCCACGGACCCACAGCTCCCCCTGTTGGCCTATTGGAACCTCATTACCATCATCATCGGTAAGTTTGATTTCCGTTGAAGACACTGGAAAACCTATACTACCCGTGTAATTTTTCATGTTGTAAGGATTACAGGAAACTAGTGGTGAACACTCTGTCAAACCATAGCCCTCAAGAAGAGTCCTTCCAGTCACTTCAGCCCACTTCTCAGCCACTGTTTTCTGAACTGGCATACCACCACCAACAACAAGACGCAATTCGGAAAAATCAAGCTTCTTAAATTCTTCGTTATTCAACCAGGCGTTAAATAACGTATTCACTCCAGTCACTGCAGTAAATGGATAACGACCCAATTCTTTAGCTGTCCCTGAAATATCACGCGGGTTAGTAATCAGAAGATTACATCCACCCACGTAAATAAGTAGCAAACAGTTCACCATTAACGCGAATATATGATAAAGCGGCAACGCAGTAACTATTAGCTCCTGACCTACACGCAGTAATGGTGAATAAACTGCTTTTGCCTGTTCAAGATTCGCTAGCATGTTACGGTGACTCAGCATTGCCCCTTTAGCAACGCCAGTAGTGCCGCCAGTGTATTGCAAGAAAGCCAAATCATCACCGTTAATATCCGGCTTCACATATTGCATGCGATAACCTTTGTGTATCGCACAACGAAATGAGATAGCATCAGGCAGGTGATACTTCGGTACCAGTCGTTTGATATATTTCACAGCAAAATCAACCAATGTACCTTTAGGACGAGCTAGCTGATCACCCATACGAGTCAAAATAACATGTTTAACTCTGGTATTAAAAACGACCTTTTCCAGTGTATGAGCAAAGTTAGAAACGATCACAATGGCTGAAGCACCACTGTCATTAAGCTGATGTTCAAGCTCACGTGGCGTATACAACGGGTTGACGTTTACAGCAATCAAACCTGCGCGCAAAGCACCAAACAGAGCAACAGGATATTGCAACAAGTTTGGCATCATCAGTGCAATACGATCCCCTTTGCTTAATCCCAAACCATTTTGTAAATAAGCGGCAAACGCCCGGCTACGCTCTTCTAACTTACGGAAGGTCATAACCTCACCCATATTTATATACGCAGGTTGATCTGCATAGTGCGCAACGGCATTTTCAAACATCTCAACCAATGATGCATAACGATCCGGATCAATTTCCATAGGGATATCTGCCGGATAATGCTTTAGCCAGACTTTCTCCAAGGTAGTACTCCTGAAATTTTATAATTGCTATGTTATCACTCGCCTAATAAATAACGCACGCCTTGTTTTAACAAATTATTAACTCAGCGTACCAGTTTAAAAAAGAAACATTGTTCAGGTTGAGATATACATCACTAATTTAATGTTAACTCTTCATACAGAAAACGAAGAGAACTGTGCCGTCTGTAAATTATTTTTAATTATCAGTATATTATTGCCATGGTTAACATTTAACTTTGTAGCTATTGATTATACATTGACCGATACATTTTCACTTAAGATAGCATTTTTAGAATAGTATTTATTGCTTTCATCTATTCCAATACATTATTAAAAAACCAAAACTAATAAAACATGATTATGAACAACATAACGATCAGAATGGCGAGCTATGAAGATGGTGTTACCATCAGCGATATATACCTGTTATCTTTCAAGTTGCCTCTTTGTTGGCTGCACTCACTCACCCCAGTCACAGAGTTATCTATGCTCCTGGGGATTCGCTCCCTTGCCGTCGCGATGCATCTTGAAATCTATTGGGTATAGAACGACAAGCGGCTTCCCTTTTTCCAGATGAACTACTGCCGAAAACACTCTGTAGTCAAACCTTGCCTGTACATGAAATTGAATCAGCAGTTCAAGAACAACGACTTTGGGTAGCAGAAAGTGATCAAAAACGGGTCGGATTCGCGCTAATCCGCTTTTCAAATCAATTAACTCTGTTAGCTGAGATTGATGTACTACCTGAATATAATGGCAAGGGCATTGCCAGTGCCCTTCTTAATTCAATCATCGAAAAATTAAAGCAGCACGACAAAACGGCACTTTATCTCACAACTTTCCGCGATTTTATGCCAAGCCGCAGATTATATGATAAATTTGGTTTTGTAGTACTAGGATCGGGTGATATTCCTGATGAATTACGGAAAACTTTGGCTAAGGAAGCAACCGCTGGCTTGGGTACAAGGATTGCAATGAAGTTAACGATAATACCCCCAAAAATAGCGATCGAGTAGGAGGCGGGATCACTCCCGCCGTCCTCTCACACCACCGTACATGCGGTTCCGCATACGGCGGTTCATGTTAACGCTGGAACTGCCGTTGCTGTTCCACCAGTGATATTAAGCCATGCCCTCTGAACCACGCTGTCTT
>NZ_RCWA01000008.1 GCF_018448905.1 Photorhabdus heterorhabditis | reverse complement strand
TATGCCTGGCGGCGATAGCGCGGTGGTCCCACCTGACCCCATGCCGAACTCAGCAGTGAAACGCCGTAGCGCCGATGGTAGTGTGGGGTCTCCCCATGCGAGAGTAGGACACTGCCAGGCTTTAAATTAAAGTTTTATGTTGTAGCGACATAGGACACAAGGAATTCGGTGGTGCGGTAGTTCAGTTGGTTAGAATACCGGCCTGTCACGCCGGGGGTCGCGGGTTCGAGTCCCGTCCGCACCGCCACCTAATTTAGGGGCGTAGTTCAATTGGTAGAGCACCGGTCTCCAAAACCGGGTGTTGGGAGTTCGAGTCTCTCCGCCCCTGCCAATTACAAACTAAGTAATAACGAAAGTAGTTCCTGATATTGATAACCCAGCTATTTAGCTGGGTTTTTTCTTATGTGTGCTAAATAAATTTTCAAAATTGTAGATCTCTAGAAGGGAATTCAGTCCGATTTTTGCGATCTGATCAATCGCAAAAAATCACAAACCCTAACACGGACTGAGTTATGCCAATCATAGCACCTATACCTTAAGATGAATGCCAGAAAATGAGAAAACTTATCCATAAAACCCGTGATAAGAACTATTCCCGTTGATTAACGGAGTTATTGATGCTCAATGAGGGATTAACGGTGACTTATGTCGCCAAAACTCTTCGTGCCGCACGCTTTTCCATCAATCGTTGGGTTGAGTGGTTTAAATTATATGGACTCGAAGGAGCCAAAAGTTTACCGGCTGTCTGGGATCTCACGCCTCTCACGCCTCTTTATAACCTATTAGCAATCCCTTCAGGAGTTAGGTTATCTTCGCTCTCGTTGGAGCCTTGAGATCATGACTCATACCCTCAATGAATGACTCAACATCTCTCTGACACAAAATGTACTCTATCGTTACTTTGCTCAAGTGGGGGCTTGGAGATAAAAGTCCTCTGTATACTTATTACTTCAAGTCTGTGAGGATTATAATGGCTATGATACGAAATACGCTATTTGTTTGCTGTACGATCTCCCACTCGCTATTAAGCTTGCGGCAATTGGGTTTACTCGAGGCACAGTATGTGGATTGACATCACATAACGCAGAAAATCTAGATTCATAACGTAATTTCTTATTATCTGAATGGATAATGACTCTTTCCTACATCTGACGCCGGTTTACCTCTATTCTGTTATCCAGGCGATATTGGGTGTTACCGTATAATGATGTTGACTGTTAGTCATCATTTTATATCGTGGCTGATTAGTGGTTTTCAACTCGGTCAGCTTCATTAGCCTACTGATACGGACTTTACCATGAAAATGCGGCTCAATTGTACAAATCACTTTGCAAACATCGGATACTGTAGGTCCCCTGAAGCTGAATTATCCGCTGGTTAATCACTTCATTCTGCTATTGAGCTGACAAGGCAAGCAACTATATCACTCGGATAACCCCTGCATGCTGTCCTTGAGTAACAGTTAGATCTGATTAACTAAATGGAGAGCTGATAATTGAGAAACTATGACATTTTTCAGAGGCTTTCCTGTGTAAAGAACGCAGTCCTTTTTTCAGGATAATGTTATTTACTTTCCAGCTTGACTATTTTGGTTTTAAGGCACGACGGTTCTCCAGTTGTAGAGTTGTATTCTCTTTGATATCGGTTTCTTGCGCCATGTGGGCACGGATTCGCTTCTTTCGAGTAACCGAGCGACAGCTTTGCGTTTGAACTCTAGAGCATATTGTTGTCTTATCATGTGCCTTCCTCGCCTTTGTTGATTGATCTGAAAATAAGGTGGGTACTAAATCAAGAACAGTAAGAATAGAGCAAATACATATTTGTTCATCGAATAAAAGTGGATTTATTTTGCATAAAATGTTCCTTAACCTCTTATTGAGGTATTTATGACAGCTATTTTTAATAGCTGCTGAATGAAGGCTTGCTGATCATTTTTTTGTAACCATATAGCGTATAATGGGCGTTCAATCAGCTCAGTATTTGGGTAAGAAACAAGTTCTGAATACTCATTTTGCCAGTGTAGTGGTAAGAAGGCGGCCCCTCTTACACTATCGAGTAGTTGACGGGCTATATGTGCTGAAGTGGTTGTGATGATAGGTAACTGCTCACTTTTTAAAATCTGTTGCTCCTGATGATGGAAATCAGCTCCCCATTCTAGTTTGATGTAATTTTTAACTTGGTATTTCAGATTTTCTTCCGTCGTTAATAATTTCAGGCGAATATTCCCTAACAACAGGCTCTGGAATTCATCCATTTTAGGTGGTTCAGTGGTTATTAAAAGATCTAATTCACGTGAATGAAGTTGTTTAATAAGGGATTGCCGTGTAGAAACCCGGGATTCCAATCTTAGTCCCTGATGTTTTTTATAGAAATCCTGTAGCCAGGGTGTTAAATAAGCTTCCCATAGTGATGCAGTAGCGCCAATTGTTAATTCAGTATGCTGAGATGCATGTGTTATCTCTTTTTTAGCCAACTGCCAGGTATTCATCAGTGATTCTGCATAGGGAACAAGTCGCTCGCCAGCAGCTGTAAGGCGGATGTTATTACGATGACGAGTAAAAAGATTAGCACCTAATTGATTTTCTAATTGGCGTATGCGAAAGCTGACTGCTGACTGTGTCAAGTACAGTGATTCGGCTGCACGGCCAAAGTGACGAGTTTTACTGACCTCCAGAAAGGTTTTCAGTAATTCAGTGTCCACGTATATCTCCAATAATTTTTATCGTTAAGATTTAAATTTTTTGTTTTACAGAATGCCGGGCCTATCTAATACTCCGCGCCATAATTGGCATGATAGTAACAGTACTAGAATTAGGAGTGTGTCAGATGGCTGAAAGCTTCATCACGACTAATCGTTTTTTTGATAACAAACATTATCCTCGCGGGTTTTCCCGTCATGGCGATTTCACCATTAAAGAGGCGCAATTGCTAGAGCGCCATGGCTATGCGTTTAATGAGTTAGATCTCGGTAAACGCGAGCCTCAAACAGAAATAGAAAAACTGTTTGTTGCTGTTTGCCGGGGTGAACGTCAGCCTGTGACAATGGAAGAAAAGGTTTGGACTAAGTATCTTACAAGGATTAGTCGTCCAAAGCGTTTTCATACTCTTTCAGGTGGTAAGCCTCAGGTTGATTCTTCTGATGACTATACCGACACTGATGATTAATATCATCACAAGTTATAAATACAGGGGGCTTTGCCCCTTTTTTATTTTTAACTTGATTGCTTTTGTAACTGTATTAATAGTCTGTCCATACTACGGTAGCTTAAGGCTTCCATGATATGCGGTTTTTCTATCTCTTTTTTTTCTTCTAAGTCAGCAAGTGTCCGGGATGTTTTGAGAATTCGGTGCCATGCTCGAATTGAAAGCCCAAGTTTTACGAGTGTTTCTTCTAGAAATACCGCATCATTGGGTTTGAGTTTACAAAATGATTCTGTTTCTTTACTGTTCAGGCGTGCATTAATTTTACCACAACGTTTCAGTTGTATTTCCCGTGCTGTCAGTACTCTTAATTTTACATCTTTGCTGCTTTCGCTTAATCTCACTGGGCTACTCAATGTGCCAATGGGTAATAAAGGAACCTCAATTGAGAGATCAAAACGATCTAAAAAAGGTCCGGATAGTTTTGCCAGGTATCGAAGGATTTGCTGAGGATTACTCCGATTGTGAATTCCTTGATGGTAGCCTGTAGGACTGGGATTCATTGCTGCTATCAATTGAACCTGTGCAGGAAAACAAACTTTTGCTCTAGCTCGGGATATGATGATTTCCCCTGATTCCAATGGTTCCCGGAGAGCATCAAGGACTCTGCGTTCAAATTCTGGTAGTTCATCTAGAAACAGCACCCCATTGTGAGCAAGCGAAATTTCACCGGGTTTAGGAAGTCCACCCCCGCCAACTAGTGCTGCCATTGAAGAGCTGTGATGAGGCGCTCTGAATGGGCGTATATGCCATTGTTCAGGTGGAAGGTAGGTGTCCATTAAGCTATTGATAGCGGCAACCTCAAGGGCTTCTTTGTTTGTTAATGGCGGCAATAAACTACACAGGCGGCTTGCTAGCATTGTTTTTCCTGTCCCCGGTGGGCCAAGTAGTAGAAGATTATGTCCACCTGCTGCTGCGACTTCTAGTGTGCGTTTTGCTTGTTCTTGACCAATAATATCCTGTAGATCTGGTTGTGATTGTTCTGTTGAGAATTCATGTCGGACCGGTGCTGTCAGTAGTTGTTTTTCTCCCTGAAGAAAGTGGCAGATGTGTAAGAGGTGTTTTGCCATTAAGGTCTCATTCTGAGATAAGATTGCCAGCTCAGCTTCATTTTCTATCGATAAAATAAGTTGCCTTCCTTCTTCTCTTGAGCTGAGTGCCGCTGGAATTGCGCCAGTGACTTTCCGCAAACTTCCTGATAGAGCGAGTTCACCAAGAAATTCGTAATGATTCAGTTTATTGGCTGGTATCTGTTCTGAAGCTGCCAGAATAGCGATAGCGATTGGCAAATCATAACGACCACCTTCTTTGGGCAGATCTGCTGGTGCAAGATTGACTGTGATTCTTTTCGCTGGATAAGTAAATCCGCTGTTGATCAACGCGCTTCTGACACGATCTCTGGCTTCTTTGACAGCTGTTTCAGGCAAGCCGACCAGAGTTAATCCAGGTAAACCATTACTAATATGTGCTTCAACAGTAACAATGGGTGCCTGAATACCAATAGTCGCTCTGGTATAAATAACAGAGAGGGCCATTCTATTCTCCTTCATAATAAAGCGTATATGATGGCCTGAAATTAGATAATAAATAGTGTCCTGTTATTTTTTTGCGAGATGGCTCTGAGAAATATTTTGCGAAGTGGTTCTAAAGTTCTTCTTCATAAAATGATTTGTGATTTTTTATTAAGATATTGATTTTAATCTATTTATTAATTTGTGGTGTTAATCATGATGTTTATTGTTTTTATATTCTTCTTATAAGTTTTAAATAGCGCTCTGAGACTGATTTTTTAGTGAAATAGCATATTTAAACTTTTAGTTAATATATTATTTCGGTAAATAAAATTGGTGTTTTATGTAATTCGATTTTATTAATAATTATAAATTTTTGTTACTCAGGTGATTAATAATCAGATATTGATCTGATAACAGTTTAATAATTTGATTCTCTGATTTATTTCTTATGGATTATTTCGTTCTTATCTAAAATTAGTTGGTTTTTATCACTTAAGGATGATTTTTTTTGGGTAAATAATTCGGGGTTTAATTATTATGTTGAAAACAAAGGATATTTTTTAATATGAAGTAAAAAAATAAAATAAAAGTTGTTTAGTTATGAAGAACATGGTAACTCTTAAATATACGTAAAACAAACGAGTTAAACGATCAGAATTATGAACGCATTCGTCCAAGTGATTAGCCTAGTTATCGTCAGCGTGGTGGTGATTATTATCCCACCGTGCGGGGCTGCACTTGGACGAAGACAGGCTTAGACGAACAGCCAGATCTCTCGAAGACCCCCGCACCGAAAGGCGCGGGGGTTTTTTTTCGGCAGGTGGAAATCAAGCAGAGGCAAAAACATACAACAGAACAAAATTTTGTCTCACAGAGTAAACACAGGGGATATGAAAAATGAATGGGGCACAGTGGGTTGTAAAGGCATTACAAACGCAGGGAGTTGATAAGGTTTTTGGCTATCCTGGTGGCGCGATTATGCCGGTTTATGATGCTTTGTACGATGGTGGCGTGGAACATTTGCTTTGCCGACATGAACAGGGGGCCGTTATGGCCGCTATCGGCTATGCGAGAGCTAGTGGTAAACCGGGAGTTTGTATCGCTACATCGGGACCGGGAGCAACAAATTTAATCACTGGATTAGCTGATGCGCTGTTAGATTCTGTTCCTATTGTGGCTATCACTGGCCAGGTGAGTTCTGAATTTATTGGAACAGATGCCTTTCAGGAAGTCGATGTTCTAGGTCTTTCCCTTGCTTGCACCAAACATAGTTTCTTAGTGGATTCTCTGGAAAATCTGCCTCAAATTATGGCGAACGCTTTTTCTATTGCAACCAGTGGTCGACCTGGCCCGGTTTTGATTGATATTCCTAAAAATATTCAACTGAAAGAGGGGAGTTTGACACCATATTTAGTTCCTGTTGAGCAAGAGATACTCTGTCCAAAAAGTGAATTAGAACAGGCCAGGAAGATAATTGCCGCTGCGGTAAAACCAGTACTGTATGTTGGTGGTGGAGTAGGTATGTCACAGGCCGTTTCTGTTCTGCGTGATTTTGTCGCAGAAACGGGTATGCCGGTTGTTTCCACATTGAAAGGTTTGGGCGCTGCTGATGCAGAACATCCATATTATCTGGGAATGCTTGGAATGCATGGTACGAAAGCAGCAAACTTGGCGGTTCAGTCATGTGATTTACTGATTGCCGCAGGTGCTCGTTTTGATGATCGCGTGACTGGCAAACTCAACACTTTTGCACCGAATGCAAAAGTTATTCATTTGGATATTGACCCGGCAGAGTTAGATAAATTACGTCAGACTCATGTATCGTTACTCGGAGATTTGAAGGCGTTATTACCTCGTTTACAGCAGCCATTATCAATTATGTCTTGGCAACAAGACGTTCAGCGCATGAAAGTTGAATATTCTTCGTGTTATGACCATCAGAGCGAGAGCATCTACGCACCTTTGTTACTAAAGCAGGTTTCAGATCGCAAAGCGTTAAACACGGTTGTTACCACTGATGTTGGACAGCATCAGATGTGGGCCGCTCAGCATATGACTTTTGACGGACCTGAAAATTTCATTACATCCAGTGGGTTAGGAGCGATGGGGTTGGGTATCCCTGCTGCGATAGGTGCCCAGATTGCTCGACCAGAAGATATGGTGATCTGCGTATCCGGTGATGGTTCTTTCATGATGAATGTTCAGGAGTTGGGGACGATCAAACGCAAGCAGTTACCAGTAAAAATTTTACTGTTGGATAATCAGCGACTGGGAATGGTGAGACAGTGGCAAGAACTGTTTTTTGATAAACGATATAGCGAAACAACATTAACAGATAACCCTGATTTTGTCGCATTAGCGAAAGCGTTTGATATTCCGGGGCAACATATCACAGAGAAATCACAGATTGATGAAGCTCTGGATGCATTGTTCAACAGTAAAGGGCCATATTTACTGCAGGTATCCATTGAAGAATTAGAGAACGTTTGGCCGTTGGTCCCTCCCGGTGCAAGCAATGAAACTATGTTGGAGAAATCATTATGATGCAGCATCAACTTGCAATCCAGGCTCGTTTCTGCCCTGAAATATTAGAGCGTATCTTACGAGTAACGCGGCATCGTGGATTTCAGATATGTTCAATGAATATGGATCAAACAATGGATGGCGATAATGTTAATATCGAACTAATTGTTGCCAGCCAAAGACCTGTTAATTTGTTGTTTTCGCAATTGACTAAATTAGTGGATGTCGCTGGTGTCAAGATCCTGCAACAAAAATCACAACTAATACGTGCATAATTGTAGAAATAAAGGAATAAGAGAATGACTAAGCAATCCGATTATATTTGGTTCAATGGTGAGATGGTTCCTTGGGCAGATGCTAAAGTTCACGTAATGTCCCATGCCTTACATTACGGTACGTCTGTCTTTGAGGGCATTCGTTGCTATGACTCTCATAAAGGGCCTGTTGTTTTCCGCCATCGTGAGCATATGCAGCGTTTACATGATTCTGCAAAGATTTACCGCATGCCACTAAGTCAGAGTGTCGATGAATTGATGGAAGCTTGCCGGGCAACTCTACGTAAAAATAATTTAGTCAGTGCTTATATACGCCCATTGGTTTTTATCGGTGATGTTGGAATGGGGGTTAATCCACCTGCTGGCTATAAAACGGATGTCATAATTGCCGCTTTTCCATGGGGGGCTTATCTCGGAGAAGGGGCGCTGGATCAAGGAATTGATGCTATGGTTTCTTCATGGCACCGTGCAGCGCCAAATACAACGCCAACTGCGGCTAAAGCAGGTGGTAACTATTTGTCTTCTCTGCTGGTGGGGAGTGAAGCTCGTCGTCATGGATATCAAGAAGGTATTGCACTGGATGTTTATGGTTATATCTCTGAAGGTGCCGGTGAAAATCTGTTTGAAGTAAAAAATGGCGTACTGTTTACTCCACCATTCACTTCATCTGCACTGCCGGGGATTACTCGTGATGCCATCATTAAACTAGCGAAAGATTTGGGACTGGAAGTGCGTGAACAAGTACTGTCGCGTGAATCTCTGTATCTGGCTGATGAAGTGTTTATGTCTGGTACTGCGGCTGAAATCACACCAGTTCGTAGTGTTGATGGTATTCAGGTTGGTATTGGTAAATGTGGGCCTATTACTAAGAAAATTCAGAAAGCTTTCTTTGGCTTGTTTAATGGCGAGACAGACGATAAATGGGGTTGGTTAGATCCAATAAACTCTTAATAGAACTATAAATAATTTACAGGCGGTTCGTTCCCCGCCTGTTTGCTTTGATAACACGGGAGTGAAGAATAATGCCTAAGTATCGTTCTGCTACCACGACCCATGGCCGTAATATGGCCGGGGCTCGCGCTTTATGGCGTGCGACAGGGATGACTGACGCAGATTTCGGTAAGCCGATTATTGCGGTAGTTAACTCATTTACTCAGTTTGTCCCAGGACATGTTCATTTACGGGATTTGGGTAAACTAGTTGCTGAGCAGATTGAAGCATCAGGTGGTGTTGCAAAAGAATTTAATACAATAGCGGTAGATGACGGTATCGCAATGGGGCATGGTGGTATGCTCTATTCTCTGCCATCACGTGAATTGATCGCTGACTCTGTCGAATATATGGTGAATGCTCACTGTGCTGATGCCATGGTGTGTATTTCCAATTGTGACAAAATCACGCCGGGAATGCTGATGGCAGCATTGCGCTTGAATATTCCGGTGATTTTTGTTTCCGGTGGCCCCATGGAAGCGGGTAAAACTAAATTGTCGGATCAGATTATCAAGCTTGATCTGATCGATGCCATGATCCAAGGGGCAAACCCTAATGTCAGTGATGAAGATAGCCAGCAGATTGAGCGCTCTGCTTGCCCAACCTGTGGTTCCTGTTCAGGAATGTTTACTGCTAATTCCATGAATTGTCTGACAGAGGCGCTGGGTCTGTCTCAGCCAGGGAATGGCTCGTTGCTGGCGACTCATGCAGATCGCAAGGCGCTATTTCTCAACGCGGGCAAACGTATTGTTGAGCTGACTAAGCGCTACTATGAGCAAAATGATGACAGTGCTTTGCCCCGTCATATCGCAACGAAAGCCGCATTTGAAAATGCGATGATGCTGGACATTGCAATGGGTGGCTCAACTAATACTGTGCTTCACTTACTGGCTGCGGCGCAGGAAGGGGAAGTTGATTTCACTATGGCAGATATTGACCGTTTGTCTCGTCAGATTCCGCATCTGTGTAAAGTTGCACCAAGCACACAAAAATACCATATGGAAGATGTTCATCGTGCTGGTGGTGTGATCGGTATTTTAGGTGAGTTGGATAGAGCTGGTCTGTTGAATCGTCAGGTTAAAAATGTTTTGGGGTTAGACTTACTACAAACGTTTAATCAGTATGACGTGATGCAGACGGCAGATGAATCGGTGAAGAAAATGTATTCAGCGGGTCCGGCAGGTATTCGTACTACTCAGGCGTTTTCACAGGATTGTCGCTGGCCTTCTTTGGATACAGATCGCGTAGAAGGCTGTATTCGTGACATTGAACATGCATATAGCCAAGATGGTGGCCTTGCGGTTTTATTCGGCAATTTGGCTATGGATGGTTGCATTGTAAAAACCGCAGGGGTTGATGAAGGTAGCCTGACGTTCCGTGGGCCAGCTAAAGTTTATGAAAGCCAAGAAGATGCAGTTGATGCGATTCTTGGTGGAAGAGTCGTTGCTGGTGATGTGGTCGTCATTCGCTATGAAGGACCAAAAGGTGGACCAGGTATGCAGGAGATGTTGTATCCGACGACTTATCTAAAATCTATGGGGTTGGGTAAAAGTTGTGCATTGATTACTGATGGCCGTTTCTCTGGTGGTACATCTGGCTTGTCTATCGGTCATGTTTCTCCAGAAGCGGCTAATGGTGGACTGATAGGTTTGGTTCAAGATGGCGATATTATTGATATTGATATTCCACAGCGGAAAATTCAGCTTGATGTGGATGAAAGTACGCTTGTCGCCCGTAAAGAGGTGGAACTAGTCCGCAGTGATAAAGCGTGGACTCCAAAATCCCGTGAACGTCAGGTATCTTTTGCTTTGCGAGCTTATGCTTCATTGGCGACCAGTGCGGATAAAGGAGCTGTTCGCGATAAATCTAAGTTAGGGGGATAATCGCATGGCTGCATTTCTTCCCTTAACTTCTGCACCAAGCGGTGCAGAATATCTGAAAGCTGCATTAAGTGCTCCTGTTTATGAAGTTGCTCAGGTGACTCCCTTACAGGAAATGAATAAAATTTCGACCCGCTTGGGAAATACTATTTTGGTAAAGCGGGAAGATAGGCAGCCTGTTCACAGTTTCAAGCTCCGTGGTGCTTACACCATGGTTGCGGGTTTGACTGAAGAACAAAAAAAACAGGGTGTGATTACTGCATCTGCGGGTAATCATGCTCAGGGTGTTGCTCTGTCTGCTAATCGCCTGGGAATTAAGTCCCTGATTGTTATGCCGATTGCCACTGCGGATATCAAAGTCGATGCGGTCCATAGTCTCGGTGGTGAAGTCCTGTTATATGGTGTCAATTTTGATGAAGCTAAAGCCAAAGCAATAGAAATGGCACAGCAGGAAGGCTATACCTTTGTTCCTCCGTTTGATCATCCAGATGTCATTGCAGGTCAGGCGACCCTGGCGATGGAACTTTTGCAACAGGATGTGCATCTGGATCGAATCTTTGTGCCTGTAGGTGGAGGGGGATTGATTGCTGGAGTTTCTGTGTTGATTAAGCAACTGATGCCAGAAATCAAAATTATTGGTGTGGAAGCAGAAGATTCCGCTTGCTTGAAAGAAGCCATGGCAGTTGGGCATCCGGTAGATTTACCAAGGGTAGGTCTGTTTGCCGAAGGTGTTGCAGTTAAGCGTATCGGTGATGAAACTTTTCGTTTGTGTCAGCAATATGTGGACGATGTTATTACGGTAGATAGTGATGCCATTTGTGCTGCAGTAAAAGATCTGTTTGAAGATGTGCGTGCTATTGCGGAGCCATCTGGTGCATTGGCGCTGGCTGGATTGAAAAAGTATGTTCAGCGGCATCAGATCAAAGGTGAGCGGTTGGCGCATATTCTTTCTGGTGCTAACGTAAACTTCCACGGATTACGCTATGTCTCTGAGCGTTGTGAATTGGGTGAACAGCGGGAAGCATTGTTGGCTGTGACTATTCCTGAGCAGAAAGGTAGTTTCTTGCGTTTTTGCCAGAAACTGGGTGATCGGGCGGTAACTGAATTCAATTACCGCTACACGGATGCTGATCCTGAACAGGCTTGTCTTTTCGTTGGTGTCCGCCTGAGCCGTGGTGAAGTGGAGCGACGAGAAATCATTGAAGAATTGCGTGCCGAAGGATATCAGGTTGCAGACCTTTCAGATGATGAGATGGCGAAATTACATGTCCGCTATATGATTGGGGGACGACCATCTACGCCATTGAAAGAGCGTTTGTTTAGTTTTGAATTTCCTGAATCACCGGGTGCTTTGCTGAAATTCCTACAAACTTTGGGAACTTACTGGAATATTACGTTATTCCATTATCGCAATTATGGTACAGATTATGGTCGGGTGTTAGCAGCATTTGAATTTTCAGAAGCAGAAGTGCGTTTTAAACGTCATCTTGATGCATTAGGCTACGCGTATCACGATGAGACGGATACCCCTGCGTTTAAATTCTTTTTAATGTGCCAGATATCAGAAACAGACAGATGCTAGTAAGTGTTTTGACGTGAAAAAGATATATTCTATAGAACAACAAAATAGCACCTTCGGGGTGCTATTTTGAAAAAAGGTTTAGTGTGCACAGAGGTTTCCACCTTTGTTATTGTTTTATTTTTTCTCTCCAATTGTGGGTTTTGCCAGCCAGATAAGAAACAGTAAGATGAGAAAAATAAAGCCAAATAGCCAGTAAAGCTCGTTAGCGGCAATAATCAATCCTTGATTGGTGATTTCGCGCGCCAGAGAGCTGCTAGCTTGAGGCTGTGACATCCCTAACAGCTCCATTTTCTGATAGGCTTGCTGAGCAATGGGATTATGTGGGGTTATCGACTCAGTTAATTGAACGTGATGGACTGCTTCACGGCGGGACCACATGGTAGTGGTAATTGAGATGCCCACGGATGTTGCCAGAGTGCGTAGGAAGTTGAACAGGCTGCCCGCAGAGGCGACTTTAGCGGGTTCGACATCGGACAAAATAATGGCGGCTAGTGGCATTATTAAACAGGCAATAGCAAAGCCTTGAATAAACTGTGGCCAGGCAGCGGTAGCAAAGTCCATTGATAGCTCGAAGGTATAAGCCCGCCAAAAAAAACACAGTGCAAAAACGATAAAGCTGAACATCACCAAATAACGCATATCGATTTTTGAACTAAAACGGCCAATCAGTGGAGCAAGTATTATCGGCACTATCCCTAATGGGGCCATTACCAATCCTGCCCAAGTGGCCGTATAACCGAAGACCATCTGTAATAGTTGGGGCTGTAGAACCAGAGTACCGATGTGGAGTAAGAAGGCCAGACTGATACATAAAGTACCGATAGTAAAATTACGTGATTTAAAGAGTGATAAATCAATGATCGGATCATCATCGGTCAGTTCCCAGATGATCAGGAAAGTAATGGTAATAATCGCGATAATCGCTAAGGCAATAATTTCTGCTGAGTTAAACCAGTCAAGTTCCTTCCCTCTATCGAGTAATAACTGAAAACAGCCGACACCGGTAATCAATAAAATCAGTCCTACGCCATCAATTGGTCTGATCTTTGTTTCAGTTTCCCGATTTTTTAATAGCGCCCAGGTGATAGCGATAACGGCACAGCCGACCGGGACATTGATAAGGAAGATCCATCCCCAATGATAGTTGTCACTGATCCAACCACCGAGTATGGGACCACAAACTGGAGCGACAACGATAGTCATTGACCACATTGCCAGTGCCATATTTCGTTTTAGTGGAGGGTAGTTGTTTAGTAATAAACTTTGTGAAAGGGGCATAATCGGCCCGGCTGAGATACCTTGTAAAATGCGGGAAATAATCAACATTTCCAAGCTATTAGCAATACCGCACAACCAGGAAGTTATCACAAACAAGATCATTGAAATTAAGAAAACACGAACTTCTCCAAACTGTTTAGCTAACCAGCCAGTTAATGGGATAGAAATCGCATTAGCAACAGCAAATGAAGTGATAACCCAAGTACCCTGCGATACCGATGAACCCAAATCTCCGGCAATCGTCGATATTGCAACGTTAGCAATGGTCAGGTCTAATATTTGTAAAAAAGCGGCTAATGCTAAAGCCAGGGTTAGCCAGCCAAGTTTGGCTCCTGATAATGGCTCTTTTAGCATGTTAACCTCACTCATTTTGACTGGTATTAACTTGAATAATTTCGTTAATTAGCCGATCAATTTCTCCTGTGTTGTAAGACAAAACGCTGGTTTCATAAACAATGCCATTGCGAGGTGTGTCGGCAAGCACTAGACCATCTTGATTTCTGGTATCGACAGTGGCATGCATGGATAAACCGATCCGTAAAGGGTGATCAATAAGCTGCTGGGCTTCCAGTTCAACACGGACAGGCAAACGTTGGACCACTTTGATCCAGTTACCGGTGGCGTTTTGTGCGGGTAGTAAAGAAAATGCGCTACCAGTACCCATATCAAGACCTACGATCCGGCCCTGATAAGTAACATCACTACCATAGAAATCGCTAATCAGGGTTACTGGTTGACCAATACGTACATTGGCAAGTTGTACCTCTTTGAAGTTAGCTTCGACCCAAAGTTGATTAGCAGGCACGATAACCATCAGCGGGGCACCGCTTTTTATTTGTGATCCTACCTGAACACTACGGCGTGAAACGTAGCCTGTCACGGGGGCTGTAATTTGGGTGCGCTGTAAGGTTAACCATGTATCACGGAGTTGGGAGGCGGCAAGTTTAATGGCTGGCTGTTGTTCTAATGGGGTATCTATAATTAACGCTTTATTAGCATAGTATTGTTGCCGGGCGACATTTAGCTCAGACTTTGCCATTCGAACGCTATTACGGGCATGAATGAGATTTTCTTTGGCGATAGCGCCTGTTATTCCCAGATGTTCACGTCGTTTCAAATCATCCTGAGCTTGCTGTAGTACAGTTTTTTTTAGCTCAATATTAGCCAGCAACTTTTCATTATCAATGATGGTCTGGTGGGTTTGTCTGACATGATTAGCCAGTGTGTTTTTTGCCCGTTCAAAGGCATGTTCTGCATCAATACTATCTAAACGCAGCAGAATGTCTCCCTGCTGGACGAAGTCGGTATTATCGGCATAGATAGTGGTTACGCTTCCCGTGATTTGTGCCATGACTTGCACTTGATTACCGACAACATAAGCATCATCAGTAGCTTGGTAATGACGCAGTGCAATAAACCAATAGGCAAAGTAACCTAATCCGGCAAAAACAAATAAGAGAGTTGCGAGGATCAGCGCTAACTTACGTTTTGACTTTTTCTCACTAAGTGGAGGTGATTGTATTTCTTCGGCCATGTTCCTCTCCCATAACAGCGATCAAAAATAAATTATTCTTGTTAATGTATTTGTGTTTGATTAAACACCTTGGAGTCGACTTCAAGGTCAAGCTTTATTAGCATTGATAAATTTAAAATTTGTGATATTTAGCACTTAATGCTAAATATATTATTAACATTGAAATTATTTATCATGGTCATTAACATTTATCTGAGATGCCGGTTGTCTATCTGACGATGTGATTTATGACTAATGGCATTGGGTGTCAGTACCCAGAATATTTTTCTGGGTACAAATAACTGTTGGATTATGGATACGAGACCACTGATGCCAGTTGCTTAAACGGATCAGGCAGTCATGCCCCCATCAATAACGAATGTTTGCCCGGTGATGTAACGCCCTCCAGGGCTAAGCAGGAAATTGATTGTCAGGGCAATATCTTCCGCTGACCCTAAACGACCCAGTGGAATATTGGATAATAGTTTTTTCTTATGTGGTGCGGGGATGTGATCTAGCATTTCAGTATCAATCAAGCCTGGAGCAACTGTATTAACGCGAATGTTAAATCGGCCAACTTCAACGGCTAATGAGCGGGTAATGCCGATCATAGCGGCTTTGGTTGCAGCGTAGTTAACTTGCCCTGAATTAGCTTTAAATGCGGTGACTGAACTCATGTGAATAATGCAGCCCTCTCCAGCAGTGAGCATTTCAGGTAGAAATGCGTGATTAACTAAATAAACAGAGGAGAGATTGGTGGAAATCACATTGTGCCACTCTTCTTCTTTCATATTTATCAGTAATGCATCTTGTGTAATTCCTGCGTTATTGATAATTGCATAGGGAGGGCCATATTGTGAGATAAGTTTTGCTGATAGTGTTGCGACTTCTTTAGCATTCGATACGTCACATTGATGGCCTTCACAGCTATAACCTTGTTGCTTAATTTCCTGACAAAGTATTTGAGCTTCACTTGTGCTTGATTTGTAGGTAAAAATCACATGATAATTTTGAGTGGCTAGCATTTTTACTATGCCTTTGCCAATACCACGAGATCCCCCTGAAACAAAAACCCAAGGTATGCTGATATTCATTAATCGATTCCTCTAAATTTATGCCATCCGTCTGCCAATACAGAATTCATCAACCTTAGTTGGTAATCTGTTTTCTTTTTGTTGTTCCCATCAGACTCATTTCAACAACTAAAACGATTTCTCCATTTAGCCAGATCGGAATTTCCAACGTACCGTATAATGAGCCATCAACATCAAAGGTATCCTTGGGTAGGATCGAATATTCGATGCTTGGCATTTCATCTGGGATTTCGCGATTGAGCAGGGCTGGAGAGAAACTCACTGTATGCATAACATGTAAGACGATAAGATCTTTGAGGCATGTTTCATCATGTCTCCCTTGTTTGCCGAAATAGTTTTTAAATTCCGTTGCTAGTGCAGTTTTTGCACTTTGTTGCATAAAGAGATAAAAAATCAGGGCATCCAGAAAGATCCAGAACTCATTGACCCTAGGAAAGGTATTCTTGAATTCAATGGACTTTCTTATTGTTTCTTGTAGGGGAACCTGACATTGTGGTTTTTCCAGAAAGCGGGTTTTTTGCGAAAAATCGAAGCAACTATAATGACCCACTAAAAGTTTTAGGTTTGTTATTTCATCTTGTAGATTAAAAGTAGTTTTCCCATTCAAGTCAATATGCTTAGTTTTAATGCAATAGCAAGCATCCAGGGGCACGGGATTGCGTAAGTTAACGTGCCATTGCCTGCCAATGTTCTCGTTCGGTTGCGATGAATGGTGATATCCACTTTTAAGCGGGATCATTGCCAACATGCCGTGTACTGCAATGCCACCCAATCCAACTTCTCTTGCGATTTTTTCATCAAAATGGATGGGATTGTAGTCTCCGGAGAATTCAGCCCACTGTTTAAGATCTTCTTTGCTAAATTGAACATTCATCTGTCGGCTTTCCTGAAAATAAGCGCACAGTTTGTACCGCCAAATCCATAGTTAACATTTAAAGCAGTATCAATAACTTGGTGAGTTCGGTGGATATTAGGTACGTAATCCAGATCGCATAGCGGATCTGGATTGTTCAAGTGCATAGTTGCGGGAATAGTGGCTGTTTCTATTGCTTTGATACAGAAAATGGATTCAATTGCTCCTGCCCCGGCAATAAGATGGCCGGTGTAGGATTTGGTACTGGAAATAGGAACATGGTAGGCGTGTTCTCCCAGGCTCATTTTTAGAACATCAGTTTCGTTAATATCGTTTAATGGGGTTGATGTCCCATGGGCATTGATATAGTGAATATCTGAAGCGGAGAGTTGGGCTTGTTCCAGTGCCGTTTGAATCGCCATTACTCGTCCTTTGCAATCTGGTGCTGGTGCTGTCATATCAGATGCATCGGAGCAGTTACCATAGCCGATGACTTCTGCCAGTATTTTGGCTCCCCTGGCAACGGCACTGTCATAATCTTCAAGGCATAATACTGCCGCGCCTTCTGACATCACAAAACCACTACGGTCTTTGCTAAATGGGCAACAGGCTTTTTCGACAGATTCCTGTTCCTTACTGAGTGCGCCAAGAATGTCGATGCTCCAAACAATGAAAGGATCTCTGATACTTTCACCGCCACCTGCCAGCATCATTTTAGTGCGTCCGCTTCGAATAAGTTCAAAAGCATCTCCTATTGCCATACTGCCAGTTGCACACGCTGCAACTGGGGTATTCTGATATCCCCGTAAATTCCAATTCATTGAAATAGCTGCCGTGCCCACGCTGTGCATGGACATAATATTTGTCATGGGTGAGGCAATACCTTGGGTAGCATAGGAATGGCTGTTTTCAACGGTTGCATCTTCTCCACCCCAGCCAGTACCAAAAATGACACCTCGTTCAAAAGGTGAATAACTTTCGTCAAGGGCTGCTTTATCGTTACCAAATGCCATTTTGATTGCATCGTCCGCAGCAATCAGCCCAAGTTTGCTGAATCTGGGAAGGTTCTTTAGCAACTTTTTGGAAAATCGTGACACATCAGGAGAAAAAGGTATGTTGCCGAAGAATTTTGCAACAACAGAAGCGTCTGGGTGGGTTTCCTTTTTGTAACCTATACGATAGTTTAGGATTGCATCCCAAATTTCCTGAGTATTTTGCCCAAGAGAACAGATAGAACCATAGCCTGTGATGGCAACGCGGCGGTAGTTAGTTTGAAAATTCATGAAACATTATCTCCAAAAGTAAGTTCCTGGTGACATGCTTTATTTTTTAATACAACCAAATAATGGGATTGGTAGATAAAAGCATCACAAAAATAAATGTTAGCTGTGTCGTGATATGCCATAGACAGCTAACATCCAAGTATATTGATAATAATTATTTTGTTGCTTCACTGACGTAATTGACGAAATCGCCGATTGTCGTCGTATTATCTCTCTGGAATTTATCGAAATTCAGTTGAATACCCATTTCTCTTTTTAACGCAACCTGAATGGATACAAAATCTAAGCTTACTAAATGAATGTCATCAAGTAAGGTATCAAGAGTAATGTCCTCTGGTTCGATATCAGTCAATTCAGTAATCTGAGATTGCAGTAATTCAAATAGTTTCATATTAATATCCCGTAAAGTCTAAAAAATATTAACGGAGCTTAGGTGCAGGAATATAGGTATCAATAGGTAATAAGTTAATTATTCCTGCTACGCCGTCTTTAAATGTTGTTTTACTGTTATTCCTAAGCGTTTAAAGATTTGCCCGAAATTTTCAGCAAGTTATAAGTTTCCTGTTTGATAGCGTTAGCCAGCATTTCAATATCATTTTGGCTTGTTGTATATCCAAAACTGATACGTACCGCGCTATCAATACGATCATCAGGCAGCCCCATAGCAACCAGAACATGAGAACGTTGCGTTGATTTGTTATTACTACAGGCTGATCCTAAAGATAAGGAGACTCCGTGACATAAATCCAACCTACTGGCCAATGATTCAGCTCGGACCCCAGGGAAACTTAAATTGAGTGTCCAGGGGGCTTGAAACTCTGGGTTTGTACTGCCATTAACCAGATAGTTAACATGATGTTGTTCCAACAGAGATAGCAAGGTTTCTCTGCGTGTTTTGTAGGTATCGAAACGTTCTTTCAACCCGTTCAGAGATTCTTTAGCTGCGGCAGCGAGTCCCGCAAGGCCCAGCGTGTTCTCAGTGCCACTGCGTATTCCTTGTTCTTGTCCTCCGCCGTGTAGTAAAGGATTTAATGGAATGCCTGGTGCATGATAAAGACCACCAATACCTTTAGGACCATTAAATTTATGACCAGAGAAAGATACGGTTGTTATGCCATCAAACGTGTCGCAGCTAAAAGGCAGTTTACCAATAGCCTGTACCGCATCTATGTGCAGATAAACACGGGCCTCTTTTGCCAAAGAGGCGACGGCTTCATAGGGCTGTATCACTCCGGTTTCATTGTTAATTGCCATTAATGTGATCAGGCGTGTTTCTGGCCGCAAGTTTTTCTCAATGCTTTGTACACTTATTCGTCCCTGATTATCAGGATCGATTAGCGTCAACTGAAGTCCGCGTTGCTGGTACCAGAGTAATGGTGCCAGAACAGACGGATGTTCAATGGAAGAGCTAATGACATGATGTGCAGACAGATCCGAGCCGGGAAGTGTCGCTAACAGGCTGGACAACGCTTGGTTATTACTTTCGGTTCCTCCTGATGTAAACAGGATGTGTTCTGGTACCGTGCCCATTAATGACGCCATAGATCTTCTGGCGTCGGTGAGCAAGTTTTTAGCCATGTTGCTTAAGCTGTAGTGACTGGATGGATTAGCAAAAACAGACAAAGCGTCTTTAATCGCCAGCTGCGCTTTAACACTTAGCGGTGTTGTGGCGTTGTAGTCGAAGTATAGGCTTGTCATATTTTTCCCTTTAGCTGCTCGAATAGCTTATGCAGCATATCAAGGCAGTGTTGCTGGGCTGGTTCTAACTCTCCTAATAACGCATCAATGCCGTCAGGTGATAATGCGTTTAGTTCTTCAAGAGTTTTGCCTTTAGCGTGACGACAAAATTGGTTAGACATTGCCAGGGATGCCGTGCATCCCCATGCACGAAAACAGGCATTATCTATCCGCCCCTGGTTATCCAATGTCAGGTCAATATCAACCTTGTCACCACATACAGGGTTGCCTAACGCCAGCTTAATTGTGGGTTTGGATAACTCCCCCTGGCAGTCAGGATTACAAAAATTGTCAATAATGATGCTGTTAAACATAATTCCACCTTGCTATTTATACAGCTTATACAGCGGGGGTAGCCGAGGAATCTTCGTCGTTTGACATTTTTCTCTCAAGATTGACCGCACAACAACCAAATTCTTTAGCGGCAGCAGTGCGCATAACAAACTGAATTCTCTGAGAATTACGCCAGGATTTGTTAGGATCAGTGCGTAAGTAGACCAAATCTTCTGTTAGTAACATACCTGGAGTGGAAACAGAAAGTGGGTCCAGAATCACTAATTGCCCTGTTTCACCATCGGGTAGCTCGCGCGATAAATCATTAGGATCACGGACGGAGAAATGAATATAAGGCGGAATATGCTTATGGTTATATTCATCTTCTATAGCAAGAACGTTTGCCTCAACCAGACCGTACATATCACGTGTCCGGGATGCTGGAATTCCCATCCATTCTTCAATATCTGTATTCAGTTCACCGCGGGAGATCATATCTCCGGTAAAACGTTTCCAGCCGCCCATTGTGATTACCATGCTATCGCGATCTAAAGTGAGCTTGGTATTATTTTCTTTTAGGAACGTGATAAAACGATGGATCATGAATGGAGGGCCAATTAAATGCCGAGTGAATTTGCCTTTCCATTGGATTAATTGATCCAGAGCATCTTCTGGGGAAAACCGATCTTGATTGATCATATAGCGTCGAGTATCTAATAAACCTGTCAGGAAATTAAAGATCTTGACCAACGCCATTTCTGGAATATCTTCTGTTGAAGGGCATAAACATAATCCTGCACCGCCAGATACTTTGAACATGCTGCGATAATTAGAGTAAACAGCCAATACTGTGTGATCCATCGTATCGTGGCAACGACGATAAACACTGGGAACTCCGCTTGTACCCGTTGAACGCATTTCATGTTCGATTTCAGATAACGGCTTGCTTAATAAGCGATGACTTTCGGCTGATTTATAAGTTGTAACAGGTATCAGTGGAATACGAACTAAATCATTATAGTTCTGGATATCTTCTGGTTTAATATTTTGCTTTTCACAGATATCTTTATAGTAAGAATTATTATGGTAATGGAAATGAAAAGCATCTTTAAGTAAACAAGTTTTTAATTCTTGTTGCTCTTCTTTGGACAGCTTATAGAGAAAGTCGACATCTGCTATTAACCATTTCAGCGGATTTCCTCCACGAGACTTTATACCATCATATATATTTTTGATATTTTCCATTTTTGCATCTCCGGTAGAGTAGATGAATTCATCTTTGTTTATTATATGTTATAGCAATAATGCATAAGTTACGTAGGCAAAAAGGATAGTTATTAATTATGTCATTTTATTGAATAAATCGGCTGTATTATTATTGCTGATAACTATATGGACTTATCAATATTGATAAATTAATGATAAGAACAGCTGATTTATTCAAAATATCCACTTTAATACGAATATGACCAGTTAATTCAAGTAAATTGTTTAATTATCTTTTATATTTTCGTGGAGTTCATTGTTTTTTAATCTATTGAATGGTTTTTTTATAAAAATTTTTATTGTTCTAAGATTGGGATAATGATAAAAAATAAGATACCGATAAATTACGAATTAAAAACGAGTACGCATGGTGAAAATGGACTGTTTAATTGTGGGTGCCGGTCAAGCCGGGTTAAGTTTAGCCGCTATCCTCGCGACTAAGAATATTAATGTCTGCATATTAGAGCGAAATGCGCGTATTGGTGATGTATGGCGTAGGCGCCCTGATAATATGTTATTATTCACTTCACGTGGTATGACCCAGCTTCATGGCCTCCCGTTTCCTGGAATCGAAGATGGATATCCGGATAAAAATGAAGTTGCCGATTACCTCGAACGCTATGCTATACATCATAACCTTAATATACATACTCAAACCGAAGTAGTTGAAGTGACGCATGATAAAAACGGCTACCGTGTTAAAACGAAAGATGGGAAAGTATTTAATGCGCCTTGTCTGGTTAATGCAACGGGTGCTAATCAGTTAGCTGATGTTCCTGCATTTGCTAAGCAACTTTCAGCTGATATACAGCAACTGGCGGCAGATAAATATCAGGAGCCTAGGCAAATTAAAGAAGGTAGTAGAGTCGCTGTCATTGGTGATGGTGCTAGTGGGCGCCAAATTGCGAAAGATTTAGCGGCTACTACGAATGTGACGTTATTTTGCGGTTCTTCTCGTCCTCTCTTACCGAATAGAATAATGGGTAAAGATATCTTTTGGTGGTTGAGTAAAAGTGGTCTGTTGTTTGCTAATTATTATAGTCTGGTAGGAAAAATCATGCGCCGGCGTAATCCTATTCCTTGTGGGGATCTGAAAAATCATCGGTTAGCTGCTTTTGGTGTAAAAATAGCAAATAGATTGGTTGACATAAAAGATAATAAATTATGTGATTTGTCTGGTAATCAATATGAGGCAGATACTGTTATTTGGTGCTTGGGTTATAAAGATAATACAGCATGGTTGACTCTTCCTGGCGCTGCGGATACCAATGGATTTGTTTGTGAAAGTGGTTATGCAGAAGGTGGAAAAACACCTTACCCAGGGTTATTTATCGTCGGGCGGAAATGGCTGAGTAGCCGTGGTTCTGAACTAATATTAGGCGCTTATAAAGATACAAACAGGATAGCTAAATGGGTAGAAAATTATCTGAAAGAGCATGTATCATTAAAATGAATGATTAGTACAGGATAGTGATATTTTACTCTGTATGTTTTATTTGTCATGGATTCGTGACTTATTGGCTGATATTGTTATGAAATTATTTTGAATTCTGTATCATTACTAAAAGTACATAATTTAAATATGTTATTGGTGTAGAATGATACAGAATCTTTAACATACTGGCTCTTGATAATAACAATTATAAATAGGATTTATTTATTTTAAATAACTTATCAAAAATACTATTTATGCATGACATAGGTATTTTGCTTTGGAAAATTTAATCCTGTTAATGTTGATGAAAAATTGAGTTGTTTTTGTTGTGATTTATTCATACAAGCATTTTTTAACTCAGATGGTCTTAATCCATATAGCATCATACAGGTACGACTGAAATGTGCGCTATCGGAAAACCCGCTATTATTGGCTAATAGAGTAAGAGAATCAGATAAATGTATCTCATCAATAGCATGATGTAGGCGTTTCCATAATAGATAGCTACGGAAATTTGTTCCCATTTTTTCTCGAAATAGATGTAAAAATCGACTTTCAGATAAATAAAGTTGGTTTGATATTTCTCGGGAAGATATACATTTAACCGGCAGTTCAGTGATAAGAGTGGCTGCTTTCATGATCCTTTTATCCTGATAACAATGACAATTTTCTATTTCACCTAAGAGGTTATTTAAGATAAAAATATCTGGAGAGGTTTCTGATTGTAAACAATTAATAAAATAATTTGCTATCAAACTGGATGACTCTTGACTTAAATATATTATATCTGAGTTTCCCATCTGATGTGATAACAAATGGCATAGAGGATTGGCTGGATCTATTAGTAAATTAAAACAGAGTTGTCCTTCTGTGTGTAATTTATGTTTTATATTAGAAGAAATAATAAATCCATGTACTTGTCTGGATTCATTGTCAGTATCAATCCTCATCGGTGAATTATTTGGTGTTACACTTAATTGTATACAAGGGTGGCGATGCCATTCGGTTTTCATATTATAAGAGAAAACTAAATCTTGCAGATGAAACTTATAGAATTTAATAAAATACGGTATTTTATGTAACATGATTTTATCCTTTATTAAATTATTGTGTGTGTTTGAGTTAATTATTTTCTGTGATTACAATAAATTCATGATATTATTTTTTTAATTGAATGCTATTAAATAATTATTATTGGAAACTATATTTTATTGATATTAATAAATGATTATTATGAAATTGAAATTGTTTCCTATGGTATCTTTCAAGAAATAATTTCACTATGGGCAAATATTGTTTTGACATGGCATAGAGAATTTTTCACAGCTATATTTTTAGCTGATGAAATATTCAAAATGCTTTGCTTTTGCTAGTCAATTTTAACAATATTTGAATTTTTCAGTGATAAATAATCATTATCCACTTGATATAGTTATAGATATTTCCTTTAGTAACATAATTAGTGACCAAAAATTTAATGATGAGTCAATATTTCATATAATTATTATTGATTAGTTATAACTTATATTAAACATATTATCATGAAAACTATATGGTTATTTTTTTATATTCTTTGTGAATTATGTCACACCAATCATAAGTATATGAGAATAATGCGGGAAGTGGGTTATATCAGACTTGTAATGAATAAAAATACCTGCTAAGGCTATTCATTATAGCAATCCCCAAAATGCTTTAATCAAGGGTTCATTTAGCCGTTTTCTCTGTACACATATACCCAATTCGAACGGCTTCACCAGAGAAATATTCTCCAGTAAAGATATGCGATTGCGCACTGGTTCAGGACTGTTCTCTACAACTACATTGGGAATTAATGCAATGCCACAACCTAGCGCAACCATAGAAACAATCGCTTCGTGGCCGGATACTGTAGCGTAAATCAATGGGTTATTGATTTGATGGTGGCGGAACCAGTACTCAATGCGCTTACGTGAAGGACCATGTTCCGGCAAAATAAAGGGGATAGTATCCCAGTCAGGGTTCTCTTGCATTACGAGCGTTCGCACAGTACAGGGGAGGGACGGTACAATCAGTATTAGTGGTACTTCACCGATTTTGGTGAAGCTGACATTATCTGGTAGTTTTTCTGGCTTACCAGCGATTCCTAAATCGGCATCATTAGACTGTACTTTATTTACTGCATCTGCAGCATCACCAGTGGTAAGTTTGATTTCAACCAAGGGATGCTCTGCACGGAAACGATCAAGAATCGGTGGCAAGTGACTGTAGGCCGCAGTGACTGAACAAAACAGACGTAATTCGCCACTTAACGATGGGCTTTGTTGATTCAGTGAGTGTTGTAGTTGCTGATATTGTAACAGTATCTGTTGGGCGAATTGTTTAAGTTGCTCTCCAGCGAATGTCAGTTTTACGGTGCGATTATCCCGTAAAAATAATGGATGACCCAGAGTATCTTCAATGCGTTGGATTTGGCGAGATAATGTAGAAGGGCTGACATGCATTGATTTCGCAGTGCGGCCAAAATGACAGCTTTCAGCCAGATGCAGAAACAGTTTGAGATCACGTATGTCCATAATCCGTTTACCTTTTCTTATCCTATAATCAGTATTGCATAAAATGCAATGTAGTATTGTTAATATATCAATTTAAGCAATAGCTTTCATGTCATATATTGAAAATATGTAGATACCTCACTGGGTGAGGAAATATCAAAAATAGTCGCAGCACTTAATTGCTGAACACAACATGACCACGGAGTTACTAATGGCTAATTATTTTAATACGCTGAACTTGCGTCAGCAGTTGGCGCAGTTAGGTAAATGTCGTTTTATGGCACGGGAAGAATTTGTTGATGAGGCAGGATATTTAAAAGGCAAAAAGGTCGTCATCGTCGGTTGTGGTGCGCAGGGGCTGAATCAAGGTCTGAATATGCGTGACTCCGGTTTGGATATCGCTTATGCCCTGCGTAAAGAGGCAATTGAAGAAAAACGTGCTTCATGGCGTAAAGCAACAGAAAATGGTTTTCAAGTTGGTACCTATGAAGAGCTGATCCCGCAGGCTGATTTAGTTATCAACCTGACTCCAGATAAACAACACTCTTCTGTTGTTCATGCAGTTCAACCGTTGATGAAAGAAGGTGCTGCACTAGGTTATTCGCACGGTTTTAATATTGTTGAAGTTGGTGAGCAAATCCGTAAAGACATCACTGTAGTGATGGCAGCACCTAAATGTCCTGGTACTGAAGTTCGTGAAGAGTACAAACGTGGTTTTGGTGTTCCTACCTTGATTGCTGTTCACCCGGAAAACGATCCGAAAGGTAAAGGTATGGCGATTGCTAAAGCATGGGCAGCGGCAACAGGTGGTCATCGTGCCGGCGTTCTGGAATCTTCTTTCGTTGCTGAAGTGAAATCTGACTTGATGGGTGAACAAACCATTTTGTGTGGTATGTTACAAGTAGGGTCATTGCTGTGTTATGACAAGTTGATAGAGGAAGGTGCTGAACCAGGTTATGCCGGAAAGCTGATCCAATTTGGTTGGGAAACCATCACTGAAGCATTGAAACAAGGTGGTATTACTTTGATGATGGATCGCTTGTCTAACCCGGCAAAATTGCGTGCATATGCGTTATCTGAGCAATTGAAAGACATCATGACGCCACTGTTCCAGAAACATATGGATGATATTATTTCTGGTGAATTCTCTTCCGGTATGATGGCGGATTGGGCTAATGATGATAAGAAGCTGTTAGGCTGGCGCGAGGAAACAGGTAACACTCAGTTTGAAAATTCACCGCAATATGATGGTAAAATCGGTGAACAGGAATACTTTGATCACGGTGTTTTGATGGTTGCTATGGTGAAAGCTGGGGTTGAACTGGCATTCGAAGTTATGGTTGATACCGGTATTATTGCAGAATCTGCATATTATGAATCTCTGCATGAATTGCCGCTGATTGCTAATACTATCTCGCGTAAACGTCTGTATGAAATGAACGTGGTTATTTCTGATACAGCAGAATATGGTAACTATTTGTTCTCTCATGTTGCGGTCCCATTGCTGAAAGAAAAGTTCATGAAATCACTACAAGTAGGTGATTTAGGTCAGTCTGTTGCAGAGAGTGGTATTGATAACGCCCAGTTACGTGATGTTAATGAAGCTATTCGTAACCATCCAATTGAGGCTGTTGGTCGTGTGTTACGTGGCTATATGACAGATATGAAACGTATTTCTGTTGGTGATTGATATCAGATTTGAGTTAAAGATAGAGGGAGATAAATCTTCCCTCTTTAAATTTAAAATGTGTTGAGTAACAAGCCATCGTGATTGAGAAAGGTGGCTTGTTGCTTTAAAGAAAACGGCGTTTCCTTCCCCCCTTTCTGCTACAATTCCACCCCCTGAAGTTCTGTCCTGATATAACTCATTAGATACTATGCGATTAAATCCTAGCCAACAACAAGCAGTTGAATTTGTTACCGGCCCCTGTCTGGTCTTGGCGGGGGCTGGTTCCGGCAAAACCAGAGTGATTACGAATAAGATCGCTCATCTTATCCGTATTTGTGGCTATCAGCCTCGTCATATCGCAGCTGTGACTTTTACTAATAAAGCAGCAAGGGAAATGAAAGAGCGTGTAGCACAGACTTTGGGGCGTAAAGAGGCTAAGGGGCTGATGATTTCTACTTTCCATACCTTGGGATTGGAAATCATTAAACGCGAATACAAGGTGCTGGGAATGAAAAGCAATTTCTCACTGTTTGATGAGCAGGATCAAATGGCTTTGCTGAAAGATCTGACAGCTGATTTGTTAGAAGAAGATAAGGAACTGCTACAAAAACTGATTTCTTCCATTTCAAACTGGAAAAATGATCTGCTTTCTCCACAACAAGCAGCGGCATTGGTCCGTTCTGCTCAGGAGCATCAATTTGCTGAATGCTATCACCGTTATGATTTACATCTGGCGAGTTGTAATGTGTTGGATTTTGACGATTTGATTGTCAAACCTACTTTGTTGATGCAGCGTGATGAAGAAGTCAGGGAACGTTGGCAAAACCGTATCCGTTATCTGTTGGTAGACGAATATCAGGACACTAATACTAGTCAATATCAATTGGTTAAATTGCTGGTGGGACAAAGGGCTCGTTTTACTGTGGTGGGTGATGATGACCAGTCGATTTATTCATGGCGCGGAGCAAGGCCACAAAATCTGGTGTTATTGAAACAAGATTTTCCGAAACTTAATGTGATCAAGCTGGAACAAAACTATCGTTCTTCGGGCTGTATTCTGAAAGCAGCTAATATTCTGATCGCCAATAACCCCCATGTATTTGAAAAACGTCTTTTTTCTGAACTGGGGTATGGCGATCCATTGAAAGTGATTACAGCTAATAATGAAGATCATGAGGCGGAAAGAGTTGTCGGAGAGCTGATTGCACATCACTTTATTAATAAAACCCAATATAAAGACTACGCTATTCTCTATCGGGGAAATCACCAATCCCGAGTGTTTGAAAAAATGCTGATGCAAAACCGTATTCCTTACCGGATTTCTGGTGGTACTTCTTTTTTTGCTCGTCCTGAAATTAAGGATCTGCTGGCTTATCTGCGGGTGCTGACTAATCCTGAAGATGACAGTGCATTTCTGCGGATTGTCAATACGCCAAGACGTGAAATTGGTGCGGCTACAGTTCAAAAACTGGGCGAGTGGGCGAATCAACGTAGTAAAAGTCTCTATCAAGCCAGTTTTGATCTTGGTTTGGAACAAAGTCTGACCGGTCGCGGTCTGGTTGCATTGCAGCGTTTTACTCACTGGATGGATGAGATAGCCCGTCAGGTTGAACAGGAACCTTTGCTGGCTGTGCGTGATTTACTGCATGGTATGGATTATGAAAGTTGGTTGTACGAAACATCACCGAGTCCGAAAGCAGCTGAAATGCGGATGAAAAATATTAATCAACTATTTACTTGGATGAGTGAAATGTTGGAAGGTGATGAACTGAATGAACCAATGAATTTACTTCAGGTGGTAGCACGTTTCACATTGCGGGATATGATGGAGCGTGGTGAAGATGGTGAGGAGTTTGATCAGGTTCAATTGATGACTCTGCATGCCTCTAAAGGGCTGGAGTTTCCATATGTATTTCTGGTCGGTATGGAAGAAGGGTTATTACCTCATCAGAGCAGTATTGATGAAGACAATATTGATGAAGAGAGACGGCTGGCTTATGTGGGAATCACCCGTGCACAACGGGAGTTATTCTTCACCTTATGTAAAGAACGTCGTCAATATGGTGAATTGATCCGTCCAGAACCAAGCCGTTTTTTACATGAGTTGCCACAGGATGATTTGCATTGGCCAAAAGATAAAAAAGTGGTGACTGCTGAAGAGAGAATGCAGAAAGGACAATCACGTATTGCAGATATCAAGTCACGTTTAGGGCTTGGGCAGAAAAATAAGCAGTAAAAAATACATATAAGTTCCCTATGTTACAGAGAGACGGCGAAATGTGATTTAGTTCAGATTTTAGCCGCCTAATTCTTGTTCTTGCAAAACAAGCGGCCATTGAACATGGTTTTGCCACTGAATTTCTTGCTGTAAAGACTCCGCTCGTAGAGGATGTTGCATTAGCCAGCCATGAGGTAAGGTGATCATCAATTCTTCCCCCCTCACTTTTAAACGCAGAGCAGAAAAGGTGTCCTCTCGGTGATGACTGGCTAATATAATAGCTAATCGCAATAGACGGCATAAACGTTGGGCCTGTATCAGAGGCAAAGCATTTTGTTGACTGAAGGAAACCGGATCAATTGTGGCACTCTGGTTCTTTAGCAATGTGGCTAATAGCTGTTTTTGTGCGGGAGTATAGCCGGGAAGATCGAGGTAACTGATAAGATAGGCTGCGTGCGATGGAGCCTGATGGAAGTCAACACTCAGGCCAATTTCGTGTATCAGACAAGCACTGAATAATAATTCATGACATCGGCTATCAAGTTCCCAAGGTTTAGCAATCTGTTGTAAGAAGTGTCTAGCCAACTGTTTGACTCGTTGAGATTGCTCAACTTCTAACTGAAAGCGGCGCTGTATATTACGTAAGGTTCTGATGCGAATATCTTGTTCTATCGGTAAATCCAGCATGCCGTAAACAAGACCTTCCCGTAAAGCGCCGCCAGCCAGAGTCATACTTTCAATATTTAATGCCTGGAAAATAGCTATCAGGATAGCAAGACCGCTTGGGAAAACCAGTGCCCGTTCCAGCGTCAATCCTTCGATTTCCAATTCTTCCAGCTTACCGCATTCAATTGCTTTATGTCTGAGTTCCTGGAGTTTTGGCAAAGTAATCAGCTCATCCATACCTTGGGCAATCATGATTTCTTGCAGTGCCTGAACTGTGCCGGAAGCTCCGACGCAAATCTGCCAGCCTTGTTCTATAAGCTTTGAAGCAACAGGTTTCAGCGTTTCATGTGCGGCAGCTTCGGCTTTGGCAAAGTTTTCTTCCGTCAGGCTACGATCATTAAAGTAACATTCAAGCCAAGTAACACAGCCCATGCTCAGGCTGGATAACTGATTAGCCTTTGCTCCATTTCCTGTGATCAGTTCTGTACTTGCACCGCCAATATCGACAACCAAGCGTTTTTCAGGGCCGCCGGTCGTATGAGCAACCCCTTGATAAATAAGCCTAGCTTCGTCTTCGCCACTGATTACTGTAACTGGGCAACCAAGTATTTCTGATGCTTTTTTCACAAACTCACCAGCATTTCCGGCGATACGCAAAGTTGCTGTAGCAACGACGCGGATTTGTGATGGCGGTATATCCTGTAAGCGTTCAGAGAAAACTCTGAGGCATTGCCAACCTCTCTCCATTGCTTGCTGGGATAAATAGTTATTTTTATCCAGTCCGGCGGCTAACCTGACTTTACGTTTGATTCGAGCTAGTATCTGCATACTGCCGGATATTTCACGCACGACCAGCATATGAAAACTGTTTGAACCCAGGTCAATAGCCGCATAGAGAGAAGAGGAACTCAACATCATTTAATTTAACCTGAACGTTTACGGTTATTACGCGGTGTATTGTTACGATGCGACAAATTATTTCGACGCTGATGGTTCCCTGAACGCGAACGATGGCGGCGTTTAGGAACCGGTAAATCTTTCAGCAATGCATTACTGTTATATTTACTGACAGGGATTTGGTGCTGAATATAATTTTCGATTGCTGGCAGGTTCAGAGCATATTCTTCACAGGCCAGGCTGATAGAGTGGCCACTTTCACCTGCACGTCCGGTACGGCCAATGCGGTGAACATAATCTTCGCAGTCATCTGGTAAGTCATAGTTAAAAACATGAGTTACGGATGGAATGTGCAATCCACGAGCTGCCACGTCAGTTGCAACCAGAATATCAATATTGCCCTTGCTGAATTCTTCCAGAATACGTAACCGTTTTTTCTGTGCAACATCACCAGTTAGCAAACCAACGCGATGCCCGTCAGTAGCAAGATGGGCCCAGATATCTTCACAACGATATTTAGTATTGGCGAAAATAATGCAGCGATCGGGCCATTCTTCTTCCAATAACGTTTGAAGCAGACGCATCTTCTCTTCATTAGAAGGATAAAACAGCTCTTCGCGGATACGGTGCCCCGTTTTCTGTAGCGGTTCCACTTCTACATATTCTGCATGATTCATTTGCTCAAATGCCAGTTCTCGGACTCGGTAAGACAGAGTGGCAGAAAACAGCAGGTTCATGCGTTCATTTGCAGGTGGCATCCGACGGAATAGCCAGCGGATATCTTTGATAAAACCCAGATCGTACATACGATCAGCTTCATCAAGCACCATAACCTGAATGGCATTCAGATTAATATGCCCTTGTTTGGTATAGTCGATCAGACGTCCGGTTGTGCCGATGAGAATGTCAACACCGGATTCCAGCACTTTCAGCTGTTTGTCATAACCATCGCCACCATAGGCAAGACCCATCTTTAATCCCGTTGTTTGTGCCAGATCTTCTGCATCAGAGTAAATCTGTACGGCTAGTTCGCGGGTAGGGGCCATAATCAGCGCTCTTGGCTGATTGGTTTGACGCCCCTTTGTTGTGGGATGAGTCAGTAAATAATGAAAAGCAGACGCTAAAAATGCTAGTGTCTTCCCGGTACCAGTTTGCGCTTGCCCCGCGACATCACGACCTTCGACAGTGAAAGGTAATGTCAGTGCCTGTATAGGCGTACAATTAGAAAACCCCTTGTTATCAAGAGCTTCTATGACTCTGGGGTGCAAGGCGAAGTCGGAAAACTTCTTTTCTGTCAAGTGTGTTTTACTCATAGTGTGGTAGAATATCAGTTAACCGTTGTTTTACGGAAGTGTATCCTCTGAAATAAAAGCAACCTTATATCAGTAATGTTACACTAGCATGGTAAAAAATTATTCTTTGGAGTAAAAAATGAGCGATAAAATTATTCATTTGAGTGATGATAGCTTTGATGCTGATGTTCTGAAAGCAGCGGGTCCAGTTCTTGTCGATTTTTGGGCGGCATGGTGTGGTCCATGTAAAATGATTGCACCTATTTTAGATGAAATTGCACCGGAATATTTAGGTAAACTGACGATTGCAAAACTGAACATTGATGATAACCCGGCAACTGCTCCTAAGTATGGTATCCGCGGTATTCCTACGCTACTACTGTTTAAAGACGGTCAGGTAGCAGCCACCAAAGTGGGGGCATTGTCAAAAACTCAGTTGAAAGAATTTTTGGATGCTAATCTCTGATTGAAGTGAGATCACACTAATACCGGACGTTTGGCGTATATCACTATTTATTTCATTGACCGCTAGACGTCCGTAAAGAAGCGTGATAAGTTAGCGCCACTGCTTGTATCACATACCTCATGTTAGAAGTATGTTGCATACTGAACAATCTGTAGTGTCTGATAAGTCTGTTATCTCTGGATAGTCTAAAATATCCAATGGGTTATGCAGGAATAATCTGGTGTATAACTCATTACGTTGAGATAGTTTTTTTATAGAAATCAGTAATGTTTCGGCATTATCTCAACAGCGTTTTTGACAGCCTGTCAGTCTTATTTGAGCTCAATCTTGGTACTTCAAATTATTACCTTTTTATATAAATGATGTATTAAAGGTCTTATTTGTTTTTGTACAAAATAAACAGGCATCGATGACGCTGCCATACTATTCACGTTCATAGTTCGAGATATACCCCGAGTTAAAGAACCCACCATTATGAATCTTACCGAATTAAAGAATACGCCGGTATCTGAACTGATTACACTCGGCGAAAATATGGGGCTGGAAAATCTGGCCCGTATGCGTAAACAAGATATTATCTTCTCTATCCTTAAGCAGCATGCGAAAAGCGGAGAAGATATCTTCGGTGACGGTGTGCTGGAGATATTGCAGGATGGATTTGGATTCCTCCGTTCAGCAGACAGCTCCTACCTTGCCGGTCCCGATGATATCTACGTCTCTCCCAGCCAAATCCGCCGTTTTAACCTCCGTACCGGTGACACAATTTCAGGTAAAATCCGCCCACCTAAAGAAGGTGAGCGCTATTTTGCACTGTTGAAGGTTAACGAAGTTAACTTTGATAAACCAGAAAATGCCCGCAGCAAAATTCTTTTTGAAAACTTAACTCCTTTGCATGCGAATAACCGCTTGCGGATGGAGCGTGGTAATGGTTCCACTGAGGATCTGACGGCTCGTGTTCTGGATCTGGCGGCACCAATTGGTCGCGGACAACGTGGTCTTATTGTTGCTCCACCAAAAGCGGGTAAAACTATGTTGCTGCAAAATATCGCAGCTAACATTGCTCATAATCATCCGGATTGTGTATTGATGGTACTTCTGATTGATGAACGTCCGGAAGAAGTCACTGAAATGCAACGTTTGGTGAAGGGTGAGGTTATTGCTTCTACTTTTGATGAGCCGGCTTCCCGTCACGTTCAGGTGGCAGAGATGGTCATTGAGAAAGCTAAGCGTCTGGTTGAACATAAAAAAGACGTTATTATCCTGCTTGATTCTATTACTCGTCTGGCACGTGCCTATAACACTGTTGTTCCGGCATCCGGTAAGGTACTGACTGGTGGTGTAGATGCTAACGCGTTACATCGTCCAAAACGTTTCTTCGGGGCTGCACGTAATGTAGAAGAGGGTGGAAGCTTGACCATTATTGCTACTGCATTGGTGGATACAGGCTCGAAGATGGATGAAGTGATTTACGAAGAGTTTAAAGGCACTGGTAATATGGAGTTGCACCTCTCACGTAAAATTGCTGAAAAGCGCGTCTTCCCTGCTATCGATTACAACCGTTCCGGTACACGTAAAGAAGAGTTACTTACCACATCTGAAGAGCTACAAAAGATGTGGATTCTTCGCAAAATTATTCACCCAATGGGAGAAATTGATGCGATGGAGTTCCTTATCAATAAATTGGCTATGAGTAAAACAAACGACGATTTCTTTGACATGATGAAACGCTCGTAGTTTTTAACTTGGTTCATGATGATTTTTCAACGCCACAGTTCTGTGGCGTTTTTTGCATCTGGTGCTATAGCACCATATAGATATGGTATGTATTTTGCATGAAACTTATATACTGCCATTTTCCAATAAGCGTCGTAGATTATGATGTAAAGGTTATTAATTTTTCTACAGTAAAGAAAAGTATCCTCACAAAATGGAGAATTTATGGGGTTGGTTCCTGGCCAGAAAAACCATGTGGCTGTGGATGATAAATAACCAGGTTATATTTGTTTTTCACGGAGAGTTTTTATCGTGAATATTCCCAGTATGAGTATTGAAATTTTTTGCATTTTTCTGTTTTCGTTTGCGTTTCTGTTTATGGCGCGTATCGCAGGAAGGAAAATTGGCCTCGTTGATAAACCCAATTATCGCAAGCATCATCAGGGACTAGTGCCTCTGGTTGGTGGGATAACTGTATTTGCTGGTATCTGTTTTGCTTTTGTTATAACAAACGAGTTTATACCTCATAAATGGCCGTACTTAATTTGTGCCACTGTACTGGTATTTGTTGGTGCATTGGATGATCGTTTTGATATCAGCGTTAAGGTCCGGGCAACTATTCAGGCTCTGGTTGGTATTGCAATGATGTATTTTGCTGGCCTGAAATTAAATAGCCTTGGCTATGCTTTTGGTCCTTGGGATATGAATCTTGGGCCATTCAGTTATGTTGTGACGCTATTTGCTGTTTGGGCTGCTATTAATGCATTCAATATGGTTGATGGGATAGATGGACTATTAGGTGGATTATCTTGTGTCTCTTTCGGTGCTTTGGGGATCTTACTGTATCGAAGTGGTAACACGGCACTGGCATTATGGTGTTTTGCATTTATTGCGGCCATTCTTCCTTATATTCTGCTCAATCTTGGTTTCTTAAGCCAACGTTTCAAAGTATTTATGGGTGATGCGGGCAGTACACTGATTGGTTTTACCATTATCTGGCTACTTATTGAATCTACTCAGGGGAATGAACCTTCTGTGAAGCCAGTTACTGCATTGTGGATTATTGCCATTCCCTTAATGGATATGGTTGCCATCATGTACCGTCGCTTGCGTAAAGGAATGAGCCCATTTTCTCCAGATAGACAACATATTCACCACCTGATTATGCGGTCTGGATTTTCATCACGTCAGGCATTTGTTTTGATCACTGTTGCTGCGGCTTTGTTCGCGGCTGCCGGAATGATTGGAGAATGGTTGGAGTTTGTTCCTGAATGGGTAATGTTGGCATTGTTCTTGCTTGCATTTATGTTGTATGGCTATTGCATCAAACGTGCATGGCGGGTGGCTCGTTTCATTAAACGGCAAAAACGTCGTATACGCTATTCTGCTAACCATTAAACATCTATCAACAGAGGTTTTGTGCAGTGATAAAATCAGAAACGAAATCTATTCAAGATCAACAGATTCTGGAGCATGAGCTGGATATCGGAGCCTTGTGTAGTGCTCTATGGCGTGGAAAAATATGGATTGTCGTACTGGCAATAATCTTCGCTGCTATAGCTCTGGGAGCATCTTATCTGATGCAACAAAAATGGAGTGCAACGGCAACCATTGACTTGCCTACGACTAATCATTTGGGTAGTTATTATTCTCGGCAGCAGTTTTTACGCAACTTGGATACTCACATTAACGTTTCACAGGAAACTCAGTTACCGTCTATTCCAGAAGAAGCTTATAAAGAACTTGTCACTCAGCTCGCGGCATATGATACCCGCCGTGAATTTTGGTTAAAGTCTGATTACTACAAGCAACATAAGGAGGGTGATGCCAGAGCAGATGCAGCTTTACTGGATGAGTTAATCAATAATATTCAGTTCATTCCTCATGATGATAAAAAAGTGCTGAATGACAGTATCAAACTGACAGCAGAATCTTCTGTACAAGCAAATCAACTCTTACGCCAATACATTGCTTTTGCTAACAGTCGCGCGAGTACTCATTTGAATAATGAAGTAAAAGGTGCATGGGCTATCCGTACTCAATCTATGAACGCATTGGTTAAGCGGCAAGAAATAGTTGCTAAAGCGGTTTATAACCGTGAAATGAATGTGTTGCAACAATCCTTGAAGATTGCAGAAAAGCAGGGGATTCGGCGCAATCAAACTGACACACCGATAGATCAGTTGCCTGATTCAAAAATGTTTATGCTAGGTGCGCCGTTGTTACAGGCTCAGCTTGAAACTTTGGAAGCAACGGGTCCTGATTATGATGTGGACTATGACCAGAATATTGCGATGTTAGCGACATTGAATGTTCACCCGATATTGCAGGATCAATTCCAGACTTATCGTTATCTGAGAACCCCTGAAGAGCCTGTTACCAGAGACAGTCCACGTAGAATGTTTATTGTCATCATGTGGGGCGCGGTTGGCACTTTAGTTGGTGCCGGAATAGCACTGGTACGGCGTTCGCGTAAGTAACCAAATAGTTATAGAAGTGACTGCTTTTGAAAAATATTTTTCGCAACTCCAGAAGCAGAAATAAATAGTATTAAAGAGTGTTTTTGCAGGAAGATCTGCAAGTTACTGACCAATAAGAGAGTCACTGTGAAAGTGTTGACTGTGTTTGGTACCCGGCCAGAAGCCATCAAGATGGCTCCGCTGGTACATGCGCTGGCAAAGGATGAAGCCTTCGAAGCGAAAGTATGTGTCACTGCCCAACACCGGGAAATGTTGGATCAGGTATTACATCTTTTTGAGATTACTCCCGATTTTGATCTCAATATTATGAAATCAGGGCAAGATTTAACGGATATTACGTGTCGTATTCTGGAGGGATTAAAGCCTGTTTTGGCCGAATTTAAGCCTGATGTTGTGTTGGTTCACGGTGATACAACAACAACTATGGCAACCAGTTTAGCTGCGTTCTACCAGCGTGTCCCTGTCGGTCATATTGAAGCTGGACTGAGAACCGGCGATCTCTATTCCCCTTGGCCAGAAGAGGCAAACCGTAAGATTGCTGGGCACTTGGCAATGTACCATTTCGCTCCGACGGAAAACTCTCGTAAGAATTTGCAGAAAGAATCGATTGCAGATAATCAGGTTTTTGTCACGGGTAATACCGTGATTGATGCGTTGTTGTGGGTACGCGATCGAATAATGAATGACGAGATTATGCGGAGTAAGTTGGCGGAACACTACCCGTTTATTGATACCAATAAAAAAATGATTCTGGTAACAGGCCATCGTCGTGAAAGTTTTGGTGGTGGATTTGAACGAATTTGCGAAGCTTTGGCACAGATAGCCCGTACTCATCCAGAAGTTCAGGTAGTTTATCCGGTTCATTTGAACCCAAATGTTTGTGAGCCGGTAAAGCGCATTTTGCATAATATAGATAATATCATGCTTATAAAACCACAGGATTATTTGCCATTCGTCTATCTGATGAACCATTCCTATATGATCCTGACGGATTCTGGTGGCATTCAGGAAGAGGCTCCTTCTTTGGGAAAGCCGGTTTTAGTGATGCGTAATACTACTGAGCGGCCAGAAGCGGTGGATGCCGGAACGGTACGGCTGGTAGGAACAGACACAAGAACTATCGTAGAAGAGGTGACACGATTGTTGACAGACGATGTTGCCTATCAGCAAATGAGTCGTGCTCATAATCCTTACGGGGATGGTGATGCCTGTCAACGTATTCTCGATGCTTTGAAAAAAATCAGGTGACATTATGAGTTTTGAAACTATTTCTGTTATCGGTCTTGGGTATATCGGCTTACCCACTGCGGCAGCGTTTGCATCCCGTAATAAGAAAGTCATAGGCGTCGATGTTAATCAGCACGCGGTGGAAACGATTAATCGTGGCGCAATTCATATTGTAGAACCGGATCTGGACAAGGTGGTGAAAACGGCTGTGGAAGAGGGTTACCTAAAAGCAGTGACTTCTCCGTTACCAGCAGATGCTTTTTTGATAGCTGTTCCAACTCCTTTTAAAGGGGATCATGAACCGGATATGAAGTATGTGTGTTCTGCAGCTGAATCAGTGGCGCCCATTCTGAAAAAAGGCGATCTGGTGATTTTAGAATCTACTTCACCAGTAGGTGCGACGGAACAGATGGCAGAATGGTTGGCAGCGACGCGTCCCGATTTGACTTTTCCTCAGCAGGTAGGTGAGGAATCTGATATTGATATTGCTTACTGCCCTGAACGCGTGTTACCAGGCCAGGTTATGGTTGAATTGATTAAGAATGACCGTGTTGTTGGCGGCATGACACAAAAATCTTCAGCCAGAGCCAGCGAGCTGTATAAAATTTTCCTTGAAGGTGAATGTGTTATCACTAACTCAAGGACAGCAGAAATGTGTAAGCTGACAGAAAATAGCTTTCGAGATGTAAACATTGCATTTGCTAACGAACTTTCCCTGATTTGTGCTGATCAAGGTATTGATGTGTGGGAACTTATCAGTTTGGCAAACCGCCATCCCCGAGTAAATATTCTTCAGCCAGGGCCTGGTGTGGGTGGTCACTGTATTGCTGTTGATCCGTGGTTCATTGTTTCCCAAAACCCGGAACAATCACGTCTTATACATACAGCACGTTTGGTTAATGATGGAAAGCCCTTGTGGGTTGTGGATCAAGTAAAAGCCGCTGTTGCGGACTGTTTGGCTGAAAGTGGAAAACGCGCTGGAGAAGTGAAAATTGCTTGTTTGGGTTTGGCGTTTAAACCAAATATTGATGATTTACGTGAAAGCCCAGCTGTGCATATCACCCGTATTATTGCGCAATGGCATGCAGGTGAGACATTGGTTGTAGAACCTAATGTTCATGAATTACCCGCTTATTTAAAGGAAATAGTTCAACTGGTTAACTTGGAGAAAGCTTTGGAAGAAGCCGATATCCTGTTGATGCTGGTGGACCATAATCAGTTTAAAGCGGTAAATGGTTATGACATTAAACAGAAATGGATTGTGGATACAAAAGGAGTCTGGCGTTGAGACGTATTCTAATCACAGGTGGAGCGGGTTTTATTGGTTCTGCTGTTGTGCGACATGTTATTGATAATACAGAAGACAGTGTAGTTGTGGTTGATAGCTTAACTTATGCTGGCAATCTAGAATCTCTTGCCTCGGTTGCGGATAGCTCACGCTATGCTTTTGAACAGGTTAATATTTGCCAGCGTGAAGCGCTGGACCGGGTGTTTGAGCAGTATCAACCGGATTGTGTGATGCATCTGGCGGCAGAAAGTCATGTGGATCGCTCTATTGATGGCCCTGCGGCCTTTGTCGAAACGAACATTGTTGGTACTTATGTTTTGCTAGAAGTTGCTCGAGCTTTCTGGCAAAAATTGAGTAAAGAGAAACAGGCCGCTTTCCGTTTTCATCATATTTCAACAGATGAAGTGTATGGTGATTTACATGGTGAGGATGGTTTCTTTACCGAAGAAACACCTTATGCACCAAGCAGCCCATATTCAGCGTCCAAGGCATCTAGTGACCATCTGGTAAGAGCATGGCACCGAACTTATGGTTTGCCGACAATTATCACTAATTGTTCAAATAATTATGGTCCTTACCACTTCCCGGAAAAATTGATACCGTTGGTGATTTTGAACGCATTAGCGGGCAAGTCCCTGCCAGTATATGGCGAAGGGAAGCAAATTCGTGATTGGCTGTATGTGGAAGATCATGCTAGGGCGCTTTATCTTGTTGTAACAACAGCAGAACCGGGTAAAACCTACAATATCGGCGGTCATAATGAACGAAAAAATATTGATGTGGTTTGCGCAATTTGTGAATTGCTGGAAGAGTTTTGCCCAGAGAAGCCAGCAAATATTGCTCATTATCGTGATTTGATTACTTATGTTACAGATCGTCCTGGTCATGATATGCGCTATGCCATTGATGCGGCGAAAATTGAGCATGAGTTGGGCTGGAAGCCCCAAGAAACTTTTGAATCAGGTATTCGTAAAACAGTTCAATGGTATCTGGAAAATGAAAACTGGTGGCGCAGAGTTCAGGATGGTTCTTATGCTGGTGAGCGTCTTGGATTAGGTAAAGACTGAGCTACTTTGGAGGTAACATGAAAGGCATTATTCTGGCAGGAGGATCGGGTACTCGGTTGCATCCGATAACACGAGGTGTTTCCAAGCAATTACTGCCGATTTATGACAAACCGATGATTTATTATCCTTTGTCAGTACTGATGCTGGCAGGGATACGCGATGTTTTGATTATCTCCACACCAGAAGATTTACCTTCTTTCCACCGACTACTTGGCAATGGTGATAAATTTGGTATTCGTTTGAGCTATGCAGAACAGCCATCACCGGATGGTTTAGCTCAGGCATTTCTGATTGGTGAAGAGTTCATCAACGGCGAATCCTGTTGCTTGGTATTGGGAGACAATGTCTACTTTGGGCAAGCATTCAGTCCGAAACTGAAGAGTGTCGTTTCCCGTGGAAATGGCGCGACTATTTTTGGTTATCAGGTAATGGACCCTGAGCGATTTGGTGTGGTGGAGTTTGATGACGAGTTTCATGTTCTTTCCATTGAAGAAAAACCAGAAAAACCAAAATCTAACTGGGCAGTAACAGGTCTCTATTTCTATGATAATCAGGTTGTGGACTTTGCCAAACAGGTGAAGCCTTCTGCCCGAGGTGAATTAGAAATTACCAGTATTAACCAGATGTATCTGGATCGTGGTGAACTGAATATTGAACTGTTAGGGCGCGGTTTTGCTTGGTTGGATACCGGCACGCACGATAGTCTGATTGAGGCCAGCACTTTTGTGCAGACTGTTGAGAAGCGTCAGGGTTTTAAAGTCGCCTGTCTTGAAGAAATTGCCTGGCGTAATGGTTGGTTAGATGATGATCACTTAAGAGAAACAGCAAAATCTTTGTCAAAAACTGGTTACGGCCAATATCTGTTGGATCTGCTCCATGTCCGTTCGCGCCAATATTGAACCATTAGAGTGGGATAGCCATTATTTTGGATTCTCCACTGCTCGTCTTGATTTTACACCTGATTCCAAGTTGTTAACTTTATCTCAGTTAGAACAATATTCTTTAGTGCAGGCTAAAGTGCCAGTACAACGGCCAGACATTATTGATGGATTATCGGCATTGGGTTTTTCGCTGGTGGAAGGGGAAGTAGATTTCTCATTAATGATTGGCACAAAAAATGCTTATACTACGAATTGTAGTGATAATCCTGAGACGGAGATGATATCGGCAACACAGCAAGATATTCCCATGTTGAAAGAAGTGGCTTCTAAAGTATTTTCTTCAAGCCGTTTCCGTACCCCTTGGTATCAGCCGCAGGATAGTGGTCGTTTCTATGCTACCTGGGTTGAAAAAGCGGTGTTGGGTACATTTGATCATCAATGTTTACTGGTAAATGGAGATAATGGGCAACCCGCAGGGTTTGTTACTTTGCGGGAGTTAGAGAAAGGCCAGTCCCGCATGGGATTGCTGGCGGTGTTTCCAGGAAATACCGGTTGTGGAATTGGTTCAAAATTAATGTCGACGGCGCAACAGTGGTGCCAGTACCATCAAATACAACGATTAAGAATCGCGACACAAACCAGCAATATCGCTGCTTTGCGTCTTTATAAACGCAGTGGTGCATTTGTTGAAAGCACTGCTTATTGGTTATACCGGGGGCGAAATGATTCCATTTAACAGACCGCCAGTAGTCGGCACTGAATTAGATTATATGAAGCAGGCAATAGCGAGCGGTAAGCTTTGCGGGGATGGTGGTTTTACCAAACGTTGTGAAGAGTGGATGGAACAACATTTCAATTGCTTGAAAGCTCTATTGACACCATCCTGCACAGCTTCGCTAGAAATGGCGGCTATTTTGCTAAATATTCAGCCCGGTGATGAGGTTATCATGCCGAGTTTCACTTTCGTTTCTACTTCGAACGCATTTGTACTGCGGGGAGCAACGATTGTTTTTGTGGATATCCGTCCGGATACCATGAATATTGATGAAACTAAAATCGAAGCAGCGATTACAGACAGAACACGTGCGATTGTTCCTGTTCATTACGCGGGTGTGGCTTGTGAAATGGATGCAATCATGGCCCTAGCAGAGAAATATAATCTGTTTGTAGTGGAAGATGCAGCACAGGGCGTAATGTCCACTTATAAAGGCCGCGCATTGGGAACTCTTGGACACATCGGTTGTTACAGTTTCCATGAAACCAAGAACTATTCTTCTGGTGGTGAAGGTGGTGCAATACTTATTAATGACAAGTCACGGATCTCCCGTGCGGAAATTGTCCGTGAAAAAGGTACTAACCGCAGCCAGTTTTTCCGTGGTCAGGTCGATAAATATACCTGGCGTGATATTGGTTCCAGTTATCTGATGTCAGAACTTCAGGCTGCTTATTTGTGGGCACAACTTGAAGCTGCTGAGAAAATCAATGAACGCCGTCTTGCCTTGTGGGATACCTATTATCAAGCGTTAAAACCTTTGGCTGATGTTGGTCGTCTGACATTGCCTGTAATACCTGAAGGATTGGAGCATAATGCCCATATGTTCTATATCAAGCTGAAAGATATTGGGGAACGCTCTGCATTCAATAGCTATATGAACGATGCAGGTGTACTAACGGTATTCCATTATGTTTCTCTGCACAGTAGCCCAGGTGGTGAGAAATTTGGTCACTTCCATGGAGAAGATCGCTTCACTACTAGTGAAAGTGAGCGCTTGGTACGTTTGCCAATGTTTTACAACATAACAGAGACTGAGCAACAAGCTGTTATCAAACATATCAAGGAATTCTTTGCCTGATATGTCACTGGCTAAAGCATCGGTATGGACTGCTGGCTCTACACTGATAAAGATCGGTGTGGGGCTTTTGATTGTTAAATTACTGGCAGTTGCTTTCGGTCCCAGTGGTGTTGGGCTGGCGGGTAATTTCCGTCAACTTATTACCGTGCTGGGGGTATTGGCAGGAGCAGGTATTTTTAATGGTGTGACTAAATATGTTGCTGAATATCAGCAGCGACCGGAAAGGCTGCGTGCGGTATTAGGAACGTCTTCTGCCATTATCTTGGGATTTTCCACGCTGTTGGCAGTAATTTTTTTGTTGTTCAGTGGATCAATCAGTATTGGATTATTTGGTCATCAAGATTATGAACCCGTTGTGCAGGCGCTTGCATTTATTCAAATGGGTATTGCCAGTGCCAACTATTTTCTGGCTATTTTGAAAGGATACAGGGATGCTCTGGGGAATGCCCTGGCTATTATTCTTGGTAGTTTAATTGGCGTGATGGCTTATTATCTTTGCTTTACTCTTGGAGGGTATGAAGGTGCTTTGGCTGGTTTGGCTTTAGTGCCAGCACTGATAATATTTCCTGCGGGGCTGATGCTTTGGTATCGCAACGTGGTTCCGTTATCAGATCTTAAGCCTATGTGGGATAAGGTACTCGCTAGTCAACTCGGCAAATTTACCCTTATGGCTTTGTTGACTTCTATTACTTTACCAGTTGCTTACATTATGATGCGAAACTTGCTGGCCGCGCATTATAGTTGGGATGATGTGGGTATCTGGCAAGGTGTAAGTAGTATTTCCGATGCTTACCTGCAATTTATTACAGCTTCTTTCAGTGTTTATCTGTTGCCAACACTTTCACGATTACAGGGTAAGGTCGAAATATCAGATGAGATAGTCAAGGCGTTGAAATTTGTTTTGCCAGCGGTGGCTGTTGCGAGTTTTACTGTATGGTTGTTGCGTGATTTTGCCATTTGGTTGCTGTTTTCCGACAAATTTACAGCTATGCGTGATTTGTTTGCTTGGCAGCTGGTTGGTGATGTCTTGAAAGTGGGCGCCTATGTTTTTGGTTACTTAGTGATTGCCAAAGCTGCGTTGCGTTTTTATGTGCTAACTGAGGTTAGTCAGTTTTTGTTGCTTACTGGTTTTTCCCACTGGCTTATTCCTGCTAATGGAGCGTTAGGCGCAGCACAAGCCTATATGACAACTTATATTGTTTATTTCACCCTTTGTTGTGGTGTATTTCTTATTTACCGCAGGCGAGCATGACTACCCTAATTCACGTTCTGGGATCTGATATCCCGCATCACAATCGAACGGTATTACGCTTTTTTAATGATGTCTTAGCGCAAGAAATGGGTTTTTCGGCTAAACCAAAGTTTATGGTGGTGACCAGGAATCGAGCTTCTCTGGATGATTGTCCGGAGTTGGATATGACATTTTTTGACAGTAAAAAAGCTCTGGCGCAGGCGGTTACTGCTAAAGCGCAGTCAGACAGAGCTTGCCGGTTTTTTTTTCATGGTCAATTTAATACAGGTTTATGGTTGGCACTGTTGTCAGGAAAAATTAAACGCAATCAATTTTGGTGGCATGCTTGGGGAGCAGATTTGTATGAAGATTCTCGCCAGTTGAAATTCCGCCTGTTTTATTTTCTACGTCGTTTGGCGCAGAATCGAGTGGAACATGTATTTGCGACTCGTGGGGATTCACATTTTTATTCTCAGCATCATCTGAAGGTACCAACATCGTTGCTTTATTTCCCAACCAGAATGGAGCCAGCTTTGACGATGGTAGAAAAAACACCTTCTGACGATAACAGAATGACAATTTTGCTGGGGAACTCCGGTGATCGATCAAACCGACATATCGCCGCACTCAAAGCTATTCATAAGCAATTTGGTGATAAGGTACGAATAGTCATTCCGATGGGTTATCCGGAGAATAATCAGGCTTATATTGATCAGGTTGAGCAAACGGCTTTATCACTGTTTTGCTCAGAAAGTTTGAAAATTATTAAGCAAAAGATGGAATTTGATGACTATCTGGCATTACTGCGTTGTTGCGATTTAGGGTATTTCATATTTGACCGCCAGCAAGGGGTTGGAACAATTTGCCTGTTGATACAATTTGGGGTGCCATTTGTACTTAGTCGTCGAAATCTTTTCTGGCAGGATCTGACAGAACAGCAGGTACCGGTATTTTTCTGCGGCGATCCTTTGGATAGACAATTGATTGCCGAAGCACAACGGCAGATGCTTTCTTTAGACAGGAATACAATAGCTTTCTTCAGCCCAAACGTTGTTGATGGTTGGCGGCAAGCGCTGGCAAAAGTGGCAGGAGAGCAGCAATGAGTTTAACGCAATTTGGCGGATTATTTACTGTTTACCTGATATCACTGGTTTTTATCCTGACGCTAGCTTATCAGGAATTCCGACGTGTACGTTTTAATTTCAATGTGTTCTTCTCATTACTTTATTTGCTGACGTTCTATTTCGGTTTCCCACTGACGTGCTTGCTGGTTTTTCAGTTTGATGTTGAGGTGGTACCAGTAGACTCTTTGTTACATGCTCTGTTGGCTTCAACGTGCTTCTATGCAATTTATTATGTCAGTTATAAAACTCGGCTGAAAAGACCTTCTGGGCAACCCAAAGCACCGGTATTCACCATGAACCGGGTAGAAACTAATTTGACATGGTTACTACTGACATTAGTTGCGGTTGTGACCGTTGGGCTATTCTTCATGCAGAATGGGTTTCTATTGTTTAAATTACAGTCGTATAGTCAGATTTTCTCCAGTCAGGTGTCTGGTGTTGCCTTAAAACGGTTCTTTTACTTCTTTATTCCAGCCATGCTAGTCGTTTATTTCCTGAAACCGACACAATTACGCTGGCTGTTTTTTCTGATAAGCACGGTTGCTTTCGGGATTTTGACTTATGTGATTGTTGGGGGAACACGGGCTAATATTATTATTGCGTTTGCGCTGTTTCTATTTATCGGCATTGTTCGTGGTTGGATAACATTGTGGATGCTGATAACTGCGGGAGCAGTGGGAATTGTTGGTATGTTCTGGTTGGCTCTTAAACGCTATAGTTTGGATGTCAGTGGTGCAGAAGCGTTTTATACTTTCCTTTATCTCACAAGAGATACTTTCTCTCCGTGGGAAAATTTTGCGTTATTGTTGAATAACTACGACAAAATCGATTTTCAGGGGTTGGCACCGATTATCCGTGATTTCTATGTTTTCATTCCAAGTTGGCTTTGGCCAGGACGCCCTGATGCTGTGTTGAATTCTGCAAATTACTTTACTTGGGAAGTGTTAGATAACCACTCCGGCTTAGCAATTTCCCCAACTTTAATAGGATCTTTGATTGTTATGGGGGGAGTGCTGTTTATTCCGGTTGGTGCGATTGTTGTTGGGTTGATAATTAAGTGGTTTGACTGGATTTATGAGTTGGGGAAACAGGAGACTAATCGTTATAAGGCTGCTATTTTGCAGGCATTTTGCTTCGGAGCGATCTTCAACATGATAGTTCTGGCTCGTGAAGGGTTGGATTCATTTGTTTCCCGAGTGGTGTTTTTCTGTATTATTTTTGGTTTATGTTTGGTGGTTGCTAAGTTGTTGTATTGGCTGTTTGACAGTGCTGGGCTTATCAGAAAATATTTGACTAGCAACTGGGCTTTATCGCAAAAACGTCCGTTGTAATATTAAGGAAAGAAAATGGAGCGAAACAATATTCCTAAGTATAACATTCGCGGCTTGAATATTTGGGGCTTTCGCGATATGGCGCACTTTCTTGACCATATTTTTCAGCGAGGGCAGGTAAAGACGGGTACTTTGGTTGCAATTAATGCAGAAAAAGTTCTGACAGCGGAAGAAGACAATACTCTGAGTACTTTGTTAGGTGAAGTAGAATATCTGTATGCCGATGGTATCAGCATTGTACGTGCTATCCGCCGTAAATACCTTGATGCTAAAGTTTCTCGCGTAGCGGGGGCAGATTTGTGGGAAGCGATGATGGAACGTGCTGGCAAGGAAGGTACTCCTGTTTTTCTGGTCGGGGGGAAACCAGAGATATTGGAACAAACGGAAAACAAATTACGGACTCAATGGAACGTCAATATTGTTGGCAGCCAGAATGGTTATTTCACACCAGAAGAACGTAATATTGTTTTTGAACGGATTCATGCTAGCGGAGCAGCAATTGTAACAGTTGCAATGGGGTCGCCTAAGCAGGAAATTTTCATGCGCGACTGCCGTAAAATTCATTTCGATGCTCTCTATATGGGGGTTGGTGGTACTTATGACGTATTTACCGGTCATGTAAAACGTGCGCCGAAAGTATGGCAGAACCTCGGGCTTGAATGGTTTTATCGTTTGTTATCACAACCAAGCCGTATCCGTCGCCAGTTTAAGCTATTGAAGTTTTTGGGATATTACTACTTCAATCGTCTGTAAATGTGTTGTCTGCCTGTCGTATAACAATTTGCGACAGGTTGTCAAAAAATTCATTTCACAGCGTCTATATAACCGTTTGATCCTGCCGGGCTTTTACTATCAATACTAATTATTGGGTAATTTTTTATTCCACTGAGTGGAAAAACATGTTTTGATCCCTGCCATTTTTATGGCTGGTCAAAACCAGTTTTGTATATTTTGACTATTACACATTACAACACATAACAATGGACAGGGAATTTATGGCAGATCAACAACAGGGCCTGCAACGAGGTTTAGAAGCCCGTCATATCGAGCTAATCGCATTAGGCGGAACTATTGGTGTCGGTCTGTTTATGGGCTCAGCCAGCACGCTGAAATGGGCGGGGCCTTCTGTTTTGCTGGCTTACATTATTGCCGGAATTTTTGTTTTCTTCATTATGCGCTCCATGGGGGAAATGCTGTTTCTTGAGCCTGTTACGGGTTCTTTCGCTTCTTTTGGGCATAAATATCTCAGCCCATATTGGGGATGCCTGACCGCTTGGGGTTATTGGTTTATGTGGGTGGCAGTAGGGATATCAGAAATAACAGCTATTGGCGTTTATGCCGAGTTCTGGTTCCCTGAACTTCCTCAATGGGTGTCAGCATTAATTGCAGTGGCATTGGTCGCTTTGGCAAACTTGGCGGCGGTACGTCTTTATGGTGAGTTAGAATTTTGGTTTGCTATGATTAAGGTGACCACAATTATCGTGATGATCCTGGTTGGTCTGGCGCTGATATTTTTTGGCATCGGTAATCAATGGCAACCTATTGGATTGGGTAATTTGACTGCTCATGGTGGTTTTTTTGCTGGTAGTTGGCAAGGGTTCTTGTTTGCGCTCTGTATTGTGGTTGCATCTTATCAGGGGGTGGAACTGGTAGGTATCACTGCGGGGGAGGCTAAAAATCCACAGGTTACCTTAAAGAAAGCGATTAACAATATTCTCTGGCGCATCTTGATTTTCTACGTAGGCGCGATTTTCATTGTGGTTACATTATTTCCGTGGACAGAAGTTGGTTCACAGGGTAGCCCGTTTGTGATGACATTTACCAAAGTAGGAATCACTTCAGCAGCAGCCGTGATTAACTTTGTCGTATTGACCGCTGCGCTTTCTGGTTGTAACAGTGGTATGTACAGTGGTGGACGTATGCTCTATGCATTGGCGCAAAATCGACAGTTACCCTCATCACTGACTAAATTGTCAAAGAATGGTGTACCAGTAACGTGTATTGCCATTACGATCTTGTGTTTGATGGTAGGTTCCAGTTTGAATTACCTGATCCCAAACCCACAGGCGGTTTTTGTTTATGTCTACAGTGCTAGTGTCCTGCCGGGGATGGTTCCGTGGTTTGTTATTCTGGTGAGCCAGCTGCGTTTTCGTCAGCACCATCAAGCGGCATTGAAACAACATAATTTCAAATCTATTTTGTTCCCATATGTAAATTATCTGACACTGGCATTTTTATGTTGTGTGTTGGTGGGCATGGCGATTAACCCTGATACCCGTTTTTCACTGTTGGTAGGCGGAGGATTTTTGCTAATAGTGTCGCTTATTTATTGGTTGGTAAGGCTTTTTAGTGTCAGAAAGCTAATAGTCCGATAGATTAATTTGCTGTCATAGCTGGGGTGGTAGAGAAATTAAGAGCTGGCTTTATCAACGAAATGAGCAAGGTGTAATCAAATGCATCATTTCTGAAAAAAAGCACTGGACAGTAGATCATTAAATCCGTACTATCCCCATCCGCAACGGCGTTAAGCGCCCGTAGCTCAGCTGGATAGAGCGCTGCCCTCCGGAGGCAGAGGTCTCAGGTTCGAATCCTGTCGGGCGCGCCATTAATAGCGTGCAAGAGCTGCGGTGGTGTATTTTGCTGTTGTAAGTAGTGAATTATTAAATAGCTGTTATGGTGGCTATAGCTCAGTTGGTAGAGCCCTGGATTGTGATTCCAGTTGTCGTGGGTTCGAGTCCCATTAGCCACCCCATCTTTTTTGTGACACGCGAGGGTGGCGGAATTGGTAGACGCGCTAGCTTCAGGTGTTAGTGTCCTTACGGACGTGGGGGTTCAAGTCCCCCCTTTCGCACCATAAAAAAGAAAAAATTTCGGCGAGTAGCGCAGCTTGGTAGCGCAACTGGTTTGGGACCAGTGGGTCGGAGGTTCGAATCCTCTCTCGCCGACCAGATTCCAGGAAGAACCCTGCATTGCGGGGTTTTTTTGCATTTAACCTTTTTGCCCTTCCACTCTTCCTGTTTCCTTTTTTGCCTCTTATTCGCAACATGCGGTTTGTTGATCTAAGTTGATTGAATCACTCTTTTCTCTGGTATTAACTATTTGTTTTATATTGTAATTTATTATCTTGTTGTATTTTGACGACAATAGATATATTGACTGTCTCAAATAAGAGACTTTTAACATATTGAATTTAAATTAAAAATTTAAAACGCGTGAGGGATTGTCTCAAATAAGAGACAGTTAATGAAGCGAGCTTTATCGTGGTTTGCTTTCTCGTTGTAATAAATGGAGAAATAGCTGATAAAGCGAGGCAGTTATTCACTTGAATAAAAGCTGGCACGTTAAATGCATGCCATAAAAATGTAGATGCTCATCCTATTTCTTATGACAGCATAAGCTTCATAAACCCAGGGATGATGCAGAGCCGATTATCGGTGCCTATTGTCCATGTCACGATGAATAAGATACAGCTGTCTTTTCATCACCGACCGGACTCAACGTTGAGTGAGGCACTATCCGTCTGTAGACCTGATTGTATTTATACACCTATCTTTCTAAGGTAGGTGTTTTTTTGGCCCATCTTTAGGAATATCTTTAATCTATGAACGGTTCAGATATGAATATCTAATATAGGCAAAGCTGAAAATATGATTGCTGGTTTCGCTATAAAATAGGCTTGGTTACTTTTTTAACCTACTTAAAGGGAATATATAAATATCAAGAATGATTGGATGCTTTGGCTGCGGAAAGATGTTGCATGAATCTGCATAGTCGTGCCCACATTGTGGGGCGATGATAAGGGTACATTCTTCTGGTAGTAATAACAGAATTGTGGCGGCATTATTGGCATTTTTTTCTTGGTAGCTTTGGCGCCCATAAATTTTATTTGGGTAAGATAGGCATGGGAATTTTATACCTACTATTTTGCTGGATGTTCATTCCTTCACTTATCTCGTTTATTGAATTTATTATTTATCTCTGCACTTCCGATGAAGATTTCGCCAGAAAATATGGCTAGAAAAATGCCCTCGAATGGGGCATTTTTAGTGAAGTGTGAAAAATGCGAAAAGAATAACGGTAACTGGATAGCGAAGATACCGTGTTATCTGAGCTATTTGCTATGAACTACGTTACTCTTACGCTTCAAAGTTAGCACCAATCCCTCACGGCGAACCTGTGCCGCTTCTTCCGGTTTGCGTAACTTATCCAATGCATCTGCTAGCCAGGCATAATCATGAGCATCGGGGCGTTGAGCTAATGCTGCTTTAAAATCTTTTGTTGCTTTTTCCCATTCTCCGTGGTGTAAAGCAACCTGTCCAAGAGTACTATTCAATAAAGGAGTAGCACCATATTGCTTTAATTGATGGTCCAGTGCTTTTTGTACCGGTTTTGGATCTTCATTTTTCAACCGTGGGATCAGCCGTAGTAAACGTTCATCGTATTGACGTTTTAAACTTTCCAGGATGATCTTTTGTGCAGTTTCATGATCGTCACATTCGATCAAATGTTCAGATATTGCAATTTGCAAAGCCACATTATGACGAATCTTACGGCCTTGATCATGCCACCAACGTTTTAAACCTTCACTGCCTTGTTCTGACATATATTGATTCATCAGACCGATATAGGCTTGTTGACGCAGCTTATGAATTTGTGACTCATCATGCAGATGGATTTTTTCCATTGTCGGTAGTATGTCAATCAGTGACTGGTAAGCCCCTGATCTTGTATAAGCTTGTTCAGCTAGGCGCAACACTTCTGGATGGCGTGAAGCTTGATTCAGTAGTTTGTCCACACCATGGCGGGCCGCATGAATTTCACCTTGCGCTAGTTGAATACGTACACGGGTAATATCCACAGGCAACTGATTGTTGTCTGCGACTTCTGCTGCACGTTCCAGATATTGATTAGTACGGAATTCATCTCCGCGTTGCTGGGCCGCTTCAGCGGCCAGTAAATAGTTGACTACAGGTTGTTCTGCATGATCAGCATTACGGGTCAGCAATTGCTCCACTTGTTTGAAATCACCTTCTGCCAGTTTAATCAGTGCTTCTTTTGTTTGGGCATGGGCACGGCTACGTTTGCGCCCAAGGAACCAACCTCGAGTGCGTGAGCTTGTGCGCATAACTCTGCGGTAGCACCAACCAAGAAAGCAAAGTACTAACTGTAAAAGAACAAATATAATAAACAGACCGGTAACGCTAGTTTCAATATTGTAGTTGTCAGTTTGAATTAGCACATACCCCTGATGACCCGCAGCTATTGGACCAAGCACAATACCAACAATCAGCACAACAAACAGTAACAGGACTTTCAGCATAGCTTAACCCTCCTGATTGATTGCAGAAGATTGGGACAGCAAGCTGCGGACCCGGGTTTGCATCAGTTTTTCCAGTAAAGGCTGGCTTGAAAGATGATCTGGCACAGTAATGGAAATAGGTTGCTGACTCAGTGAATCAATTTCTTCCAGGAATGCTTTAGTATTTGGATCGTTAATATTAAAGTAAGCTCTGACCCAGGTTGAAACCGTTTCCAGTGATTGTTTAAATACTTCTCCTTGATGACGCGGTATTGCCTGAGCTGCAATCAATAAACGGGCGCGGATATTTTCCCGTAGATAGATATCCTGATTTGGTGCCAATAATGGCTCAGCAGCAGTATCACGGCGACGGATAGTAATGAAGTTATCCATAAAGCTGTTCCAGCTTTTGCTCAGATTCTGGCGCCATTCGGATAAGGTGCCGGTCAATTCATGATTGTCTTCATCCATTGGTAAACCATCGGGGGTATTGTCAGCCAGACGCAGGTTGTCTACTTGGTTAGAGAGCTGATTAACCCGCAGGATAATGCCATCAAAATCAACTTGGCTAATGGCGGATAATTCGCTGATGTCCTGTGTAATTGCACGACGAATTTCAATTAGGCTTGGATCATTCATTTCAGCAAGACTGGCATCTGCATTTTTTAGCAGAGCAGCGGCAGTGACGACATCTTGGTCATTCCATAATTTTCGTCCAGCCATTTTGACTAGAAAATCAGCCTGTGCCAGTAGCCAGCTTTTTACATCAGAACTGGATAACGCAGATATTTTGGCCTGTAATTCTTGCAGATGACGATCCAATTGCTCATTTTGTGCGGCTTGTGTGGCAACCTTGCTCGAAGCTTTCGCCTGTTCTTTGAACAGAGCTTCAATACGTTGCTGATCTTGTGATTGTTGATGTTTCAGCGATTCCAGTTGTTGGCGCAGCTCATGGTTCTCTGCACTCAGTAAGTGGCTTTGCTGTTGTCCGTAGTAATAAAGGCCACCACCGATTGCCAGAATAATTGCAATAGTAATAATGTTTCTCAGAACGCCAGAACGTTTTTGCTTCTGAGGCTCTATTCCGGGCTGTTGCGGGGGTTCAACCTTTTCTATTACTTTTTCAATTGTCTCGGCGGACTGTTTTTGTTCCGTCATAGTGGGTATCCCATGTCAGTTTATTCTAGGGCCTGAATTAAGGCATCATTATCTGCACTTTTAGCAACTTTGACATCTTGCCAGCCCAAATTCCGGGCGGTATGTGCAAGACGTTCGCTTACCACAATAAGATGGCAATTCAATAACCACCTGTTTCGATCACTGTCGGGTATTAAGTTGTATAACAATTGCAGTATTTCGCCGCTGGTTACAACTAAAGTTTTTACCCCATATCTTTGCCAGCGGGCGCTGAATTCTGCTGCCGAGTAATCTACTCGCTGGCGAAAATAACATTCACAATAATTAACTGTGGCACCTCTTTCTGTCAAAGTTTGGGCAATAAGTTCACGCCCGCCATTTCCTCTGAGCAGCAAAGCTTGTTTATTTTCAACCTGATATAATGAGGGTAGTTCTAGCAGGATTTCGCTGGTTTCGCCCTCTGATGGCCAGGCAATATTTATACCAGTCAGTTGATGAAAAGCCAGAGCGGTTGATCTGCCAATAGCATAATAAATCAGCTTGTCTGGCCATGATAGATTAATTTGATTTAACTTTGAGTTTGCATAATGCACTGCATTTTTTGACAGCAGAAATACCATATCACCGGTATTCAGATGGCAAAGTTTTTCAGCCAGTTGTGACAGTTCTGAACCTGGGCGAATATCGATTAAAGGTGCGCTGAAAGCAGTTTTGCCCGCAGCCTGTAATCTTCTAACTAATTCTTCTCCGGCAGGAGAAGGGCGTGTTACCAGAATGCTCATGTAGGGGGATTGCCTTGATAAACTTCCGCCAGAATTTCTCTTGCTCCCCGCTCCAACAATTCTTTGGCCAGTTCAACGCCTGCTTGACATGCATCTTTGGGTAAAACTGTCCGCTCGCCACGAATAATAACGCTGCCATCTGGCGCTCCAACCAATGCTCGCAGCCAGATTTTTCCATCCTGCCAGATGGCATAGCTACCTATTGGTACCTGACAGCCTCCTTCCAGACGGGTGTTCATTGCTCGTTCGGCAAGAACACAGATTTCTGTATCATAGTGGTTTAATGGTGCTAGTAGAGTTCGTGTTTGCTGGTCGTCAAGGCGGCATTCAATCCCCACGGCTCCCTGACCAACGGCAGGTAATGACTGTTTTGCGGATAATGGTGTACGGATACGGTCATGCAATTCTAACCTTTTCAATCCTGCAACAGCGAGAATGATAGCATCGTAATGACCATTATCCAGCTTACTCAGACGGGTTCCAACATTACCTCGAAGGTCACGGATAATCAGGTCAGGGCGTAATTCACGGAGTTGACACTGACGGCGTAAGCTTGATGTACCAACAATGCTGCCTGTTGGCAGTTTATCGAGAGAGTGATATTTGACAGAAACAAAAGCATCACGTGGATCATCACGTTTGCAAATAGTGACTAATCCTAACCCTTCGGGAAAAGAGATGGGTACATCTTTCATCGAATGAACGGCGATGTCCGCCCGACCTTCAAGCAGAGCTAGTTCAAGTTCTTTGACAAATAGCCCCTTACCACCCACTTTTGCCAGAGGTGTGTCCAGAATGATGTCTCCTTGGGTTACCATGGGAACCAGTTGAACTGCCAGATCTGGATGAAATTGTTGCAATTTTTTCTGAACATATAATGCTTGCCACATAGCCAGAGGGCTTTGGCGGGTTGCGATACGGATAGTTTTAGTTGACATAGATGCTTGTATTTTTCAGGCTTTGCAGTTGTCATATAGATGAAAAACATAATACCTGTTTTAACACTTCAACAGTTTTTTTTCCAGCTAAGACCTGGGAAGATAATATACAGATTATATTAAAATATAAAATAAATTTTAATTTTTAAATTATTTTTATGTCAATGCCATTGGATTGATTTAAATGTGAATTAAATTTTCTAGTAAATTATTTCTGTAATTGGAGAATTCTGAATAGAAAGAATCGCTAATTGAAATATAACCAATAAGGTGATTTCTATCAGGTCGTTAATAACAAAGAATTACATACAATACCTGAAAACTGGATAGGGGAAATTTCCTTATATAAAAGAAAGTATAAATGGTGTGGGTTTTATTGTTATTTTTATATATAACAATGTGTTACTTGGTTTCTTGCTGGGGGGGATATTGCAATTCAATTGCTTTACTGACTTTACGGTTTATCTACAAGGTGTTAAATTGATCACGTTTCCGGTAATAAATTGGTAAAAATCATTATAAATAATTCCATTGAGCTATATCAGCCGGAAGCAGGGGATTTATCTGGGCACTGGAACTCAATCGGGCGATACGTCTTGTACCTTTATATTGAAACGCTGAAGCAGAGACTGGACGCGATAAACCAACTCAGGTTAGAACGCGCCTCTACCGCCATGAGTGCGGAATTCAAACAGGTATACAGTTTACTGCCAGTATTATTGCATTATCATCATCCGCTGATGCCAGGTTACATCAATGGTAATGTTCCCTATGGCGTGTGTTTTTTCGAGCATGATCATGATGAAGTACAGAAATCTTATCTTATTGATTTAGAGAATAAATTAAATCACGTTATAGAACCGCCTGCCAATGGTGAGCTTCCCATTACGGGTATCTATTCAATGGGGAGTACTTCGTCAATCGGGCAAAGCTGTTGTTCCGATCTGGATATTTGGGTATGTCATCAGTCATGGCTTGATAATGATGAGCGCCTTCTGCTGCAACGTAAATGTACTCTTATTGAACAGTGGGCTGCGGCGCTTGGCATCGAAGTTAATTTTTTTCTTATTGATGAAAACCGATTTCGCCATAATACCAGTGGTAGCCTTGGTGGTGAGGATTGTGGTTCTACTCAGCATATTCTGTTACTTGATGAATTTTATCGTACTGCTGTACGTATGGCCGGTAAGCGTTTGCTATGGGAGATGGTGCCAGTAGAAGAAGAAAGCCATTATGATGAATATGTTTTGTCGCTTTATGCGCAAGGTGTTCTGACTCCAAATGAGTGGCTTGATCTTGGTGGGTTGGGCGAATTATCCGCTGAGGAATACTTTGGCGCCAGTTTATGGCAACTGTACAAAAGTATCGACTCTCCTTATAAAGCTGTATTGAAAAGCCTGTTATTAGAAGCCTATTCTTGGGAATATCCTAACGGTAAGTTATTGGCAATGGAGATGAAGCAGCGTTTGCACGCGGGTGAAATTGTCTCCTTTGGCCTTGATGCATATAGCATGATGCTTGAACGTGTTACCCGCTATCTGACGGAAATTAATGATACGACTCGTTTGGATCTAATACGTCGATGCTTCTATTTAAAAGTTTGTGAAAAGCTCTCTCTTGATCAAGATGATAAAGGTTATAACGGCTGGCGGTGCCAAGTTCTGACTCAACTGGTATATGAGTGGAAGTGGGATGCAGAACGGCTGGAAATCTTGGATAACCGTAATTCATGGAAAATTGAACAGGTTCGTGACGCTCATAATGAGCTGCTTGATACCATGATGCAGAGTTATCGTAACCTAATCCGTTTCGCTCGCCGCAATAATCTGAGTGTCAGTGCCAGTCCACAGGATATTGGTGTACTGACCCGTAAGCTATACGCTGCATTTGAAGCGTTGCCGGGGAAGGTGACGTTGGTTAATCCACAGATTTCTCCAGACTTATCAGAAAAAAATTTAACATTTATTTATGTTCCTCAAGGGCGTGCAAATCGTAGTGGTTGGTATCTCTACAATCAGGCACCAACCATTGAATCAATTATTGGTCATCAGCCTCTGGAATATAACCGTTATCTGAATAAACTGGTGTCGTGGACCTATTTTAACGGCTTGTTGACAGAAAAATCCTGTATTCATATTCATAATGGTGAAGCCCAGTGTGATGAGCTGAAATTGCATGAATTAATTAACGATATTTCCGTTCATTTCCCTATCCGTCTGCCAGCCCCGACGCCAAAGGCCCTTTATAGCCCATGTGAGATTCGCCATTTGGCAATTATTGTCAATCTGGAGAAAGATCCGACCGCTGAGTTCGCCAATCAGGTCGTGCATTTTGATTTTCGTAAGCTTGATGTATTCAGCTTTGGTGAATCGCAGCAGTGTTTGGTTGGCAGTATTGACTTGCTTTACCGTAATTCATGGAATGAAGTGCGAACTTTACATTTTAGTGGTGAACAATCTGTTCTGGAAGCATTGAAAACTATTTTGGGCAAAATGCATCAGGATGCTGCGCCACCAGCAGCGGTTGAAGTGTTCTGTTACAGCCAGCATTTACGTGGACTTATCCGCACTCGAATTCAGCAACTCGTATCTGAATGTATTGAGTTGCGTTTGTCCAGCAATCGTCAGGACCCGGGCCGTTTTAAGGCGTTGCGCATTGCAGGACAGACCTGGGGGCTTTTCTTTGAACGTCTTAACGTATCTGTGCAGAAGTTAGAAAATGCGGTGGAATTTTATGGGGCAATTTCTAATAACAAATTGCATGGGTTGCCGGTAAAAATCAATACCAAAGAGACACACTTGCCCGCGGTGGTTGATGGTTTTGCCAGTGAGGGGATCATTCAATTTTTCTTCGAAAATGCGGAAGATGGCAAAGGCTTTAATATTTATATTCTGGATGAAGCCAATCGGGTAGAAATTTACTCTCATTGTGAGGGGAGTAAGGAGGAACTGGTGCGCGATGTCAGCCGGTTTTATTCTTCATCTCATGATCGGTTTACTTACGGATCAAGTTTTATTAATTTTAACCTGCCACAGTTTTATCAAATTGTCCAAATGGGAGGCCTGGTTCAGGTTATTCCATTCAGCGGATCATCTTTCTCACATTTATGTGTAACTGATGATGGGGAAAATCGCGCAGAAGAGCTGCCGGAACTTTATCGTTCTGTATCACATTATTGATTTACCCCGCCACGCGGGGTATGGGGTAATCATTCAAAACTGAACAGTTCACCACTTTGTTCTGTGATGGACTGCGCTAGCATGGTGAGGAAATCTCCGCCGCGACGGTCGCAAATCCACTGACCATCTTTATAGTCAAAATGATAACCCCCGTTTTTAGTTGCTAGCCAGATTTGATGGAAAGGTTCCTGGCGGTTGATAATAATTTTGCTATCGTTATCAAAGCTCAGGGTCATGACACCGCCATTGGTTTCACAGTCAATATCAGCATCGCCATCATAGTTATCCAGTTGCTCTTCAATATAAAGCATTAGTTGGTCAGCTAACTGATGAAATTCACTGTCGTTCATCTTCATTTCCTATTTGCTTTTCGAGGTCTAACTGCGATTATAGAGAATATTGACGTATGAATTACAGGCATTAATGCAATGAAGAAAAAATTACACGGGTTTCTGGCTATCATAACCTTATTTACACTTTCTGGTTGTGGCCTAAAAGGCCCTCTTTATTTTCCACCAGAACAACCACCGGCAGAAAAAACGACGACTGCGGCTCAGGTGCATGAAGATAGCGCGCAAAAAGAGCAGAAAGTGGGCAGCATCTCTCAGAAATAAGCGAGATAAGCCGGGTAGTTACCGCGGTTTACGGTGGAGCGTTATATGCAGTTCTCCAAAATGCATGGTCTTGGTAATGACTTTATGGTCGTTGATGCTGTGACCCAAAATGTTTATTTCTCACCAGAACTGATCTGCCGTCTGGCAGACAGGAATACGGGTATTGGCTTCGATCAATTATTGATTGTTGAAGCACCTTATGATCCGGATTTGGATTTTCATTATCGCATTTTTAATTCCGATGGTAGTGAGGTCGCACAATGTGGCAATGGTGCCCGTTGTTTTGCCCGTTTTGTCCGTCTTAAGGGATTGATTAATAAACGTGAGATAAAAGTCAGTACCCAATCAGGGCGTATGGTGCTGAGTATCACTAATGATGATCAGGTTTGCGTTAATATGGGGGAACCTGAATTTGAACCCCATAATGTACCATTTCGCGCGTTAAGAGCAGAAAAAACCTATATTTTAAGGGTGATAGAGAAAACGGTTCTTTGCAGTGTTGTTTCTATGGGGAATCCCCATTGCGTGATTCAGGTAGCAGACGTGGAGACTGCCGAAGTGGAAATTCTGGGGCCAGCACTGGAAAGCCACGAAAGATTTCCTGAACGGGCTAATATTGGTTTCATGCAAGTTTTAAATCGTGGTCATATCCGTTTACGGGTTTATGAACGTGGAGTTGGGGAAACTCAAGCTTGTGGTAGCGGTGCTTGTGCTGCGGTGGCAGTCGGCATTCAGCAACAACTACTCGACAGTCATGTTCGGGTAGATTTGCCTGGAGGCTCGCTGTTTATTTGCTGGGCAGGGCCGGGAACTCCCCTCTATATGACTGGACCGGCGACACATGTTTATGATGGCACAATTCATTTGTAATCGATTCTGTTTTGAACCGTGGGGCGTCGGAAGATGGAGAAAAAAGAAAAGCCGTTAAGCATCAGTGGTACACTTAATGATCAGGCGGTTGTGGAATATTTGTTGGAAAACCCCAACTTCTTTATCCGCAATGCACGTGCTATTGAACAGCTACAGGTTCCTCACCCGGTAAGAGAAGCTATTTCTTTGGTTGAATGGTATATGAGCCGTCAGAGAACACGCACTACTTATCTGGAAGAAGAGATAACCCTGTTAATGGAGCAGGCCAAAGTGAATGAACGGTTGTTTGAGCAATTGTTTAAATTACTTGTTGATTTGTCTGCGGCAGAAAGTTTACAGGATATGCTTGGTCGGTTGAGTTCATGGGCGAAAAATCTGGGGCTAAATAGTGCAACTATCCGTCTGTTTAGTGATAAATGGCATATTGGAGCACCGTTTAATGCGCCTGGTTTAGCGCTTTCCCGTAATGCTTTCGAACCAATCCGTATTCAGCGTTTTGGTAATAATAACCACTACCTCGGTATGCTGAACGGGCCGGAAATTTTATTGTTATTGCCACAGGTTCGTCATGTAGGTTCAGTTGCTGTATCTCTACTGGGCACTAGGGGAGAGTTGGGAGTGGTAATATTTAACAGCCGAAATCATCAGCATTATCAGGAGGGCATGGGAACGGATATGCTTGATCATCTGGCTAAGTTATTGCCGGATATACTGTCTCGATGGATTAAACGGATATGACGCAAGAAATCGATCTATTACTGGAACCGGTTGAGGTATTTCTGCGGTATCTCAGGGTAGAGCGTCGGCTAAGCCCGGTGACTATCATTAATTACCGTCGTCATCTTTCTGCGCTGGCTGAGATGGTTTTAGCAATAGATGTTAGACAATGGGAAGATCTTGATCCTGCCAAAGTGAGAATGTTAGTAACACGTAGTCGCCGCGCTGGTTTACAGTCAGCTAACTTGTCTTTGCGCTTATCTTCCTTGCGCAGTTTCCTTGATTGGTTGGTTACTCAGGGCGTGATTGCCGTTAACCCGGGTAAAGCCGTGAGTACCCCGGGAACTAAGCGCCACCTGCCGAAAAATATTGATGTGGATGAAGTCGACCAATTACTCAATATCAATTTCAATGATCCATTATCAGTGCGTGACCGGACTATGTTGGAAGTGATGTATGGTGCTGGGCTGCGTTTATCGGAGCTGGTTAGTCTTGATTGTCAACATCTGGATCTTGAAAGTGGAGAGGTATGGGTTTTAGGTAAAGGGAGTAAAGAGCGGAAGGTTCCTGTGGGACGGACTGCGATTGAATGGCTGAATCGCTGGCTGGAGATGCGAGAATTGTTCGAACCGGGGGATAATGCTGTTTTTATCTCAAATAGGGGGCGGCGGATATCAACCCGGAATGTACAGCAGCGATTTGCGCAGTGGGGCATACGCCAAGGGATAAATACTCATATCCATCCTCATAAATTGCGTCACTCTTTTGCCACTCATATTCTAGAATCCAGTGGTGATTTGCGTGCGGTTCAGGAGCTGCTTGGTCATGCCAGCTTGTCTACTACGCAAGTTTATACCCACTTGGATTTCCAGCATTTGACAAAAGTGTATGATGTCGCTCATCCCAGAGCCAAACGAGGGAAATCGTGATGCATTTTTATCGGCCTCTTGCGCCAGTCTCAGCAATGACATTTGATCTGGATGACACACTTTACGATAATCGCCCAGTGTTAGATAAGGCAGAAGAAGAAGTACTGAATTTTGTGCGGCAATATTCTCCTAAATTTAGTCACCTTGATCATCAGGATCTGAGAGTTTTCCGTAAAGTGATACTTGAGCAACATCCTGACATTTATCATGACATGACTTTATTGCGTTGGCAGTCTGCGGAGCTGATGTTTTGTCATTACGGTTTTAGCCGTGAAGATGCTTGTCGGGGGGCAGATGAGATTACGGCCCATTTCGCACACTGGCGCAGTCAGATTGATGTGCCTGAAGCAACACATAAAACCCTAGCTATACTTGCTGAACGGATGCCATTGGTAGCTATTACGAATGGTAATGCAGAACCAGCGGCTTGTGGCCTTGCTCGTTATTTTAAATTTGTGTTGAAAGCTGGCCCTGATGGGCGCTCAAAACCTTACAGTGATATGTATCGTTTGGCAGCAGATCGCTTGAGTTTACCGCTTGGGAGAATTTTGCACGTCGGTGATGACCTGAATACCGATGTGGAAGGGGCAGTTCGTAGTGGTATGCAAGCTTGCTGGATTAATACAGAAAATAAAAAATTATTGCAGGTAGCTGAAAGTCGCCTGCTGCCGCACATTGAGATTTCCGATTTGGCTTCTTTGACAGCATTGATATAATCAAGAAATTATTCTGTATAAAAACACAGCATCCTTTGGTTGCTGTCTAATCAACTGATGGTAATTATGGACGTCTCCTATCTGCTCGAAAGTCTGAATGACAAACAACGGGAAGCTGTAGCGGCTCCGCGGACAAACATGTTGGTACTGGCCGGAGCAGGGAGTGGTAAAACCCGGGTTCTGGTACACCGGATTGCTTGGTTATTATCAGTGGAGAATGCTTCACCATTTTCCATTATGGCAGTGACTTTTACCAATAAGGCTGCCGCAGAGATGCGTCACCGGATTGAAAACTTGATCGGTACCAGTCAAGGGGGCATGTGGATTGGTACATTCCATGGTTTGGCTCATCGATTGTTACGGGCACATCATCTGGATGCCAATCTGCCACAGGATTTTCAGATTCTTGACAGCGAAGATCAGCACCGTTTGCTTAAACGTATTATCAAAGCGATGAATTTGGATGATAAACAATGGCCGGCACGTCAGGGGATGTGGTACATCAACGGCAAAAAAGATGAAGGATTGCGGCCACAGAATATTGAAAGTTATGGCAACCCTGTTGAGATGACATGGCAGAAAGTTTATCAAGCTTATCAGGAGGCTTGTGATCGGGCCGGGCTGGTAGATTTTGCCGAGCTTCTACTACGGGCCCATGAACTCTGGCTGAATAAACCGCAGATCTTACAACACTACCGTGGTCGCTTTACTAATATTTTAGTAGATGAGTTTCAGGATACTAACAGTATTCAATATGCCTGGATTCATTTGCTGGCGGGGGAAACGGGAAAAGTGATGATTGTCGGGGACGATGATCAATCTATTTATGGCTGGCGTGGGGCTCAGGTTGAGAATATTCAGCGTTTTCTGAAAGATTTTTCTGGCGCTGAAACTATCCGTTTGGAGCAGAACTACCGTTCTACCAGTAATATTCTTAAGGTTGCAAATACATTGATTGCCAATAACAGTGATCGTCTGGGTAAGAATCTGTGGACTGATGGTATAGAGGGTGAACCCATTTCCCTTTATTGTGCATTTAATGAATTGGATGAAGCTCGTTATGTAGTCAGCCGGATTAAAAGCTGGCTCGAAAACGGGGGCGCGTTGAAAAACTGTGCCATACTTTACCGCAGCAATGCCCAATCCCGTGTGTTGGAAGAAGCGTTATTACAGGCATCAATGCCGTACCGTATTTATGGTGGTCAGCGGTTCTTTGAACGTCAGGAAATTAAAGATGCACTGGCTTACTTACGTTTAATTGCTAACCGCAATGATGACGCGGCGTTTGAACGCGTGGTGAATACGCCTACCCGTGGTATTGGCGACAGAACGTTGGATATTGTCCGCCAGTCTGCCCGTGAACGACAGGAAACTTTGTGGGACAGTTGTCAAACTTTGCTTCAGGAGAAAGTGCTGGCCGGGCGTGCAGCCTCTTCCTTACAGCGCTTTATTGAACTGATAGAGGCGTTATCGTCAGAAACGGAAGATATGCCATTGCATGTTCAGACTGACAGGGTTATTCGTGATTCTGGCCTGCGAGCGATGTATCAGCAGGAAAAAGGTGAAAAAGCCCAGGCGCGTATAGAGAACCTTGAGGAGCTTGTCACTGCAACCCGCCAATTCAGTTATCAAGGTGAGGATGAAAATTTGATGCCATTGCAGGCATTTCTTTCCCATGCAGCGCTGGAATCAGGAGAAAGTCAGGCAGATGCCTATCAGGATTCAGTGCAACTGATGACATTACATTCGGCTAAAGGGTTAGAGTTCCCACAGGTATTTATTGTTGGTATGGAAGAAGGTATGTTCCCAAGCCAGATGTCGATTGAAGAAGGTGGACGTTTGGAAGAAGAGCGTCGTCTGGCTTATGTGGGCCTGACACGAGCAATGGAAAAATTGACAATCACTTATGCAGAAAGCCGCCGTTTATATGGTAAAGAAGTTTATCATCGGCCATCCCGTTTTATTGGGGAGCTGCCACCAGAATGTATTGAAGAGGTTCGGTTACGTGCGACAGTCTCTCGTCCAGTCAGCCATCGTCGGTTAGGTACGCCAATAAGTTCCAATGATAGTGGTTATACTCTCGGACAACGTGTTCGTCACCCTAAATTTGGTGAAGGAACCATTGTTAATATGGAGGGTGATGGTGAACACAGCCGGTTGCAAATCGCGTTTCAGGGCGAAGGGATTAAGTGGTTGGTAGCTGCTTATGCCAGGCTTGAAACGGTCTGAAAATAATATCCAGGTTGAATGTTGACACGCTTTTTCTTCTAAGCGTAACATTCGCGCCTTACGATCATGTAGGGAGTAAAGGAGACTTATGATACATGCTGAGCGCATTTAAGTTAGAGAATAATCGCCTGCTCCGTCTTGAATTAGAAGAGGGAGAAAAGTTATCCGATTCCTTGTGGGTAGATTTGGTCGAGCCGGAAGAACAAGATAGGCTTCATGTTCAAAATGAATTAGGCCAAATTTTGGCAACTCGACCGGAATTGGATGATATTGAGGCATCGGCGCGTTTTTTTGAAGATGAAGACGGAATACACGTCCACTCATTTTTTTACTTTGAAGACGCAGAAGACCATGCAGGCAACGCAACAGTTGCATTTACTATTCGTGATGGTCGTCTCTATACATTGCGAGAGCGTGAGCTCCCTGCATTCCGATTGTACCGTATGCGTGCTCGTAATCAGATATTAGTTGATGGTAATGCTTATGAAGTGCTGATGGATTTGTTTGAAACAAAAATCGAACAGCTGGCTGATGTTATCGAAAATATTTATAGCGTGCTGGAATCCCTGAGCCGGGTCATTATGGAAGGGAAACAGGGGGATGAGTTTGATATTGCCTTGTCCAGTCTTGCTGAGCAGGAAGATATTGGTTGGAAGGTTCGTTTGTGCCTTATGGATACTCAGCGCGCGCTTAACTTTTTGGTGCGACGTGCCCGTTTACCGGCTGATCAGCTTGAGCAAGCCCGTGAAATACTGCGGGATATTGAATCCTTGTTGCCACATAATGAATCCTTGTTCCAAAAAGTTAACTTCCTGATGCAGGCAGCAATGGGTTTTATCAATATAGAACAGAGCCGGATTATCAAAATCTTCTCAGTTGTCTCTGTGGTATTTTTGCCACCAACGTTGGTGGCTTCCAGTTACGGTATGAACTTTGAATTTATGCCAGAGCTACACTGGACATTTGGTTATCCAGGCGCAATTGGTTTAATGATTGCGGCTGGTCTTGCACCGTATCTCTATTTTAAGCGGAAGAATTGGCTTTAGTTTAATTACAGATTACCGACAAAATGCTGGTTTTTTTATCCGGCATTTTGTTTTAATCTAGTTCCGTTCACCGAACAGAGCTTGCCGCCATTGATTTCGAATTTATCCTCGAATCAGTTGCTCTTTTGTATTGCCATAATCATGGCCAGCCTGCTATCGATCCGGTATATACCCGTGATCATTGAAGATGCTTGATTTTATACGAAATGGAGATCATTATCCTCGCTATGAAAATATTTATTACATCAGAACAAAAAATCAAACTTGAGCGTCTTCACGACACAACTCGTGATGGTCAAGTGCGAGACAGAATAAAAGCTATCCTTCTGGCCTCTTAAGGGTGGAGTGCTGTGATGATAGCCCAAGCATTGCGACTCCATCAGACCATTGTTGACCGCCATATCAGTGATTACCTTAATCAAGGTAAACTTAAATCTGATAATGGGGGCTGATAGTTGACTTTCTCTAAAGCAAACTGATTTTTTAATCAACCACTTATCTCAACATCTTTTCCATCACCCACATGAAATCGTGACCTATGTTGCTCAGCTCTGGAATATTACTTTTAGCATTCCAAGAATATCAAACCATCAATGATGACAACATTTGCTATTTTTTCAATGAAATAAGAAAGTCTTATCCTGACTATCATCAAAAAATTCATCTTATTGTGGATGGGGCGGGTTACAACAAAGCTCATCTTGTGAAGGAGTGGGCTTATGTGAGCAATATTGAGTGACATTACCTTCCTCCCTATAGCCCAAATTTAAATCCGATAGAGCGATTATGGAAGGTCATGAATGAACAGGTTCGAAATAACCGTTATTTCGCTGATAAACATGAATTTCGAGACAAAGTCTTCAAATTTTTCACCACAACGCTACCTGATATAGCGGACTCACTGATGTCTAGAATTAACGACCATTTTCAGGTGTTAAAAACTCCAAGATGGATCGCGACGGCAAGGGAGCGAATCCCCGGGAGCATAGATAACTATGTCATAGAGAACGATGTGACTGGGGTGAGTGAGTGCAGCCAACAAAGAGGCAACTTGAAAGATAACAGGTATAATTATTAAAAATAGAGTGAATGTGATGATATAAGACATTAATTTTAAAGAACATGATTGTATTGCAACTATGTCCTGTGATTTTTTTATCATATGTACTTAATCATACAAATTGCTGTCCCTAATTGAGTGTATTCTTTTCCTAAACGTTCAAAGCTAAGAGCAATATAAAACCCTTCGGCTTGAGGATTAGCCAGAACTCGCAATGATGTTCCTCCTTTTGTATGAACATTATTCAATGCTGTCTATACCAATTGCTTGCCAATACCCTGATGCCAAAAAGCCGGTTCAATAAATAATCCATCAAGTTCTGAATTTCCATCAGATTGTGGCAATACAACACTGAACCCTAGAATTACGCCAGCTTGTTCCGCAATATAAATATATCCTGCTGCAATATATTCTGTAGGGAGTTCTATCATGTGAGGATTTGCTAATAATAACTTGCAATCATCTTCCCACATCAAAGAGGCACGTAACTGGAGTGCTTCAAGGGTAATTTGTTCTGTTGTTTTGGCTAATCTGATGGTTATTTTCATTATTTTTGTTATCTCTGCAATTTACGCTGCGTATATACGGCATCCAGTGTAAATAGCACCAATGCAGCCCAGATAAAGCCGAAAGTAATCAGCCGGTCAGTGCCTATTTGTTCATCGTAAACCAAGGTTGCCAGCAAGAACATCAATGTTGGGCCGACATACTGGAAGAATCCAAGCGTAGATAGACGCAGATGAGCAGCAGCTTCTGTGAATAACAGTAATGGTACAGTAGTGATAATGCCCGCAGAAATCAGCCATAAATTAAGTGTCGTAGAGTTGGTACTTAAATCACTGGTTGAGCTGTTGGCAAAACCAAACAGGTAAATGGCCGCAACCGGCAGTAACCACAGTGTTTCAATCGTCATACCTGTTTGCGCATCAACATTCATCTTCTTCCGAAGCAGGGCATACAAGGCAAAAGTGACCGCTAAACTTAACCCAATAACTGGTATAGAACCAAATTGCCATAGCTGGATTAACACGCCGGTAAAAGCCAGAATAACAGCAGTCCATTGCATTCGACGGAAACGTTCACTCAAAAACAACATACCAAATAAAACGTTAACCAGTGGGCTAATAAAATAACCTAAACTGGCCTCCAACATATGACCGTGGTTTACCGCCCAGATGTAAATCAGCCAGTTACAGGCAACCACAGTAGCAGTCACGGCCAGCAATAACACTTTTTTAGGTTGATGAAAAACTTTGGCTACCTGTGACCAGTGGCGAGTTAATGTTACCAGCAACAACATAAAGAAAAATGACCATATGACACGATGGGTCAAAATTTCGTCAGCAGGTACTTGCTGAATATGTTTGAAATAAACTGGAGCAATTCCCCAGATAAAACAGGCTCCGAAGGCGTATAAAACTCCTTTGGTGGTTTGTGGTTTGTTCATATTGTCCTGATATAAATATAAGGTGGAAAAAGTGTAATGAGCTGTTAGCCCGTTAACATGGAAATAATATGTCACCGGGCTGAATATTACGCAATGGATTAAAGAGTTAAAATTATATGATTAGCCAACCAGATAAGCTGCCGTTGCGCCGGCAATATGGGATCTCTGCTCATTATGGAGTTCAGCTCTGGCAACAGAAACTTTATTTCCACTACGGATAATGCTGCTGGTGGCAGTAAATACCTCACCTCTGCCGGGGCGTAGATAATCCACCCGCAAATCGATAGTTCCCATTGTTGATAATCGCTTTTCTAATTCTTCTCGTGAAATAGGTGTCAGGCGGCTTAACGTATTACCGATGCAGACCAATCCGGCACATACATCCAATACTGAGGCAATCACACCACCATGCAAAATCTTCTGCGCGATATTACCCACCAGTTTACTCTGATTATGGAACTGTATTTCTGCATAATCCTGTTCAAATCGAAGTAATTCAAGCCCTAATAACTGGTTAAATGGCATATGATGAACAAAAGCATCCCCAATCAGTTGGCGGGCTTCCTCTAGGGTTATTTCAGTTGTAGGCATTTAATTTAATCCCAAATTAAGGTATGTGTTATTAACATTACTTTATATAGTTAATTAATTGTTAATATTATGCTTTTGTTGCTAACCTTGCCAGTTTACCGGGAATATAGAGTAATCACCTGAAAAAAATCAAATTACTAAATAATATGATTGGATGTCACCATAGCAAATTGAAGCAGATAGAAACCCAGATATTGGGTTTAACTGACTGAAAATAGACTATTTCACATTTAAAAGTATTGAGGTCAACTGATTAACTTTGGGGAAAGGAAATAGTCAAAGATTTGTCCAGACTGTGTTGGTATCGGACTGATTGTTCAATGACATGCTGTAATTATTCCAAGAGTGAGATAGCATAATGCCCAGACGTTTATTGAATAATGTCTGTGATTTTTTAATGGTTGAGGAAAAGCGTGTCTACCGCAGAAGTCATCAATACGATATCACTGACAGAGCAGGTATTGCGGGAAACCTTTGGTTATCAGCAATTTCGGTCTGGTCAGCAACAAGTCATTAATACCATTCTTGAAGGGCGTGACTGTTTGGTCATTATGCCGACGGGTGGTGGTAAATCGTTGTGTTACCAAATCCCGGCACTGGTACAGGATGGGATCACGTTGGTTGTTTCCCCATTGATCTCTTTGATGAAAGATCAGGTGGATCAATTGCAGGCAAATGGTGTTGCGGCTGATTGCCTGAATTCAACTCAGGCTCGCGAACAGCAGATTGATGTGATCCGGCGTTGTCGTCAGGGAATGATCAAATTGCTGTATATCGCTCCTGAACGCTTGATGATGGATAACTTCCTTGAGCAACTTCTGGAATGGCAACCGGCTATGCTGGCGGTGGATGAAGCACATTGTATTTCACAGTGGGGCCATGATTTTCGGCCTGAATACCGGGCGTTGGGGCAGCTCAGGCAACGGTTTCCAACATTACCGGTCATTGCGTTGACTGCGACCGCTGACGAAACTACCCGCAATGATATTGTCCGTCTACTAAATCTTAATAATCCGCTTATTCATATCAGCAGTTTTGATCGTCCGAATATTCGTTATACCTTGATAGAAAAATACAAGCCATTAGATCAATTATGGTTATTTATCCGCGCTCAAAAAGGTAAAAGTGGCATCATTTATTGCAACAGCCGCAGCAAAGTTGAAGAAACGTCAGAGCGCTTACAAAAACGTGGCTTAAGTGTTGCACCATATCATGCCGGGTTAGATAACAGCCAACGTGCTCGGGTACAGGATGCATTTCAACGTGATGATTTGCAGGTTGTTGTGGCAACAGTCGCGTTTGGTATGGGAATTAATAAACCCAATGTCAGGTTTGTGGTTCATTTTAATATTCCACGTAATATTGAATCCTATTATCAGGAGACAGGGCGTGCCGGACGTGATGGCCTACCTGCGGAAGCGGTATTATTCTATGATCCGGCTGATATGGTATGGCTTCGCCGTTGTTTGGAAGAAAAACCTGTTGGCACGCAACAGGATATTGAACGGCATAAACTTAATGCAATGGGCGCTTTTGCCGAAGCACAAACTTGCCGCCGTCTGGTATTGCTGAATTATTTTGGTGAAAATAAGCAAAACCTTTGCGGCAACTGTGATATTTGCCTTGATCCACCTAAAAATTATGATGGTCTGGTGGATGCACAAAAAGCGCTTTCTTGTGTTTACCGGGTTGGTCAGCGCTTTGGTATCGGTTATATCGTTGAAGTGCTCAGAGGTGCGAATAATCAGCGTATCCGTGATATGGGGCATGACCGTTTGCCCGTTTATGGTATCGGTAAAGAACAAAGCCAGGAGTATTGGATCAGTGTATTGCGGCAACTTATTCACTTAGGCTTTATTAGTCAAAACATCACCAATTATTCTGCATTACAATTAACAGCAGCTGCGCGGCCAGTATTGCGTGGTGAAGTTCCGCTAAAACTGGCTGTTCCACGAATACAGAGCCTGAAAGGGCGCAGTCAGCAAAGTAAATCGTATAGTGGTAATTACGATCGCAAGCTGTTTGCTAAGCTGCGTAAATTGCGAAAATCGATTGCTGACGAAAATAATATCCCTCCCTTTGTTGTATTTAACGATGTCACCTTGATTGAAATGTCAGAGCAATGCCCGGTCACAGCGGATGAAATGTTATTAATTAACGGAGTAGGGCAACGAAAACTTGAACGTTTTGGTGATGTCTTTATGGCTTTGATCCATGAACATTTGGAGGAATTCGAATAGCTTGAGGATAATTTATGATGCCCGAAAGATTGAAAGAAAGCTGGCTCAATCGTGAGATACAGTTCTCTGCTTTTGCTAGCGGGCCTCTGCTAGATTTCTGGCAAATCAGAGAAGAACATGAGTTTATTGGTATTGATAATGTGCTGATACGCTATGTCCGTTTTTGTACAACCACAAAGAATCATAGAGCGGTTGTTATCTTGCCTGGCCGAAGTGAAAGTTATGTCAAATACCCGGAAGTGGCATTTGATTTCTATCACCTAGGTTACGATGTTTTTATTATTGATCATCGTGGGCAGGGGCGATCCAGCAGGATGCTTGAAGATCCGCAAAAAGGGCATGTAGAAAAATTCAATGACTATATTGATGATGTTGAAACGTTTATAGAAAGAGAAATTATTCCTCGTCACTATTCCCACTGTTATGCGCTGGCTCATTCCATGGGGGCGGCAATATTAGGGGGATTTTTATTACGTCATAGCCAGGTTTTTGATGCAGCGGCCCTGTGCGCTCCAATGTTTGGTATTAACTTACCCATGCCACGTTGGTTGGCAACCTTTCTGGTAAACCGGGCAGAAAAGCACCCGGATATACGCAACAATTACGCCGTATTAACCGGGAAATGGCGCCCGTTGCCTTATTTGATCAACCTTCTGACACATAGCCAGGAACGTTATTGCCGCTACCTTCGTTATTACGCGGATGACCCAGAATTACGTATCGGTGGCCCGACATATCATTGGATGCGGGAAAGTATGTTAGTTGGCGACATGCTGATAGAAAAAGCAGGAAAAATTGAGACACCACTGATGGTTTTAAAAGCCAGTGAAGATAAGGTCATTAATAATCAGAAACTACGGGCTTTTTGTAAATCACGTCAGAAAAAAGAGATTCTTGTTCAAGAGCAGCTACCTTTGATTATACAAGGGGCACATCATGAAATCCTGTTTGAAAAAGATAAATTACGTAGCCAGGCACTCAACGCCATTTGTGATTTTTTTGATCAAAATTGATTTAATTTAGGAACCATAACTATGTATCACATTGTTGCTTCAGATTTAGATGGCACTTTGCTGTCTCCTGATCACAAATTAACTTCTTACACCAAGGAAACACTTAATTTACTGACAAACAAAGGCATTCATTTTATTTTTGCTACTGGCCGTCATCATGTGGATGTTGCGCAAATCCGTGACAGTCTTGGTATTGATGCCTATATGATTACTTCCAATGGTGCCCGGGTACACAACACTGCGGGTGAACTGGTTTTCAGCCACAACGTTGATCCTGATATTGTGCATGACTTATGTTTAATGGAGTTTGATAACCCCAATATTTTGACGAATTATTACTGTAATGACGACTGGTATATAAATCGTGAAAGCCCTGAGCAGGAAGAATTTTTCCAGGAGTCAGTATTCCATTATCAGCTTTTTGAGCGTGATAGTTTTAAGACTGATGGGGTGTGCAAAGTTTACTTTACCTGTGAAGATCATGATTTATTGATCACTTTGGAGGAGGCAATTAACGCACGTTGGGGTGACAGAGTAAATGTGAGTTTTTCATTGCGTAATTGTCTGGAGGTTATGGCTGGTGGTGTTTCCAAAGGTCATGCACTTGAACAGGTTGCTAAATCTATAGGTTATAAACTAAGTGATTGCATAGCTTTTGGTGATGGGATGAATGATCTGGAAATGCTAATGGCGGCAGGTAAGGGATGTATTATGCGGGATGCTCACCAGCGCTTGAAAGATATCCTGCCAGATATGGATGTGATTGGCTCAAATGCGGATGATGCTGTTTCCCGCTATTTATGCAAAATGTATCAGGTTTAATTGGTTAGTCATCATTAAGCGTTATTGACTCAGATTACTGGTGAAAATGTGAGTTCTTTAATTGGTACTTAATGATTAACTGCCTTTTCAAGTCAAGCCGTGCGGATAGATGTATCCCGCGGTTTTTTTGTTTTTACTATTGTCCTGAGGAAAAATCAGAATGGTTTTAAAATCTGGAAAAAGGGTAAGCGTATCACGAAGAAACAGGTAAAAGCTTTAATCATTAAAGGTAAAATAGAAATGATTAAAGTTTTTTAAGTAGATAGAAAATGCGGTTTTTAAGTTTATTTAAAAATGACGAATTAACTAACAAGAATATCAATCACAAATTTATTTTTATCGGTGATTAATTTAGACTTAATTAAAACCATCAACTATTAATAGAAAGTTGAAAAGAAATTATCCCGTAAAAAAATTATCTGAAAATACGGGTGTTTAAGCACGATTTAATGGATAAAAAAGTTAATTTTCAGGGTCATTTAAGCCCTAAAAACACCTCTTATTTTTTTACTGTTTAAGTTTATTGTCGGTTTTGTCAGATGAAAAGTCCGGGTGGAAAACATGAAATTATCATTGAAAATTCCCACTCAGTCATTTTCTCCATGAGATTGAATTGGAGTCACAGAAATATCATTAGTACAACACTCGCGTACTTATATTTGTACAAGTACAGCTATGGGTACAACATTGGGAGGTAATGACTATGAATACAATGAGCTATTCAATGACTCATCATCTTTTCGCTCAACATGACGCATTGCAGCCGCTGTCCTTCTCATTATAGCAACCAGTTTTTCAGCCTGAGGCTGACAACTGTAGCGCAGGGAAAACCCGTAATAATCTTTCCTTCCTGTGTTAACTCTGTTACGAACGATCGAATATCACGTGGTTCAGGGGCTTCCAGCAAATCGGTTTCTATTAGTTCCAGTTTGATAAACGGCCTCATGGTTTCTACATCCTTAATATCCGGTGGTGCTGCCAAAAGCTCTTTTTCCCAGCGTGCCAGCCGTTTGGCTGGCAGTGGATGAACAGTAGGAAACCATTTTTTAAGTAAATTTTTTAATTTCACTTTCATTCGGAAAGATCTTCATCAGGGGGACCTAAGCGATCCAGTTCGGCCAAAATCAATGGAATTTGATCCTCTAAATCGGCGGGTCTTTTATCTTTACTCCACCAGATAAGCGGTCCACGACGTTTATAATCTACTTTACTGACCGCCTCTTTGCCATTTAATAAAAACTTCACCATAAAGGCGACTGCCAGCGCTTTATCATTGCCACTGCTCAAGAAAGCAAAAGTATAGCTGCTGACGTTAGGGATAAATACTCGCTCGATAAGGTTATTATTTTCGTCTAGTCCGTAGACTTTGAGATACAGAATATTAGTTTTTTCTGCCATACCCACTTGTGGATAACGGGCGACATAGGCTTTACCTTTATACCAGGTGTAAAAAATCTGTCGTTCACGATTGATAATTAATGGTGCCTGACGGCGTGAAAAAAAAATACCCCAGATGAATGGTGGAATGATTAGCAGATAGAGCAACAGGAACCCCATGTCAACTTTAAAGAAATAGTCGCTGTATAGATAATAATTATAGCGGTAATGCAGATATTTTCTCAGGGAGATCTCTTTATCATTGCCAATATAACGAGCATTTTCCATATAGTCTGGTAAGTCATTTCTCAGATAAAATTCGTCGCCATATTCCTCTTTTACTAGATTGACCCACCGATGGATAGCTTTCTCATCATTTTTACGGTCTTCGATAAATCCGTTAATATTGAGAATAAGGCTACTAATAATCCCTAATGTTACTGGGATCAGGGTAATGCTTCTAAAACGGCGCTGGGGACTTCTAACCCAGCACTCCTTATCATTAAGGCGATCCAGTATTTCCACGTGCTTAATGGTTTCTGCATCCTTAATATCTGGTGGTACGGCTAGAATTTCTTTTTCCCAGCGTGCCAGCCGTTTGGCTGGCAGTGGATGAACAGTGGGAAACCATTTTTTGAGTAGATTTTTTAATTTCACTTTCATTCGGAAAGATCTTCATCAGGGGGACCTAAGCGATCCAGTTCGGCCAAAATCAATGGAATCTGTTCGTCTAAATCGGCGGGTCTTTTATCTTTACTCCACCAGATAAGCGGTCCACGACGTTTATAATCTACTTTACTGACCGCCTCTTTGCCATTTAATAAAAACTTCACCATAAAGGCAACTGCCAGCCCTTTATCATTGCCACTGCTTAAGAAAGCAAAGGAATAACTACTGACATTGGGGATAAAACCACGCCCGATAAGCTGATTATTTTCATCCAGTCCATAGACTTTGAGATAAAAAATATTAGTTTTTTCCCCCATGCCTAATTGTGGATAACGGGCAGCATAGGCTTTACCTTTATACCAGGTGTAAAAAATCTGTCGTTCACGATCGATAATTAATGGTGCCTGACGGCGTAAAAAAAGTATAGCCCATACAAAAGGTGGAATAATTATCAGATAGAGCAGTAGGAAGCTTATATCAATAATGAGAAGTTTAGTGCTACTTGGGTAAAAAGTATAACGATAATATAAATATTTTCTTAGCGAAATTTCTTTATCGTTACCAATATAGCGGGCATTTTCCATATAGTCTGGTAAATCATTACGTAGGTAGAATTTATCCCCGTATTTTTTTTTCGCCAAATTTACCCAACCATGTATCCATACTTCATTATTTTTTCGTGACTCTATAAAATCGTTAACGTTTAACGCCAAACTGCTAATAATTCCCAGTGTAACCGGGATTAAAGCGATACTCCGGGCGCGGCGTTGGGTATTGCGAATATGACATTCTTTATTATCAAGGTAGTCCAATATTTCCACATGCTTAATGGTTTCTGCATCCTTAATATCCGGTGGTACGGCTAGAATTTCTTTTTCCCAACGCGCCAGCCGTTTGGCTGGCAGTGGATGAACAGTGGGAAACCATTTTTTAAGTAAATTTTTTAATTTCACTTTCATTCGGAAAGATCTTCATCAGGGGGACCTAAGCGATCCAGTTCGGCCAAAATCAATGGAATTTGATCCTCTAAATCGGCGGGTCTTTTATCTTTACTCCACCAGATAAGCGGTCCACGACGTTTATAATCTACTTTACTGACTGCTTCTTTACCGTTTAATAAAAACTTCACCATAAATGCGACTGCCAGCGCTTTATCATTGCCATTGCTTAAAAGAGCAAAAGTATAACTGCTGACGTTAGGGATAAAACCACGTCCGATAAGTTGATTTTTTTCGTCCAGACCGTAGACTTTGAGGAACAGAATATTAGTTTTTTCTGCCATACCCACTTGTGGATAACGGGCAGCATAGGCTTTACCTTTATACCAGGTGTAGAAAATCTGTCGTTCACGATCGATAATTAGTGGCGCCTGACGGCGTAAAAAAAATATAGCCCATACAAAAGGGGGAATAATCAGCAGATAGAGTAGTAGGAAACCTATATCGACTTTTAAAAGGTAGTCGCTGTATAGATAATAGTTATATCGATAATACAGGTATTTCTTCAGAGAGAGATCTTTATCATCACCAATATAGTTCATACCATTCAAATAATCAGGAAGGTCATCGCGTAAATAAAATTTTTTACCATACTCCTTTTTAGCTATATCAACCCAATGATAAATTTCTGATTCATTACTCTTTCGTTCTTTCATAAAATCATTCACTGTTAATATTAGACTAGTAATTAATCCTAATGTTACCGGGATCAGGGTAATACTTCTAAAACGGCGCTGGGGACTTCTAACCCAGCACTCCTTATCATTAAGGAGATCCAGTATTTCCACATGTTTAATAGTTTCTTCATTCTTAATATCTGGTGGTACGGCTAGAAGTTCTTTTTCCCAGCGTGCCAGCCGTTTGGCTGGCAGTGGATGAACAGTAGGAAACCATTTTTTAAGTAAATTTTTTAATTTCACTTTCATTCGGAAAGATCTTCATCAGGGGGACCTAAGCGATCCAGTTCGGCCAAAATCAACGGAATCTGTTCGTCTAAATCGGCGGGTCTTTTATCTTTACTCCACCAGATAAGCGGTCCACGACGTTTATAATCTACTTTACTGACTGCTTCTTTACCGTTTAATAAAAACTTCACCATAAAGGCGACTGCCAGCGCTTTATCATTGCCACTGCTTAAGAAGGCAAAAGTATAGCTGCTGACGTTAGGGATAAATACTCGCTCGATAAGGTTATTATTTTCGTCTAGTCCGTAGACTTTGAGATACAGAATATTAGTTTTTTCCAGCATGCCTAATTGTGGATAACGGGCGGTATAGGCTTTGCCTTTATACCAGGTGTAAAAAATCTGTCGCTCACGGTCGATAATTAATGGTGCCTGTCTCTGCCAGAAAAATACACAATAAACAAAAGGTGGAATAATCAGTAGGTAAAGCAGTAAAAATATCATATCAGTTATCAAAAAATCATTGCTATACTCATAAAAATTATAGCGATAGTGCAGGTATTTCCTCAGGGAGATCTCTTTATCGTTGCCGATATAGCGGGCACTTTCCATATAATCGGGTAGATCATCGCGTAAATAAAATTCTTCGCCGTACTTTTTCTTTACTAATACCACCCAACTATGAATCCCTTTTTCATCATTTTTACGATCTTCGATAAATCCGTTAATATTTAGAATAAGGCTACTAATAATCCCTAATGTTACTGGGATTAGATTAATACTCCTAAAACGGCGTTGTGGATTACGGATATGACATTCCTTATTATCAAGATAATCCAGTATTTCTACATGTTTAATAGTTTCTACATCCTTAATATCCGGTGGCGCTGTCAGAAGTTCTTTTTCCCAGCGTGCCAGCCGTTTGGCTGGCAGTGGATGAATAGTGGAAAACCATTTTTTGAGTAGATTTTTGAGTCGTTGCTTCATAATATACGCTCTCCGTCAAAACTGCCTTTAATGGTATTTTCTGCTGTGGGTTTTTCTCCCAAGATATAACGCATAGGGGCAATGACATTTTCTGATTGCTCATAATACCAGTACAGTTCGCTACTGCGGGGATAAACGCCCATTGTTTCTGCGATGACTACTTCCAGCGTTGCCGTATCGCCATTCAAGGTAAGTTTGGCCTGCTCCTTAGCTTCCCTGAATTTGGTACTACGGAAGGTATCAGGAATATATTTGCGGTGGTTAATTTCAACATAATCTATTTTTCCTTCCCAGTAGTGGGGAGTTCTGAATGGAGTCACAAAGATCCCGCGAATATCTGAGAGACCCATCTGAAAAGCAGGCAGGGTAAAACAATAGGTCGTGACACCAAACCCTGATGTATTTTCAGTTGTGGCTGAATAAACAGATTTAAAAACTCCTGGTTTTCGATAACAAAATGATTTTGTGTGTCATTATTCATTTCTCTGACTATTTCGAATTGACTAGATATGTCAGGTCTTCCTTTTCCTCCCCAAAAATTATACTTTTTCCCAGCTCCCCAAAAACAGTTATTCAGCACTTTTTCGAGATCTGACCAAGCACTGGTGGCCTGTCCAATACTGCCACCGACAAGCAAACTGATTCCCGCAGCCAGCCATGCTAGCAAGCCTGCTGTCATGACAGAGCCAGCGGCAAAGAATATTAATCCTACTGTTGTTAGGATAATCGTACCTGTCCCTATCGCTACTTGGCTATAACCTTCCACACTATTACCCACTTTAAAGGCGTTACTCGCATCATAGAAGGAAACCAGCGCCCCTAAATAACCCGCTATGCTACCAGCAACACGGGAGAACTGGCTGACCATAGCCGCATTGATAGCGGGCACTTTTATCCCATTCATCAGCGCTTTTACTATCGGGGAGTTCACTTTGCTCGCCAGCGTCGAGCTGATAGAAGCCAAATCAGCACTCATACCAATCACCGCGGTACTAAAGCGTAGCAGATTCATATAGGTCGGGCCGGGTTGTAACGGGTTGTTGCGGGCATATTCTGTCTGTTTGAGCACGTCCGATAGGGTAAACGCATTCAAAAATAGGCTGACACCAGTCAGTGAAGAGTCAAACAGTAAGCCAATGGATGGTTTACCGGCTCCGTCTAAGGTAAAAAGCTGAACCGGCGAGTCTGCACTGGTTTTAACCGCGGGCAGGGTCATCACCGGTTTATTGCCAAGTGATTCCAGGCGTTTACTCCAGTTAATAATCCGTTCCCCAATAGCCTGTGTCCGCACCGCTGGATCTGGCAGGTGACGATTTGCTTTCGATTCCAGTCGCTTGAGCACTTCCTGATAGCTTTGTTCACTGAGTGCCACCCGGCCATCCGATTCAATCACTACACCCAACGTAGATAACAGGGCGGGGACAAATTGTTGGGTTATCTGGTCAATGGCTTTCTGGGGAAGCTGGTGGAGATAATTTGCTCCCTGAGAAATCGCCTGATCGGGGTTAGCGCAGACGGTGGCCAGAAAGGTCCCCATACCCTGCAAAATATTATCAACTCCGCGAATAAACTGGCTCTTAAGCATCGGTGATTTTACTTTGTCGTTATTCAGCACGGCGATAACCCCGGTGGTAATGGTGCGCCAGAAGTTACCGTCTCCGTCACTGTCTGATGCTTTGGCGGCAAGCTTTGCCAAAACCTGTTGGCCGGGCAGGGAGGATTGCAGATTGCCAAGCAGACCAGAGAGGATTTCACTGAAAAACTGAAACTCCAGCGCGTCCTCTTCTTCCAGCGTCTCTTTTTTATCTTGCAATGAAAAGAAGTAATGAAAGTAATTTTTCAGCCCGCCGACCTGATAACTGAGGTCCGGGTTATCCGCGAAAGCTTCAAACAGTTTCATCAACTTTGCCTGACGCGCTTCAAAGTCTTCGGTGGTTTCTTTCAGTTTCGGCCAGTCGTTGTTCCAGCGGTCCTGATGGATACTGTCATCTATTTTCTTTTTCAGCTCCGGGTTTTTCGTCGCTTTGAGCTTTTCGACATAGAAGCCAATGGTTAATGGGTAGATATTGGAAGCGTGATAGCTCTGTTGCCACAGATTCAGGATGGAGTAAGCTTCCGCGATATCCCGTTGACGGCCTACCGGATCGTGCAGAATAACAATCCGCGATTGTTCATTCAGGTGCAGGTATTCATTGATGTTCTTGATAATCATGTCGGCATCCATTTCATAGCTTTCCTGTAATTAAGCGAGAAAATCCTTCTGGCTGGCAATCAGTTTTGCACCACATGCTGTATGCATACCTTCTAATGCGACAGGTTTTCCCTGATGCTTTAAGTCATTGCTCCCTTCCACAATAGGGAAAACTCCTTTGCACTTAGGGCAGTTTACTAAATCACCTTTCGCGGCAACAGGTACGCCTTGATACACGTAATTATCAATGGCAGTAATGACTTGACCACCATGATCGGTGAGGTCGTTTAATCGGATTACGGCTCTGTTTGTCATATTTATAACTCTGTCATCAATGGTAGTATTTGTAGATCCCGCAAGCAGATTTCAATATCATTGGCTTTATTGATATGCTCCTGGTTTTCAATATCAAAAATATCTTTTGTCGTGATAATCAATGAGCCTTTTTTGTCATTTTTATCAGAAATAGATATTATTTCTTCTGCCATTGGAACTAAAGTCGGATCTATTTCAATTGGTAAATAGAGCATCCAACCGACATAAGCTCTATCTGGAAAAACTTGTTTTTGTTTTAACGAGTAACCTCTTGTATCTACTAAAACAAATGGAGATTTACAATTAGATATTAAATTTTTAATGAATACTATGAACTTCTCAAAGTTAACATCTTCTTTTTTAAGACTAATGTTAATTGATATATTGGTTTTCCCTAACCGGACAGGATTATTATGAATTTCATCTTCGCTTGTATATAAAATACTATTATTGTCTTCATTATTTCCATCTGATAAAGATTTAACAATAAGTTTAAACTTTTCATCAAAAGTTGCTTCAAAATGTTTTAATGCGTACTCAGTAGGTCCATTTTCATCAAATGCTCGGTACAGCAATCTCTCCTCCAAAGAATTCTCAGGTAAATGCCAACCACTTTGCTTATTTGATAATTTATTTACTTGCTGCACCACCGGATATAAATCACTCAATGCCACCTTAGGTGTTATGCTCTCGTTTAGATCGTGAAATAGTTCTATTCTTGGGTATATTGTTGTCATATCTTTACCTTTTTACGCAAAGCAAAATTAATATAATTAAACAACTATCAAATTACAGTATTAAATATTTTAATGTTATTAAACTTAGTAAATGCTCTAGAGAAATATGCATAAGATACAGGTTGCAAAAAATGCCAATATGATTTCGGTACATTGTTTAAAGTTGTACATACTAAATTTTGTTTTTTAGCCTGATAAATCATACTGTCATGCCCAGACATATCGCCTTTTAATTTTACATCTTTATAGAAATTTTTAGGCTCTCCATTTTTAAAAAATTGGTCATACTTAGCTTTAGCCTCAAGAAATAAGCATTGTGCAGGTTTCCAACCATCAAAACTTGTATCCATGCATAACCAGGTTTCAATTAGGTTTAATTCAGGGTTGTATATCGTCCCGGCAATTTTTGTTTGATAAGCAAGAGTTATTTCTGAATACGATGTGGTTTTTTCCCAAACTATCATCACTTTCCCAATAGCCGGACATTTTTCACACTCAGTACGGGATGATGTAATTGTTTGTGTGTCCGCTTTTGCCTTGTCTTGTTCATCTTCTTTACCTTTGGTACTTTCCATCACACCAACGGCGGCTAATCCGGCTGCACAAGCAGCCAGTGTCCATTCAGCGGCAGCTAAAAGAGCAGGAGCCGCTGGCGCAAGGAGTGGTAATGGCATATTAATTTCTCCTGTTCAACAAGTTATCCATGACCTGTAAATAATCACGGTGTTTTTCTCGGCTCTCCGTTTTACCGGATTAATGTATTAGCCCGGTACAATGGAGAAGACAAGCGTAGTGCGTCAGTGTTGTCCTAATAGGCCAAAATGATTGTCGTCTCATTAAGCGAGAAAATCTTTCTGACTGACAATCAGTTTTGCTCTGCATGCCGTATGCATACCTTCTAATTCACCTTTAGCGGCAGCAGGCACGCCTAGATACACGTAATTATCAATGGCAGTAATGACTTGATCACCATGATCAGTGAGGTCGTTTAATCGGATTACGGCTCGATTTGTCATATTTATAACTCTGTCATCAATGGTAGTATTTGTAAATCCCGCAAGCAGATTTCAATATCATTGGCTTTATTGATATGCTTCTGGTTTTCAATATCAAAGATATCTTTTGTGGTAATAATCAATGAACCTTTTTTGTCATTTTTATCAGAAATAGATATTATTTCTTCTGCCATTAGAACTAAAGCCGGGTCTATTTCTATTGGTAAATAGAGCATCCAGCCAGCACTTAAACGATCTGGGAAAACGTGTTTTCTTTTTATTCTATATGTATTGTTTTCTACCATAATGTAAGGTGCATTATGAGTAGAAATCAGAAAATTAATAAAGTTGATTAATCGTGATAGCTGAAATTCATTTTCTTCAATAGATATATGAAAATCTATTTGGGTTTGTCCTAACCGATCTCGACGATAATTCATATAACAAATTGAACATGAATGGTCATCATCTTCACCATCCCAAATCCCTTTAATAACTATAGGATTTTCTTCTGTATAATCTTCTTCAAACTCTTTTATTGCTTCTTTTGTTGCTCCTTGCTGATCAAAAGCAATATGTTGTAAAGATTCTTGACGAGTATCTCCTGGTAAATACCAAGTTTTATGGAGTCTAAAAAATATATCTACTTGTTGTGTGATTTTATATAAATCGGTAAGAACTATTGTTGGAGTTAATGGTTCTTTCCAATCTGTATATAATTTCATGTTTAATGATAATGTAGTCATTTTTTTTCACCTTTACTTAGATGTTAAATAGTGTGAAATACTTTAATATTGGGATAAATAGAAAATTTCTCTAAATAATAGGCATAGCTTATAGGTTGCATAAAATGCCAGTGAGAATTTGGGATTCCATTTAATGTAGTGCATACTTCTTGCTGTTTTTCTACTTGAGTCGTCATGGATCTATCCCCGCTTTTACTTATTTTCCACCAACTTATAGGCATTCCATCTTTGAAAAATTGATCATATTTGGCTTTGGCCTCAAGAAATAAGCATTGTGCAGGTTTCCAACCATCGAAATTTGTGTCCATGCATAACCAGGTTTCAATTAGGTTTAATTCAGGGTTGTATATCGTCCCGGCAATTTTTGTTTGATAAGCAAGAGTTATTTCTGAATACGATGTGGTTTTTTCCCAAACCATCATCACTTTCCCGATAGCCGGACATTTTTCACACTCAGTACGGGATGATGTAATTGTTTGTGTGTCCGCTTTTGCCTTGTCTTGTTCACCTTCTTTATCTTTGGTGCTTTCCATCACACCAATGGCGACTAATCCTGCTGCACAGGTAGCAAGAGTCCATTCAGCGGCAGCTAAAAGAGCAGGAGCCGTTGGCGCAAGGAGTGGTAATGGCATATTAATTTCTCCTGTTCAATAAGTTATCCATGACCTGTAAATAATCACGGTGTTTTTCTCGGCTCTCCGTTTTACCGGATTCATGTATTAGCCCGGTACAATGGAGAAGACAAGCGTAGTGCGTCAGTGTTGTCCTAATAGGCCAAAATGATTGTCGTCTCATTAAGCGAGAAAATCTTTCTGACTGACAATCAGTTTTGCGCCGCATGCCGTATGCATACCTTCTAATGCGACAGGTTTTCCCTGATGCTTTAAGTCATTGCTCCCTTCTACAATAGGGAAAACCCCTTTGCATTTAGGGCAGCTGACTAAATCACCTTTAGCGGCAACAGGCACGCCTTGATACACGTAATTATCAATGGCAGTAATGACTTGACCACCATGATCGGTGAGGTCGTTTAATCGGATTACGGCTCGATTTGTCATATTTATAACTCTGTCATCAATGGTAGTATTTGTAGATCCCGCAAGCAGATTTCAATATCATTGGCTTTATTGATATGCTCCTGGTTTTCAATATCAAAAATATCTTTTGTCGTGATAATCAATGAGCCTTTTTTGTCATTTTTATCAGAAACAGGTATTATTTCTTCCGCCATTGGAACTAAAGTTGGATCTATTTCTATTGGTAAATAGAGCATCCAGCCAGCACTTAGGCGGTCTGGGAAAATTTGTTTTTGATTTAATCTATAACCTCTAGTATCTGTCATAATAAATGGAGAATATCTATGAGAAACCAAATGTTTAATAAAGCCGATAAAGTTTTTAAGGTTGAATTTTTCTTTTTCAAGTGCAAGGTCAATAGATATATTAGTTTTCCCCAATCTATTAGGATTGGAATGAATATCATCCTGACCAATATATGTAATATTATTTTCTAATTTTACACTTTCATAATTATCAATTATAGGGTTATCAAATAGTGACACTATAATAGATCTTCCGTCATCCTCATAAATCCCCCTGAATTCTTTTAAAGCATACTCAGTAATGCCATTTTCATTAAATACGTTATTTTCTCTCATTTCTTCTTCACTATATCCAGGTAAATGCCAACCACTTGAATTGTTACTGAGGTTATTGATATGATTCATTAACTGATACGTATCGGCTAATGCTAATTCCGGTGTGATGGCTTCTCTAAGATCATAAAATAATTTTATTCTTGGGTGTATAATGAACATATTTCAATTCTCCTATAAGTTATTCTGGTTATTAAGACATCATAGTATTAAAAGTTTTAATATTGAGATATGGAGCAAAAGCCTCTGTAAAATATGAATAAGATACAGGTTGTAGAAAATGCCAGTGAGATTTTGGAATGTTATTTAATGCGATACATACTTCGTTTTGTTTTCTGGCTTGCTTCAACATGCTATCATGTCCAGACAGTTTTTTCTTACCTAACTTTACCTTACGATAAAAACCATTAGGTTCCCCATTTTTAAAAAATTGATCGTAATTCGCCTTAGCCTCAAGAAATAAGCACTTTGCAGGTTTCCAACCATCAAAACTTGTATCCATGCATAACCAGGTTTCAATTAGGTTTAATTCAGGGTTGTATATCGTCCCGGCAATTTTTGTTTGATAAGCAATGGTTATTTCTGAATACGATGTGGTCTTTTCCCAAACCATCATCACTTTCCCAATTGCCGGACATTTTTCACATTCGGTACGGGATGACGTAATTGTTTGTGTACCCGCTTTTGCCTTGTCTTGTTCACCTTCTTTATCTTTGGTGCTTTCCATCACACCAATGGCGACTAATCCTGCTGCACAGGTAGCAAGAGTCCATTCAGCGGCAGCTAAAAGAGCAGGAGCCGCTGGCGCAAGAAGTGGTAATGGCATATCAATTTCTCCTGTTCAATAAATTCTCCATGACCTGCAAATAATCACGGTATTGTTGTTCCGGGCTATCTCCCGCGTTTAACATGTTCTGGATTTCTGATGAGCCGTGAAAATCACGGTTAAATGCAACGAAGTATAAATAAGAGCGGATCAAAGCTTCATCTTTAAACCTCATCACAATCAAATCCAGATAAGTTTTCTTTAACCGCTTGTGCAGGCTGTGTTCACTTTCATTTTCGACTGATTCACTATGCTCAGCCAGAATACGTTGTCGGATCTGGGTCACATAAGCCTCATCTTCCGCATCAATAAATTTAGCGACCTGCTCCTTGCTGAGTTTTATCATCGTCAGGCTCCTTTTACAAAATAATCATTATTATCAAATGAATACACCCACTCATGAATACCGTCAGTGAATGCCGCCAATTGCTCTGGGCTGAAAATATCCCGAATTTGATGCAAAATGCGGGGATCGTAAAAACGCAGCAATGCTGTTTCTCCCATTTCCAGCTCAACATTCAGGTAGTTTTCAAGGTGACGAGTCAGTTTGTCCAAAGACAGCGTGGTGTGTAGCCAGGACACCGAAGGTGCAACCTTTTCCAGCGTAGATAACTTTTCTTCCCATGATTTCGCATAAGCCATATCAAACAACCATGGTCCCGCGAATGCAATTTTGGCATCCGGGTATTGCCGGAACAGGGGATTATTCGTGTCGGCGATATACTTAATCTCCTCAGCAAAATGACGTTCATATTGTAGGCCACTGACTAAGGCATACCATTTCATTTCGGGATGTATTTCTCTGTATTCACTCCATTTTTTCTGTAATTCCGGTGTCATGATTGCCCCCTGATAACCATTGCCGTGCCATTCAGCTCTGCTTTTATCAGACAGGTCAGACAAATTTCTTTCAACGGTGCCGTCAAGGCTTTTTCTGCCTGTACGACACTCGCTTGTTTCAGCTTATCTAGCCTATCCGGCAGTTTGCCACCCCAACCTGAGCCGCTGCCGGGTGATCCACTGCCAAAGTTAATGCCCGCACTGCTGGTAATACCGCCCGCATCGATTTTAAGGAAGTGCCCAGCGGCCTGTAGGGTCAGTTCACTGCTGGCATCAATCACGACTTTAGCGCCGGAACTCAGGTGAATTTCATTGCCGCTTTGAGTTAACAGGGCGTCATCTGCCTTAATATGGAGTTTTTGCCCCGTAGATAGGGAAATATCATTGCCCGCCTGTACGCGGTACTCATTATCAATGCGTAAATGGGCATCATGTTTGATATGATGTGTCTGGTTATTCCCGATATTACGGGTTTCATCATTCAGAACCTGCGTATTCATATCCTGCTGAGCATGAATAAACACTTCTTCGCTTCCTTTCTCGTCCTCAAAACGCAATTCGTTAAAACCATGACCTTTATGTGTTTTGGTTCTAAACGTAGTACGGGTTTTTTCCGCCGGTAAATTCAGCGGTGGGCGGTTAAGGCCGTTGTACGTGCATCCGGTAATAATCGGACGGTCAATATCCCCGTTGAGGTAGGAAATAATCACTTCCTGACCGACTCGCGGTGTCGCCAGAAAGCCAAATCCGTTACCATTCCAACCTTGTGCCACCCGAACCCAGCAAGACGCTTGATCGTTGGGGGCATCATACCGGTTCCAGTGGAAGTGAACACGAACCGCGCCATCTTTATTGACATAGATTTCTTCTGTGTCGGGGCCGACAACGGTGGCAACTTCATCTCCATCAGCCAGGGGCTTATAACGGTAGAGGGGACGCCAGTCGTTACGGCCTGGAATAAATTGGGTCTGTGAATGTAGCGTAGTGCCGGTTCCGCCATCACCTAAAACAGCAGGGACATGCCCGCTATGTTGAGAGGAGATGACTTGCCAGCGGTCATTCATGGTGTCAATAGGGTGGTGAGTTAATGTGAAGATTCTGCCCGGCATTAATCGAATACAATTACTGGCCGCTTGCCCTGATTTGCTGTCAGCCCGCAAAGCTTCCAGCCTGTATTGAGTAAAGGGCATGCCCTCTTTATCTTTCAGAAAACGCCCGTAACTTTCGAAAATACGAAAGGGTGTGTTGCTCTCTGCCGCAAAATCCGTTGCGTTATGCTGTAAAGCATAATTGGGGTTGTGATAATTCCGGTCTTTCTGGGCGATAGATTCGGGGCGCATGTGGGAGCCAAGTAACCATTTGTAGATAACATTTTCTTCTATTGCACTGGTGACATCCGGGTTATACATCAACGTATCAGGCGCTCTCATATTTAAGTGGCTATCACTCACATAGAGCCCGTCATCGGCGAACCAGAAGAAAATCCCCTCTTCAGCCGCGAGGCGGGTAAAGAAATCATAGGAGGATTCCCTTTTCATGGTGACGTATTCCCGCACTGAATGTACGTGATTTAAATGCATATTAGCCCGGAGTTTTTTTTGTTGCAGGATTTGCTGCAAGATGTCGGGAATGCTGGTCTGGTGATAGATACGGCTGTCTTGGTCGAGGGTCAGAAGCCACATTTCTGGTCTGATGGTCAGATGATACTGGGTTTGATGCCGGTTGGTGGTCCCAACAACTGCACTTTCAATTACCCCTTTCACTTCACGTTGTAGAATGTCGTTACGAGTGACGGTGAACCGTGCGGTTTGGAGCAGAAGTGTATCCGTATCAATATCTGAACGCGGGGCCGCCAATGTCAGGGATAAGGTAAATAACGATGAAAGCGCCTCATCTAACGTAAAATCAACGACCGCAAACGTTTTAGGTGCCAGGTTGCCGATAGTGCAGGAAAAGCAGAGTCCGGTTTTCATGATGTTTCCTTAAGTTACATGAGCTTCTGATGCCCAGGCATGTTGTAAAATTCCCAGTTTTCATTGGTGTCGTTATTGATGACGGTTAATTTGTGAAAGCTGGTTTCAACCAGGCAGAGGGAGAAAGCGGTGTGTAATGTTTTGGCAAAAGCATACATTTCTCCTTCATGTTCATAATGTTCGGGGGTCATATGCAGCGTGATTTCCTGGCCTCGCACGGGGATACCTTTGACCAGATAGTCGTATGGAACGGTGCGGATACGACTGAGGCCGTCGGCCATACGCTGAATATGCCGACTACGTGGGGCGTCCAGATGGGCAAAGGTATCAAGTTGTTTGACCAGCGATTTGACCATGTCAATATGACTGAAAAAAAATGGCCCGAGAGACAGCAAGGAGAGTATCGGCCAATGTTGATGACTGTCTACGATGGCAGGAAAATCTTTTGAAGCGGCCACGATATTCCTGACCTGAATATGGCTGGGTATCTGTTCACTGGGTATGCAGATTTGCCCGATGCCCAGTGTCCGTGCTTGCTGATGAAATCGCTGATATTGGCAGTAAAAGTCGCGGTAATCGTGTTCCGTTACGGGTTTTGCCTGATGATCGTAAAAGGTGAGATTAATTTGACTGCCACCAAATGGCACTGCTTCCCGTATAGGGTTAAAAAGTAATATTCTGTCACTCGGCTCGGCGAAATGGTGAGTTGCCAGTTGCGCACTGTCGATAAGGGGAACCCGGTGGTCAGTTCCGCCCGATATTGCCTCAGGTTCGTATTTGAGTTTAACACTGTCAAGACTAAAGATTTCATCTGCCGGCAATACGTAACGCGATTTGCCCTTTTCAAATACTATCGGTTTTGTTCTTGCCGACACCAGATTGATAACAGGTACGCAGTGGGGAATAAATGCGGGGGTAATATCCTCTATAGGAATGTTGCTGTCGAATTCTAAAATGAGGGTAAATTGCTTGTCATCCCCCAAACGGAGCTGAGAGATTTCCTCTGATAAGTCAAATGACATAAAGTCATTAACATGTGGGAGATAAAGGTATTCGTATAGTGCCTGTAACGGCCAGAAATAGTCATGTGGTCTCGGCAATACAAGATTTTCCTTCAGACGTGGAGCGATCTCGATAGCCAGACACATGTTTTTCTCTTCAAGGGATGTTTTTAGATACGTGTTATTTAGCGATTGATCGGTGTATTTCGTCAGCAAAGACGCCAGTTTTTGATCTGCTCCCAGAAAAAGCATGATTTTTCCTGTCTTCCAGTTGCGGGTTTGCCCATGATATTGAAAGGTCAGTGATATAAGGCTTTTGTTTTCGTTGTGCGCCAGAGTTTTATGAAGCAGAGTGACCGGCTCAATGCTGACATCCTGGGTGGTTCTGAACGTCATGGTCTGGTTATGCTGTATGGCGGAAATTTCACTGCCTTTGGCAATATGTGTGGCTTCAGTTATGCTGCCAGGTTGAATATCTAACTGAATAACACTGGTTGAAGGAATAGGATGTAGCGGTATCGGCCAGACCTTTCGTAAAAGAGGATTAATCACTTCAGGGAAACCATCATGAATTTTCTGCTGAATTCCGGCAGTCATCAGCGCGAACCCTTCCAGTAATCGGAGAATATCAGGATCACCCGATTCGGCGGTAAATGGGGCAAGGTGTGGATGCTCTTGTGCCGCGTTCTGCATATCATGCTTTATTTGTGAAAGTGCTTCCCGATAGAAGTCTTCAAAATTTTTCATACTTATGCTTGTCTCTTTTGTGATCAACAATTAATGTAAATTTATATTTCAATCTGATGAATATCAAGGTTGATTGTTTTAATGTATGAAAATTGTGGTTTAAAACAGTTGGTGATGTAAATTTTATAGGTGTTCCGGTAACTTGATTGTGTAGTTTATTTTGATGAATTTGATTGGGGGAGGTTTGCCTTAATCTTAATTAAGAAGTGATGACGTCTTGATAGCCAGATGTCGGAAGCTGAAATTAATATTCAATTAATAGTTAAGAGGGTGAAATATGTTACGTTCCATTATTTTGGTTGGAGATTCGACTTCGCATGGTGGCAAGGTGCTGACAGGTGATGGCGATTTGGATGTGTCAGGGAAGAAAGCGGCTCGGGTTGGGGATGCGGTATCCTGTCCAAAATGTGGTGGCAATCAAACCATTGTGGAAGGAACGCCTGGCATAGTCGGCTCTAATGGGCAAACCTATGCTCTGGAGGGAATGAAAACCTCTTGTGGGGCGACACTGATTGCTTCGCAAAGTCTATTTCAGGCATAGGATGGCGGTAAAAGGTAATATTCTGCCTGAAATAGAGCGGGTTGATTCAAGTACGGGTGTTCAGTGCTTCATCATTTTTTTACAAACTACCCGGTTGACGTGGTGGATTTCGGCCTGACATATTGGTTGTAGCGCTGCGGATATTTTGACCAATTATATCAATGCTAGCCTGAAATGGCGGGAATGGCAGAGTAATACCATGTTGATGAAACTCTTGCAGAATAAGCTGGTGGACTTCATGGCGGACAGGCATTCGGTGCCCCATTTCAGCAGCATAAATTCGGAGTTCAAATATCTGAATGCCATGCTGTAGGTCGACCAGATACACCTCAGGTGCAGGGTTATCAAGGATCAGAGAGCAGCGCTTAGCCGCAGTTAACAGGATTTGGGTGACTTCTTCGCTGTTATTTTCTGTCGGTGCAGGGATTGTCAGTACGACACGGGTGATCGTGTCAGACAATGACCAGTTAATAAACTGCTCAGTGATAAATGCTTTGTTGGGAACAATAATCTCTTTTCTATCCCAATCTGAGAGTGTTGTTGCCCGGGTGTTGATCTTTGTGATGCTTCCGGTCAGGTTACGGATGGTGACGGTATCACCAATACGGATGGGTTTTTCAAATAGGATCATCAGACCAGAGATGATATTGGCGAAGATTTCTTGTAAACCAAAACCAAGCCCAACCCCTAGCGCAGCAACAAGCCATTGCAGTTTTGACCATTCAATACCAATCAGCGAGAAACCTACTAAGCTCCCGATTAAGGTAATGGTGTATTTAGTCAGTGTGGTAATGGCAAAGCCAGTACCTGGAGTCAGTTCCAAATGCTGCAATAAGGCCAGTTCAAGTAGTGCGGGCAGGTTACGTACCAATTGAGCTGTGATAATAATGACCAGTATGGCAATCAATACAGAACCCATGGTGATGGGCTGGATAGTTTCTATATTGTTCATTGTGGTGGTGACATCCCACAAACGGATGTTTTCCAGGAATGAGAAAGCTGAATGGAGTTCTGACCAGAGCCAAATCAATGAAACCAGTGCAAACATGGTTAGAATTGAACGTATCAGTCCCAATGATTGAGCACTAATTGCATCCAAATCAATAATCGGTTCGTCAACTTCAATGGCGCCTTCGATGCTGCTTGACCCCGTTGAATCATCTTCTCCTTTGGCACGTTGAGCCAGAATTTCTGCCCGTCGCTGTTTTGCCCGTTCGAAGGCGATCTTGCGTCGCTGAATTAACATCCAGCGACGGATAATATAGTAGATAACCAGTAAGAAGAACCAGATAGCAACAGAGGTCTCCAAACGCCCCAGCAATGCTTGTGATGTATTGAAATATCCTAGGATGGAAGCTAGAGCCGCGATTATCGGAGCAGAGAGTAAAATCCACCAGAGAGCTGTATTGATAACGTTTTCACCAGAACCGTTTTTATCCAGATAAAGTGGGACTTTTGCTCGTTTCAGGCTATTGGTAATCAGGCTTAATGATACACACAATACCAGGAAGCAGAGCCTGCCAAGTGTGGAGGAGAATTCTCGATCACTGTAATGTTCGAAAGTTATCAATGCCATCACTAATGGCACAATAGCAAAGATAGAGAGTTGGTAGAATCGTAGTGCCCGTTTGACCCGCTCTTCTGGCCAGCGGAAATGAGCAATGAATAATCCGTTTGGATGTGCAAAAGTGGCACTTAATATAAAGATCCATAAGACGGGAGTTGTCGCGCTGACACCATAACCAATGGCGGTTGCCATAGGGTATTGCCAGGCGCTTTGTAACCCGTAGCCAACCGCGGACCAGAGCATTGGCAAAGGTAGAGCAACAATAATCGACCAGAACACAGTGCGTAAAGTGAGGGAAAAGTGATCATATGTTACTTTGCCAATGCGATTACTCGAGCGTTCAAGAAATGCGTGGTAATGGCGGAGAGAACTGACACTGAATATGACAAGAAATAGTGTTCCAAGCAGATATAACAATGTATCTTGAGTGGTCAGCATGACTATCAGGGCGCCGCTTAACTGAGAGAAAGTATCCAGAGATAATAAACGGGTGAGATCATGCACAACACTGATAGGGTAATCGAGAGAAACTGGATTAACATCTGCGACCCAGAATAGGTAGCGGTGTGTGGCTTCTTTTACTTCTGTCAGTGCATCATTTAACTGGTTGGTCGCCACTTTGAGTTTGGTCAGTTCAAGAATTTCACTGTCATAACCAGACAATAATGAATTAAGTAATTCTTTACGGGTGCGGATAAGGGAGTCGTAAATCCGTTCTTGTTCGATTGTCAGTGCAGTGTTATTTCCCAGCGCTGGTTTTGCTTCTTTTTGTAATCGCTCCAGCATATCTTCGTATTTCAGTCGATCGACTCTGAATTTGATAATGTTCCGATCAAGTTGTTGGGGTTTAGACATGTCAGGCAAGCGGGCAAGCTGGGTTCGGAGTGCTTCTCCAAGCGTTGTGGAGCCACCAAGCCATTGTGCTTGTTCTCGAATGGTACTCAATGCCTGCCGAACCTGAATAATATCACTGGCTGCCTGGCGTTGTTTTGAGCCTATGATGTTCATTCGTTGGGCTTGCTGATTGAGCTCCTGAGATAAATTTCGGTTTAGTTGTAATTCATCAAGCAGAAATTTGGGTAGTTGATCACTTTGTTCTGCCAGCATCTCTGTATGTTCCAGTGCTAATTCTGCTTTTTGCTGGCGTTGTGCATTGAGTTGACTGCGGAGTTGTTGAAGCTCAAGATCAAGTCGATGATACCGCTTTTTGAATAGCTCAACCCGCATACGGGAAATTTCCTGCCGATTATTAGCAGAAAGTTGAGCTATTTCGAGTTCATTGACTGTCGCTTTGTGGGCATTAACTTCGGCTTGAGCAAAGGCAAATTGAGCCTCTCCTAATGGAGTGGATGGTGTTCCTAATGATTGCAGGCGAGAGGATGCTTCAGTTAGCAGGCGTCGCGCTTCTGATTGTTGTTGTGGTAATAGTACCAGAGAGTCGCTGATTTCCCGTCCTTTATCCTGCTCTTGCTGTAATTGTCCCCCTTGTTCTATTAACCGGCTACTGACCTGAATAATCTGTTGCTCAATGTTTGCGATGGGTTGGTTAGCAGGAATTGGACGGGGAGTATCACTTTCAGAGAGTAATTTTTGACGAAGTTCTTTAGTTATTTTAGGGAAATCATCGATGGCAGTCTGATACTTTTGCATTCTGTCATTAGCAGATTTAGTATCGGCAATCCAACTGAGAGCGCCTTGCAGCGCCTGAGCAACTTCTGCATCCTGCGGATTTTTGCTGGATTCAATTTGTTGCAGTTCTTGTTTGAGCTGGTTTTCATCAAGCTGAATAGCAGCAAAAGCCGGACCAATAATGAGCAGGCTAAGCAATAAGATAATCAGGCGCACGATAGAGGGCTCTCCTTGGAAGGGGATTAGCTTATGTTGTCAGTGGGTTTGTTAGGTATGATAGCTTGGGCTAACAGTTCACCCATACAGGTTGTTGAGCCACTGCTTAAGTTCCCGGCTAACTGTACCTGATTTGGTGCAAACAGGTTAATAACGGTAGAACCTAATTTGAAACGCCCCATTTCTTCGCCTTTCTTGAAAGAAATCGCGCCAGTTGCACCGGCTTCAGGGTAAGTCCAACGTTTTATGATGCCTTCCCGTGGTGGTGTCACTGTACCACACCAAGTCAGCTCAATACTGCCGACGATGGTTGCACCAACCAGAATCTGTATCATTGGTCCAAAGTGAGTATCAAACAGGCAGATAACTCTTTCATTACGAGCGAACAGATTTGGCACGTTGGCGGCAGTCAGTGGATTTACAGAGAATAGATCACCTGGAACATAGATCATCTCTTTTAGCAATCCATCACAAGGCATATGCACACGGTGATAATCTTTAGGTGATAAGTAAGTAGTTACAAACTGCCCATCACGGAATATTTCTGCTAACTGGTAATTTCCGGCTAGCAAGGCTTCAAGTGTATAGTGGTGACCTTTGGCCTGGAGAATTTGGTCTGATTGGATATTACCTAACTGACTAATGATACCATCAGCAGGTTGCGCTAATTGATGTTCTTCGCTGACAATCGGGCGAATACCATCTTTTAACGGACGGATAAAGAATTCATTGAATGTAGTATAGGCTGAAAATTCAGGCGCTTTCGCTTCATTCATATTCACTTTATAAACACGGGCAAACGCCTTGATTGCTAGTTGGGTGAGCCAGCCAGCCTTTTTGTTTGCAAACCAGCCTGCCAGATTAGTAATTCCCTGTTTAGGGAGTAAATAATGCAACCTGATTTTAATGTTATCCAGCACGTCAACCTCTTGGATTTTATTATCGGCAAATTAGACAAAAGGGTGCTATTGTACCTGCCCTTTTATTTGATGTCAGTTAGCTATTGTTGTTTGTAAATGTCTTGCGTGGTTTAATTTGGTCCATGCTGTCGAGAATACGGTGATAATTCTCAAAACGCTCTTCAGCTATTTCATTATTTTCTACCGCTTTTCGTAACGCACACTCTGGGTCATCCCGATGTTTACAATCACGGAATCTACAGCTTCCCAGATAATCACGGAATTCCACAAAACCTTGAGTGACTTGTTCTGGTGTTAAATGCCATAGCCCAAATTCCCGTACACCGGGAGAATCAATAACATCACCGCCATGTGGAAAATGATAAAGGCGGGATGCCGTCGTCGTGTGCTGACCCAAACCAGAAACATCGGAAACCTGATTGACCAATATTTCTTCTTCATCTTCCGGCAGGAGTGTATTGAGTAAGCTTGATTTACCCACACCGGACTGACCAGCAAAAATACTGATTCTGCCAGCGAGCATTTTTACCAACTCTTCCATACCTTCACCAGTATGGCTTGATAGCTGTAATACTCGGTAACCAATATTATGGTATGTAGACATCACTTCGCTGACCCACTCACGGCTTTCTTCGTCCAGTAGATCGATTTTATTCAGTACAATCAATGGCTCGATACCCAGTGTTTCACAGGCAACAAGGTAACGATCGATAATATTGAGTGAAAGCTCAGGAAGAATTGCCGAAACGATGACTATTTGGTCAATATTGGCGGCAATAGGTTTGATGCCATCATAGTAATCAGGGCGTGTAAGTACGGAAATACGCTCGTGAACCGCTTCAACAATGCCATTCACTTTAACATCCGTTTGTGTTTGTAGTGAAGGACGCCATACCACTTGATCACCGGTTACCAGTGAACGAATAGTTCTGCGGATATTACAGCGTTGTATAGAACCGTTTTTTGCCTCTACGTCAGCATGTTGACCGAAACGGCTAATGACCAGACCTTCTTGGGGTTCACCTAACTGGCTGTCATCCATTTCAGGTTTATTATCCTGTGTTTTCAGTCTGCGCTGATGATTTGCCTGTACCCGCCGTTGTTGGCCTTTGGATAGTTTATGTTTAGCCACCAAACCTCACTTGTTCCACATTTATCGCTGCTATTTCTTAAAAGCGTTATGATACACCATTAATGAGAATTATCTCTCTAACCTAGGATATAACATGTCAAAAAGTGAGCACAATCTTATCTGGATAGATTTGGAAATGACGGGTTTAGATCCAGAGCGGGATCGCATTATTGAAATTGCGACAATTGTCACTGATGCAAATTTGAATATCTTGGCTGAGGGACCTGTCATTGCGATTCATCAGTCTGATGAACAACTTGCTCTGATGGATGAATGGAACGTGCGTACTCATACTGGCAGTGGGTTAGTTGAACGTGTTAAAGCAAGCAAAATTGATGCGCGTGGCGCCGAGAAGGCGACGATTGAATTTCTGGAAAAATGGGTTCCGGCGGGTGTTTCACCCATTTGTGGTAATAGTGTTGGTCAGGACCGCCGTTTCCTGTTCTGTTATATGCCAGAATTGGAAGCCTATTTCCACTACCGTTATCTGGATGTCAGCACATTGAAAGAGTTAGCCCGTCGCTGGAAGCCAGAGATCCTGACTGGATTTAAAAAACAAAATACTCATCAGGCACTGGATGATATCCGCGAATCAGTTGCTGAATTGGCTTATTATCGGGAACATTTTATTCAATCGTAACAAGAACGTTTGATTTTTGTCCTTTGCTGGTATGATAATGCAAGCCCGGTATGATGATTAATTAATCCGCATTGGTGTTTAAATCACCATTTAACCGAAAAGTTTATTTTTTTGTGTTGAAGGGCTTGCGAGCGCAAGGATTTCTCGTATAATGCGCTCCCCGTACCGATGAAGAATTTCATAAGGTATGATGGCATACTAAAAAAGATTGCGGGAATAGCTCAGTTGGTAGAGCACGACCTTGCCAAGGTCGGGGTCGCGAGTTCGAATCTCGTTTCCCGCTCCAAATTTAGACGTTAGTATGTTGTTTCAGGCTGTCATTAGCCCATCAGTGACGCGGGAATAGCTCAGTTGGTAGAGCACAACCTTGCCAAGGTTGGGGTCGCGAGTTCGAGTCTCGTTTCCCGCTCCAAGTTCAAGCCTGAAATCGATATCGTGAGATTAATGTCTTGTCTCAAGTTATCACCAGCCAGTCAGTAATGCGGGAATAGCTCAGTTGGTAGAGCACGACCTTGCCAAGGTCGGGGTCGCGAGTTCGAATCTCGTTTCCCGCTCCAATCCTTCCTTAATCATGCAGATACACTTAGCAACCGATGCGTAAGCAGGGTTTGCATATCCCGTCGACCATCGGCAATCACAAAAATGACCACCTGTTGATCTGTGATTTGATAAATGACCCGGTAAGGTTTAAAAAATGTTTGGCGGAAGTCACGAATCCCTAACTCCTGCAACTCCTTGGGATAATTGCCTTTTTCAGGAAAGTTAGCCAGACTGTCTGCTGTTTTCAGCAACTGATCCAATACATAATCGGCTTTCTCTGAACTGTCATTTTCGACAATGTAATCGTAAATATCCTCTAAATCCGCTTCGGCATTTTTAGTCAGCGCTATATGATATGGCATTAGGAGAACTTCTTCTTGTTCTTTAAACGTTGAACCACATCCTTTACTGGTGTGACTTCACCTGCTTTAACTTGTTGTTGTCCTAAAGCTAAAATCTTTAACAACGCTATAGTTTCCTGAGTCTGCTCATAAGAGGCGATATCTTGAATCACCGCTTTTGCCTCGCCATTTTGCGTAATAATCATCGGTGAGCGGGACTCAGCGAGTGTCGTCATCACCGTAGCTGCATTGGCTTTTAGGTAACTAATGGGCTTAATCTGTTCTGAATAACGCATAGAATCCCTCATATCAAAAAAGACTAAATATAGACTATAAAAAGTCAATTAATTGATTATAAAATGACTTAATCAATTAAGCAAATGCCGATTCTGGAAAAGTGGAACAAACAAGTCTATTGACATAAGGTAATGTAGGAAAAATTATTATTTTGGAGTTTGTTAGAGAGAGGTTGTACATTGCATTGCTCCGTTCCAATTTTTGATATGCAAATGTCCGTTGAAGTTTCTTACATTCACGGTTTTTAAGTCCAGAAATCAGGTTTGCTATCAGTCTTTGTAAGATCGACGCTTTTGTTCTGTACCAAAGCGTCGATAGGGTAAGATTCTGGCTTATTTTTTGTAATTCTTTGTTTTCACTATATGGCCGATCCTAGGTTTAGATTTGGGTGGAATAAGTTTCTTCTCGGTTGATGTCTTATTGCAGATCAGGATACCGCCAATAACGAGGGCACCTCCGACGCACATTGGGAACGTTAATCCTTCATTTAATAGTACTGCGCCAAGCAATACCGCAGTGAAAGGATTAAGCGCAATGAATACGCCAGAGCGAGTGGAACCAATTCTTTGGATTCCGTCGTAATACCAGATGTAGGCTACTGCTGAACCCACTACGCCAAGATAAAGTACGCTGTAGAGATCGGTAATGGATAATGCATGTATTGCCGATAAATTCATTTGCTCGGTGAAAATGGCAGTTGCTGTCAGCATGATTGCTCCCGCCAGAATGGAGTATGTCACTGTGTGTAGTGGGCCAATTTGGTTTACGATGTTCTTGCAGAAGACACTATAAGCAACCCAGCTTAAAACACAGCCGAAGATCAACGCGTCACCTAACCAGTTGCTCCCTTTTCCAACAGTAAATTGCGGTGCTTTACTGAGGATCACGATCATTGCACCAAGCAGGCAAAGCGTAATTCCCAGTGCTTTTAATGGCGATAGCCTTTCCTTATAAAAGAAATATGAAAAAATCGCCATTATTGCTGGATTCAGCGCTACGATAAGTGAAGCTCTGGATGCGGTGGTGTGATGCAGACCATAAAAGAAGAAAAGGCTGTAGGTGTATATCCCGCAGAAGCCAAGCCCAATGATTTTCAATAGCTGATGTCGATTAATCTTGACGAACATTTTTCCCGATAGAATAAGGAAGATGATTAGTGTCATGGCCGCAAGAATGAATCTCAGGCTCGCTGAGAGTAAAGGGGGCGTTTCGGCAGAAATATATCGACCTGCAACAAATGTCCCGCCCCAGATAATAGCGACAAGAGACAGCTTGATATAGGTTGAATGGTTGTTGACCGACTGCGTTAATGTGTGATTGCTTTTCATGTTTGTCAGTGTCGAAATTTATATGATGGGAGATGCTTTTAAGGCAGCGTATTCCATGGTCTGGTCCAATATTTCACGTTGAGCACGGCTACCTCCTAATAATGGCCACTTCTCATGGCTGAGGTAGAGTTTGTTTAGACACTCCTCGTAGTGTTTAGCTGTGAATAGTAAGATCGCTTTAAGGACGTCTATACCTGTGGAATGTGTGTCTGGTTCGATGCCAAATCCATCACTTTCTGCGATTAGCTTCTCGATAAGAAAAGACTGGTTTGTTGCAGAAAAAGCTAATGCTGCATGGATCTTGTGGAAGTAAGATGTGGATGCGCTGATGCTTCCTGTCCAAAGGATGGCAAGGTGCTCCCATATTGGTTGGAACTTGGTGTCAGCAGATTTGAGTCTGAGCCGCCATAAGAATCCTACGGCGTCCAGGTCTTGTTTGGCGAATGGATTGTCTTTTAGCGCATATAATTCATCAAAAGCTTGCAGCGCCAGTGTGATTTCATTGGATCGTTCGTAAGCAATAGCCAGATGCCAGTACACATGCATTCGCATCCCTGCGTTGGTTATCCAATTCTCTTTGCAGTCAGTCAGGAAGTGGCAAAGGTCTTTCCAGCGACCTAGCTCATGCAAGGCATGTGCGACAGCATGAATGCCATATATGTTGTTTGGCATTAATTTAACAGATTCAATACCAATCTTTAAGGCATCATTAAGACATTGATCTTCACAAAGGACGAAGGATTTTATGGAAAGATAGTATGGATAGAGGTAATAAGTTTTAGGAATGTATTCGTCACAATAAAGCAGAAGAGGTTTCAGTTTGGCTGTTTTTCCTGTACAAAAATCAAGCATATGAATAAAGAAGATCGCAACAATATCCGATGGGTATGCTCGAATATGCTGTGTCAGAAGCGATCTCGCGTTCTCGTAATCAAATTTCACCCAGGCAGTGAATGCTTTATGGATAAGGCAAAGCTCAGGGCGAGAGATTTCTTGCTCGTCCATTTGAGCTAATATGATTTTGAATCTATAAAGTTCTTTCATTTCGCAAGTGGTGATTGCATCAAGTCCCATCAGGAGTTTTTTGTAGGTTCTCTGAGTCTCATTCATTGGAATGAGTTCGTCTGAAAATCCACGGAGAGATAAGAATGTTCTGTTGATCTCCGGCCATATGGAAGATATTCCGTCTGGAGGCCATTGGTAACTCATAAAATCCCCTTTTTAATTAATTATGGTTTGGAAACTCTGTTGAGTGCTGGCGAGCATGCCTTGCCTATTGCTTTATACCCGCATTGCATATACTTATTCAGATGTATGATCATGAGGAAATGAGTGATTACTCAAGGGGGAGATAATGACTTTAACTCAGCTCGAAATTTTTGCTGTTGTTGCCGAACGGAAGGGCTTTACCTTAGCAGCAGCTCAGCTCAAGATCTCTCAGTCTGGGGTTTCCCATGCCATCAGAGTCCTTGAACAGGAGCTTGGCGTAGAGCTGTTTCATCGATATCAAGGAATTATTGAACTGACAGATATAGGGGAAAGTTTGCTTCGGAAAGCCCAGGCAATTCTTGGTCTGGCGGAGACTATGCAGCAAGAAGCATCTGATGTAAGAGGAATGAAGTGGGGGACGTTGCGGATCGGATCGTTTGGTCCAACCTCATCTCTACGACTGTTGCCAGAGGTACTAGCTGACTATCGCAGGCTTTATCCCGGTATTGAGATTCATGTTGATGAGGGACCTGACAGGCAAGTTGTGCAATGGCTTATGGATAGGCGAGTAGATGTGGGATTCGTGACGCTACCGGAAGATCAATTCGATACCTATCCGATTCTTGAAGATCAGATGGTGGCGTTGCTGCCGACAGATCATCCTTTGGCATTGGAAGATGCCGTGACGTTGAAGGATCTGTGTATCGGTCCATTCGTGTTGACAGAAGCGGGATCGGCTGAACTGGTTTCCAGACTTTTTTTATCAGCAAAGTTGCAACCCAATATTCGTTATCGAACGTCTCAATTGTTAAGCACCTTGGCCACGGTTGCACGTGGGGATGCGGTGACGATTGTTGCTGAGTCATCTCTGCCGCTGACTATCGAAGCTCGCTATGTCAAGAAAGCTCTGAATCCAAAAGTGAAACGACGCGTTGGATTAGCTGTGTTTGATGAACGTCAATCGTCACCAGCTACTAAAGCATTTATCACATTGATGACTAAAAAATTTCGTGTAGCGAGTCCGACTTCCTCTTTAATTTCTAGGGTGCTCGTCAACGAATGAGCGCGGGTGGTGTCATTTTGTTGCTAATGGCTCAGGTTTTGCCGGAATCGATCGTTTCGTTGATAATTAGTTGAAGGCGCACGTATAAGCTAAGAAGCGGGAAGTTGTGTATGGAGTATTCTCGGTGGAAATTAGGTGCGCCGAAGTTTTGTGTTTTTTCAGGTAGATGTTGTTCGGTTGAAGGTTGTTTGTTCGAAAGTAACTAACTTAATTTCAATAAAGAGCAATAGGGGTAAGAAATGAAAAAACTATTTTTCCTAGTATTATTGGGGGCAGTATCTCCTGTATTAGCTGTGTCACACACTATTGTTAAGACTGTGAATCCACCTATTCTAATGGTGTTCTCAACGGGTACCGGTTCTTCTCTTAGTCAGTTTTCATTGTTATCGACAGATTTCCCTTCTGGGACATTGAACGCAACCAAAAAGTTATCATCAGTTAACTGGAGGACTTCGTCCTATCCCACTACAACTGGAGAACGAGCGGAACTCTGTTATTCTCAACCTTACTCTTCGACAGAGATTCTTTGCATTCCCGTTGCGCTTAATTCGGCGGGAAGTACGGATGTATTCAACAACTATCGGTTTGACAATGGCGTTAGAGTCATCATCCGGCATGTGGTGACAAACGGCACACCTTCATATTATCACAGCCCAGCTGGGCAGGAGCAGGTATCGTTCACTTACAGTTACTAATTGTGTATCTGAGATAGTTTGAACAACAAATGTCAGCCCTTTTACTATGGGGCTGATATCAAGAGGTTGTCAATGGAGGGAATTAACTTTGGTTTATTGTTGTTTGGTGTAGAGAGTATAGGGAAGGGTATTATGCTTAATTCCAAAAGATTTTTTCAACTTCTGCTTGCCAAATTTTCCAAGGTAGTACATAATGCACTCCTTTCGTTGCTTGTTAGTAATAAAAATATCTTTTTAATCAATGAGTTATATGGGATTTGATAGGTTTGCCTCTCGTCCTAAGTTTCTTCCTCAATGACAATACTCGCTTATTTTGATTCGATTTTGGGGCTATCCCGTTCGGTGCAGGTTCCTGTTTTTTATCCACAGAGTGGAAAGTCATTGCCCGATAACTAAGTACGACACCTTAAAATTATCACACAGACTTATCCACAGGCTGTTTCCTTTAGATTTTTCTTATTCTAAATTTTATAAAACAGATGTTTCTTCTGTAACCTATTGATAATTTTTCGGAATGCTCCTTTGTTAAGAAATGACATATTGATCACTTGCGCTTTTTTTGCACATTGATCAGCAAGGGGTTTTTATTTTATTCACAGGAGAATTATCTGACTCTTTTGTATATTAGATAAATGGCTAATAATTAAGCGTCTCTGGGCAGGCCCTTGATTATCGCTTTAATAAGCCGTTTTTGTTGTGAAGTCTGTACATTGATAATGTTAGCTTTGCGGCGAGTCATTTGTTGTTCAATAGCCCAATGAATGTGTTCATCAAGCATGGTGTTTAATCCTAATTTCTGTTGTAGAGATAGAACGATATCGTCTTGATATGGCGCGTTTCCTAAAGCAACAATAATGTTACGTAACCAGCGTAAATGACCAATACGGCGGATTGCGGAACCTTCCGTTATCCGAAGGAATTTTTCTTCACTCCAATTAAATAAATCCAATAACTTCGGTGCATGTAGTGCTGCTCGTGGACTGAAATCATCTTCATCTGTCAACTGAGAAAAGCGGTTCCATGGGCAGATAATCTGACAGTCATCACAACCATAAATGCGGTTTCCCATTAGTGGGCGTAATTCTTCAGGAATAACACCTTCCAGTTCAATCGAGAGATAGGAAATACAACGGCGGGCATCAATGATATAAGGGGCGGTAATCGCACCTGTTGGGCAGGTTGTCATACAGGCCACACAGCGGCCACAATGTTCTTCTTGTGGAGCGTCTACAGGCAGGGGAAGATTAATCAGCAGCTCACCAAGAAAAAACCATGAGCCAGCTTCTTTATTAAGGATAAGTGAGTGTTTGCCAACCCAGCCTAATCCGGCTTTAGCGGCTAGTGGACGCTCCATTATCGGCGCTGAATCAACAAAAGGCCGGAAATTAAGGATTCCCTGATATTCAAAATTATGGCAATAATCTTGAATTTGTTCACCCAATTTCTTCAGGCGTTGGCGTAGTAGTTTGTGATAATCTCTTCCCAAGGCATAGCGGCTTACATAGCCGAGTTCGGGATCATTTAACGTGCTAGCAAAAGAGGCTCTGGCAGGAAGATAATTCATTCTTACACTGATAACTCTCAATGTCCCTGGTAGTAGTTCATGAGGACGTGTACGCATCATACCGTGGCGCTCCATCCATGCCATCTCGCCGTGATACTGCTTATCCAGCCATTCCTGAAATTTTGGCTCTTCCACTGATAAATTAGTATCGCAAATGCCAACTTGCTGGAAACCAAGAGAGAGGCCCCATTGTTTGATATTTGTGGTCAGGAGATTGAGGTCGAGAGGAGTTGCCATGGTGGAAATTAGTTTATGCTGCAAGGAGCCACAGTGTAGCATGATCTGTTGCAGGCTAAAAATAATGAGTTTGGTAATGAAACTGAGTAGAAGACGTTAGATGTTGATAATAGGGCTGTGTTAGGGTTATCGTTTTAACTGATGAGTTAATAAAACAGCAGATATTATTCGATGAAAGAACTTGTTTTGTCACTTCAAAATGAAGATGCGACTGTTTCTCTTGGGCGTGCGGTTGCGGTTGTCTGTAATCGTGGCAGTGTAATTTATTTGTATGGTGATTTAGGTGCCGGTAAGACCACATTTAGTCGTGGTTTTTTACAATCTTTGGGTCATAAAGGACATGTAAAAAGCCCAACTTATACTTTGGTTGAACCTTATGCTTTAACGCCTAGGCCGGTTTACCATTTCGATCTTTACCGATTAGCTGATCCAGAAGAATTAGAATTTATGGGAATACGTGATTATTTTCATCAGGATGCTATTTGTCTGGTTGAATGGCCTCAGCAAGGAGAAGGCGTGTTACCGGATGCAGATATTAAATTATATTTGAGTTACCAGTCTGAGGGGCGGCAGGCGCATTTTATTGCTTTGTCTGAATATGGTGAGAGCCTGTTAGATAATTTGAAATATTTATGAGAGATCACCCGAGTATGATGCGTGCTTTAGTCGCAAAAATGATAAAGAGATGGCAAATTCGTTTTATGATGATTTGCTGGTTATTTGTCATGATGAGCAGTTTAGTGGTGACAACAGCAACAGCGGCAACGTTATCCAATATTCACGTCAGTAATAGTAGAAGTGAATCTAAAGTGACCATGGTTTTTTCAGGTGGTCGCCCTGATTATAGTTTTTTCCCACTACATTCACCGGAACGTTTAGTCGTAGATATCCACCAGTCTGGAAATATTATTGGCTTGCCAATGAGCTTGCCGGGACAGGATTTAGTGAGGAAAATCCGATCCAGTCAATCACCAGTGCCACAAAAAAAACGTATCGTGCTTGAACTAAATCATAAAGTTAAAGTCAACTCTATAGTGCAGAAATCGGGGAGTGAACATCGAGTTATCTTTACCTTACGGGCTTCCGGCATGTCTGTTAGCAATCCTGTTTTCAGAGAAAGTTCACAGGTGGCAGCAAGTAAGCCGTTACTTACTAACAATAAATTGCCTGCGACAAAAAAGGCAGCTCCACAAATAATACCTAAAGGCCGTCAGCAGGTCGTTGTTGCTATTGATGCAGGCCATGGCGGGCAAGATCCTGGAGCAATTGGACAGCGTGGACTGAAAGAGAAGAACGTTACTATCAGTGTAGCGCGTAAACTTGAAATGTTGTTACGCAATGATCCTATGTTCAAACCTGTTCTGACCCGTAACGGAGACTATTTTATTTCTGTCGTTGGTCGTTCCGAGGTTGCGCGTAAGCATAGTGCAAATATGCTGGTTTCTATTCATGCGGATGCTGCACCTAATCACAGTGCGCGTGGTGCCTCGGTGTGGGTATTGTCAAACAAACGTGCAAACAGTGAATTGGGTAATTGGCTTGAACAGCATGAGAAACAGTCTGAGTTATTGGGAGGGGCAGGTGATGCATTGGCAAATGGGGCTGATCCTTATCTGAGCCAAGCTGTGTTGGATTTGCAATTCGGTCACTCTCAACGGGTGGGTTATAATGTTGCTGTACAGGTTTTGAGCGAATTGCGTAAAATTGGTTCATTACATAAACGTTTGCCAGAACATGCTAGTCTGGGTGTATTACGTTCACCGGATATACCTTCAATTTTGGTAGAAACAGGATTTATCAGTAACTCAGCTGAAGAAACATTACTTGGTTCTAGTGATTTTCAGGATAAGCTGGCAAGTGCTATCCACAGAGGATTGCGTAACTATTTTCTGGAAAATCCATTACAGGCTGCACCTAAAACAGCTGGGAAGTAAAGGTTAAAAATATGGCGATCAAGATCTTACCTCCTCAATTAGCAAACCAAATTGCTGCAGGAGAAGTAGTAGAACGTCCTGCATCAGTAGTAAAAGAGTTGGTGGAGAATAGCCTTGATGCTGGAGCTAGCCGCATTGATATTGAAATTGAGCGCGGTGGAGTAAAGCTTATTCGTGTCCGTGATAATGGCTGTGGAATTAATCACCAGGATCTTGCTCTGGCTCTGGCTCGTCATGCCACCAGTAAGATTGCAACACTGGATGATCTGGAAGCTATTATTAGTATGGGATTTCGTGGAGAGGCGCTGGCCAGTATCAGCTCAGTATCGCGTTTGACATTAACTTCTCGTACAGAAGAACAGAATGAAGCCTGGCAAGCATACGCTGAAGGGCGGGATATGGAAGTGGCTGTGAAGCCGGCTGCGCATCCGGTGGGCAGTACTGTCGAAGTGTTGGATTTGTTTTATAACACACCGGCACGACGCAAATTCCTTCGAACAGAGAAAACGGAATTTGGTCATATTGACGAAGTTATCAGACGTATTGCGTTGGCACGTCTGGATGTATCAGTCAATCTGCATCATAACGGCAAACTGGTTCGCCAGTACCGGCCAGCAAAAGATGAATCCCAGCATGAACGGCGGTTGGCTTCTATTTGTGGTACCGCTTTTATGCAGCAGGCGCTTTCTCTTTCGTGGCAACACGGAGATTTATCTATCAAAGGGTGGGTTGCTGACCCAATGAATGCTACTGCGAGTGGAGATATTCAGTACTGTTATGTGAATGGACGCATGATGCGTGATCGCTTGATCAATCATGCTATTCGCCAAGCTTATCAAGATTTGATACGGGGAGAACAACAGCCGGCTTATGTTTTGTATCTGGAAGTTGATCCGCATCAGGTGGATGTTAATGTGCATCCGGCAAAGCATGAAGTTCGTTTCCATCAAGCCCGTTTGGTACATGATTTTATTTATCAGGGTGTGACAGCCGTATTAAAACAACGCAGCGGCAGTGCTGAACTGGATATGGCATGCTGTGAGCCTGCACCGGTTTGGGAGCCGGAAAACCGCCCATCAGCGGGAGAAAATCATTTTTCCCGGCAGAATAACGCTGCATCTGTGGCAACTTCATTACCAAAAGAAGCTCCGTCAGGTAAGGGGAGCTCGGGTTTTTCTCGTAGTGGTGAAAACTACCAGTATCATGGGAACGTTTATCAGAAACGTCAGGGTGAGTTGTATCAAAAGATGATGCAATCTGCACCGGAGACTGAAGAGAAAAGAGAGTTGTTTCCGGCAAGAACCGTTCCTGTTATGGCGGAAAAGGTGACTTCTGCTCCTGTTTCGGTTAGAAATAACAGCCATAGTTTTGGTAAAGTGTTAAGCATATATCCGCCATGTTATGCTCTGATTGAATCTCCATTAGGCATTGGCTTGTTATCCTTACCAGTTGCTGAACGTTGGTTAAAACAAGTACAGTTAACACCAACGGAGCAAGGACTGAAATCACAGCCACTTTTGATACCGCTAAAACTTTCTCTCAGTAAAGAAGAAGCTGGTGCTTTAAATCGTTATAGTGACTTATTAGGCTCTTTTGGTGTTGAAGCATCTGTATCTCATGGAAAAGCAACACTACGTGCGGTATCGTTACCATTGCGTCAGCAAAATTTGCCTAAATTAATTCCTCAGTTGCTGGGTTACTTGGCACAGCAGCCATCAGTATCGGCAGAACAGGTTGTAACTTGGCTTGCTTGCCATATTGGTAGTGAGCATGAAACGTGGAATGTTGCTCAGGCAGTACAGTTGTTGGCTGATGTTGAGCGGCTTTGCCCACAACTGGTGAAATCTCCGCCAGGTGGGTTATTACAATTAATTGATTTACAAGCAGTGGTGGCATCCCTTACTCATGAGTGATCAGAAAACTCAACATTTGCCGACGGCAATCTTTGTTATGGGCCCGACGGCTTCTGGCAAAACAGCCTTATCTATTGCTTTACGCCAGCATCTTCCTGTGGAACTTATCAGTGTTGATTCTGCGCTGATTTATCATGGAATGAATATCGGCACGGCTAAACCGACAGCGGAAGAGCAAACATTGGCACCTCATCGTTTGATCGATATTTTGGACCCTTCTCAACCCTATTCTGCGGCTGATTTCCGTCGTGACGCGTTGAGAGAAATGGCAGAAATTACAGCTTCCGGCCGTATTCCTCTATTGGTTGGTGGAACTATGCTCTATTTCAAAGCATTACTTGAAGGTTTATCACCGTTGCCTTCTGCTGATCCGGTTATTCGGGCGCAGATAGAACAACAGGCGGTAGAACAAGGATGGGATATATTACATCAACAATTACAGAAGATTGATCCTGTGGCTGCATTAAGAATTCATCCGAATGATCCGCAAAGACTTTCCCGGGCGTTGGAAGTTTTTCTTATTTCAGGTAAAACGCTTACTGAACTGACTAAATTGTCAGGTGAAGAGCTTCCTTATCGTGTCCATCAATTTGCTATTGCTCCCGCAAAGCGTGAGATCCTTCATCAACGTATTGAAGCGCGTTTTCATCAAATGCTTGAATCAGGGTTTGAAGAAGAAGCTAAAGCACTTTATGCTCGTAATGATCTGCATGTGGACTTACCTTCTATTCGTTGTGTTGGTTATCGCCAGATGTGGTCCTACCTTTCCGGCGAGATTGACTATGATGAAATGGTTTATCGCGGTATTTGTGCGACGCGCCAGTTGGCAAAGCGTCAAATAACTTGGCTCAGAGGTTGGAAGTCGGTTCATTGGTTGGATAGTTCCCAACCTGAACAGGCTTTAAGCACAGTAATGCAGGTTGTTAGTGCATAGGTTTATTGATTGTGTACAATTGATGAGTACCAAAGCGCAATTTTTGAGTAGTTCATTTTTTCGAACCTCCAGGTTCTTAGTTAAAAACAACAAAATAAGGAAAATATAGAATGGCTAAGGGGCAATCTTTGCAAGATCCGTTCCTGAACGCATTACGGCGTGAAAGGGTCCCGGTTTCTATTTATTTGGTCAACGGCATCAAATTGCAGGGTCAGATTGAATCTTTTGACCAGTTTGTCATTTTACTGAAAAATACGGTTAGCCAGATGGTTTATAAACATGCCATCTCTACTGTTGTACCTTCTCGTCCGGTTTCTCATCACAGTAGCAATACAGGTGTAGGGGCCAGTGTAGGTAATTATCACTCCGGGGGAGCCTCAGCTCCAGCCGCACAACAGGACAGTGATGGCGCTGAATAAGCTTGAGAATAGTGACTGAATGAAGAAAAACATAGGTAGGGAGGTTTTACCTATGTTTTTTCCTGTAATTTTTGACTCAGCCTGAGAGGTCGCACCTTTGTTTGAGCGTTATGAAGGCGGTGAACAAGCCGTTGTGGTGCATGTGTTCTTCTCGCAGGATAAAGACACCGATAATCTCAGTGAGTTTGAATCACTGGTAACTTCTGCTGGTGTAGTTCCTGTACAGATTGTCACGGGGAGTAGAAAAGCCCCTCATCCGAAATATTTTGTCGGAGAAGGTAAGGCTGAGGAGATTGCTGAGGCTGTACAGGCCAGTGGTGCTGATGTTGTGTTGTTTAATCATGCACTCAGTCCTGCACAGGAGCGCAATCTTGAACGGCTCTGTCAATGTCGGGTGATCGACCGTACCGGCGTGATTCTAGATATTTTTGCCCAGCGGGCACGGACTCACGAAGGGAAGTTACAGGTAGAATTGGCGCAGTTACGCCATCTTTCTACCCGTCTTATTCGGGGATGGACTCACCTTGAACGCCAGAAAGGTGGGATTGGCCTAAGAGGGCCTGGGGAAACTCAGCTTGAGACGGATAGGCGTTTATTGCGGGATAAAATTCGCCAGATTTTGAGCCGTCTCAACCGGGTTGAGAAACAGCGAGAGCAGGGGCGTCAGGCGCGGAATAAAGCGGATATACCGACGATTTCACTGGTGGGATATACCAATGCCGGTAAATCGAGCTTGTTTAACCGTATGACTTCCGCTGAAGTTTATGCGGCTGATCAATTATTTGCTACTCTGGACCCAACGCTGCGGCGGATTGAAGTTGATGATGTTGGCACTGCTGTGTTGGCTGATACTGTTGGTTTTATCCGTCATTTGCCTCATGATCTGGTTGCGGCATTTAAAGCCACATTGCAGGAAACCCGGCAGGCAACATTATTGCTGCATGTCGTTGATGCTGCGGATAGTCGTATAGACGAAAATATTGCCGCAGTTGACAGCGTACTGGAAGAGATAGACGCTCATGAAATTCCGGTACTGCTGGTGATGAATAAGATTGATATGTTGGGAGATTTTACACCGCGTATTGATCGCAACGAAGATAACTTACCGGTCAGAGTTTGGTTGTCTGCGCAAACCGGTGAAGGTATCCCGTTGTTGTTACAAGCGTTGACGGAGCGCCTTTCGGGTGAAATCGCACACTACGAATTGCGCTTGCCGCCAGAGGCGGGCCGTTTACGCAGCCGCTTCTATCAACTTCAGGCAATAGAGAAAGAGTGGATAGAAGAGGGCGGCAAAGTTGGTATCGAAGTGAGAATGCCGATTGTTGACTGGCGCCGTCTGTGCAAACAAGAACAGGATTTGCTTGATTACATCGTCTGATTTGTCTGGCAGATGAATATCAGAAAACTTGTGTGATTGAGAGTTAGCTTGTTTACAAGCAGCTCTTAGCCTGAAAAACCAATCATAAAAGAATGGAGCTAAAACATGGCGTGGAATCAGCCCGGGAACAACGGACAGGACCGCGACCCGTGGGGGAGCAGCAATAATAATAGCGGCAACTCTGGCGGGAACAAAGGTGGTCGAAACCGTGGGGCATCTGATCTCGACGATCTGTTCCGTAAGCTGAGTAGTAAACTTGGTGGTTTCGGTGGGAATAAGGGCGGTAATGGTTCTGACCAAGGAACAAAATTTGGCGGGCGTATTATGAGCCTTGCTGCTGTTGCTATAGTCGTTATTTGGGCCGCTAGTGGTTTCTATACGATTAAAGAAACAGAACGTGGCGTTGTTACCCGTTTGGGCAAATTGAGCCATATTGTGCAGCCAGGTCTGAACTGGAAACCAACGTTCATTGATGAAGTTGTTCCAGTTAACGTAGAGTCTGTTCGTGAGCTGGCGGCATCTGGTGTGATGCTGACTTCTGATGAGAACGTTGTTCGTGTAGAAATGAACGTTCAATACCGTGTGACTAATCCAGCTGCTTATCTCTATAGCGTAACAAGCCCTGATAACAGCTTGCGTCAGGCAACAGACAGCGCAGTGCGTGGTGTGATAGGTAAATACACCATGGATAAAATTCTGACTGAAGGTCGTACTATTGTACGTAGCGATACCCAACGGGTACTGGAAGAAACTATTCGTCCATACAACATGGGTATTACTCTGTTGGATGTTAACTTCCAGACTGCCCGTCCACCAGAGGAAGTAAAAGCTTCATTTGACGATGCGATTGCCGCCCGTGAAAACGAACAGCAATACATTCGTGAAGCGGAAGCTTACGCTAATGAAGTTCAGCCACGTGCAAATGGTCAGGCTCAGCGGCTAATTGAAGATGCTAAAGCTTATAAAGCTCGAGTGGTATTGGAGGCACAGGGTGAGGTAGCAAGTTTTGCCAAAATGTTGCCTGAATATAAAGCAGCCCCAGAAATTACTCGTGAGCGTCTGTACATTGAGACTATGGAAAAGGTGCTGAGTCATACTCGTAAGGTTATTGCTAGTGAGAATAATAATAATCTGATGGTCCTGCCATTGGATCAAATGTTCCGCAGCGATACAGCCAGCGGTAAAGGTAAAACGGGCGTGGAAAGCCAGCCAGGTAATTCAGCAGGTCTCAGCCCACGAGTTACTCGTCCGACAATACCGTTAAGTTCGAACCGGACAGATAATCTGCGTAATGACACTGTTAGAGTAGGGAGACAATAATCATGCGTAAGCCATTCATTGTTATTATTGTCGCTGTACTGGTAGTTTTATATACCTCAGTGTTTGTCGTGCATGAAGGACAGCGCGGTATTGTTCTACGTTTTAGTAAGGTTGTCCGTGATGCGGAAAATAAACCGATTGTGTATGAACCTGGTTTTCATTTTAAAGTGCCATTCATTGAAACAGTGAAAACCCTTGATGCCCGTATTCAAACTATGGATATTCAGGCGGATCGGTTCCTGACCAGTGAAAACAAAGACTTGATTGTCGATTCTTACCTGAAATGGCGCATTATCGATTTTAGCCGTTATTATCTGGCTACTGGTAATGGTGATATTTCTCAGGCTGAAGTTTTGCTGAAACGTAAGTTCAGTGACCGTTTACGTTCTGAAATTGGTCGTTTGGATGTTCGCGGTATTGTTACTGATTCACGTGGCAAATTGACTACCGATGTTCGTGATGCGTTGAATAAAGGTACCACTGACAGTGAAGTAGCAACGACCAGTGAAGCGGATGATGCTATCGCATCTGCTGTAGCTCGAGTAGAGAAAGAAACGGCGGGTAAACAATCGGCTATTAATCCGAACAGTATGGCAGCTCTGGGTATTGAGGTTGTTGATGTGCGAATCAAGCAGATCAACCTGCCGTTAGAAGTTTCAGAAGCTATTTTCCAGCGTATGCGTGCGGAACGTGAAGCGGTAGCTCGTCGTCATCGCTCTCAGGGCCTGGAAGAAGCAGAGAAATTGCGCGCAGCAGCGGATAAGCAGGTCACCGAAACGTTGGCAAAAGCGGAGCGTGAAGCCCGTACTTTGCGTGGTTCCGGTGATGCAGAGGCGGCTAAACTGTTTGCTGATGCATTCAGTCAGGACCCGGATTTCTATGCTTTTATCCGTAGTTTACGTGCTTACGAGAAAAGCTTCAGTGAAGATGGAAAAGATGTTCTGGTGTTAAGTCCAGATACTGATTTCTTCCGTTATATGAAGGCACCTGAAAAACGTGCAGTTCAGCGCTGATAGATTTTTGAATCTATAAGTAAGGCCCGCATTAGGCGGGCCTTGTCATGTCAGGTGGTTAACAAAGATAACCGATGTGATAAAAATTACTGAAAGGTGTGGAATGAGATGTTAGAATCCATTTTTAAGCAACCGAGTGAATTTTGAAATGGGTAAGAACGTTGTCGTATTGGGCACCCAATGGGGTGACGAGGGCAAGGGCAAGATCGTCGACTTGCTGACTGAACGAGCTAAGTATGTTGTTCGTTATCAAGGTGGCCATAATGCTGGTCATACACTGGTTATTAACGGTGAAAAAACCGTTCTCCACTTAATCCCATCCGGGATCTTGCGTGAAAATGTTATTAGCATCATTGCAAACGGGGTCGTGTTAGCGCCTGATGCACTGATGAAAGAGATGAACGCATTAGAGTCCCGTGGTGTTCCTGTTCGCGAACGTCTGCTTATTTCAGAAGCTTGTCCGCTTATTCTTCCATACCATGTTGCATTAGATAATGCCCGCGAGAAAGCCCGTGGTGCGAAAGCTATTGGTACGACTGGTCGTGGTATCGGTCCTGCGTATGAAGACAAAGTTGCACGTCGCGGCTTACGTGTTGGTGACTTGTTTGATAAAGAAGCATTCGCAGCTAAACTAAAAGAAATTATCGAATATCACAACTTTCAACTGGTTCATTATTACAAAGAACCTGCGGTTGATTACCAAAAAACTCTTGACGAAATCATGGCTGTTGCCGATATCCTGACGAGTATGGTCGTTGACGTTTCTGACCTGCTGTACAAAGCAACTCAGAAAGGTGAATTGATTATGTTCGAAGGAGCACAAGGCACTTTGTTGGATATCGACCACGGTACCTATCCATACGTGACCTCTTCCAACACTACGGCTGGTGGCGTTGCAACAGGTTCCGGTTTAGGTCCATGCTATGTTGATTATGTTCTGGGGATCATTAAGGCTTATTCTACCCGTGTAGGTGCTGGCCCATTCCCAACGGAGTTGTTTGATGAAACTGGCAACTACCTGCGTGAAAAGGGTCAAGAGTTTGGTGCGACTACTGGCCGTAGCCGTCGTACCGGTTGGCTGGACATCATTGCTATCCGCCGTGCGGTACAGATCAACTCGCTGTCAGGTTTCTGTATGACCAAGTTAGACGTGCTGGATGGCTTAAAAGAAGTAAAAATTTGTGTTGGCTACCGTATGCCTGATGGCCGAGTGGTTGAAACGACCCCTTTGGCAGCAGATGATTGGGAAGGTATTGAACCCGTTTATGAGACAATGCCTGGCTGGGACGAAAGTACTTTCGGTGTGAAAGAGCATAGCAAATTGCCTCTGGCAGCGTTGGACTATATCAAACGTGTAGAAGAGCTTACTGGTGTTCCTGTTGATATTATTTCTACAGGTCCAGATCGTTCAGAGACAATGATTCTGCGTGATCCGTTTGATGCCTGATTATGTGAGATAATTAGGTAAAGCCGGGCTTTTCAGCCCGGTTTTTTGCTATTTATTATGGCCTTTTTTGCTTAACTACCAGAAGATCAACAGAATTTTGGCCAATTCATGGTATATAATTTGAACAAATACTTATTTTTTCAGTTTGTTCTCGGATATATTAACTTATATCTCATTATCCAGAGGTTGATGTGCAGTTAACGAGTTTTACAGATTATGGCTTGCGCGCGCTAATTTATATGGCTGCTTTACCGCAAAGCCAGATGACCAGTATTTCTGAAGTTACTGATGTTTATGGTGTTTCTCGTAACCACATGGTAAAGATCATTAACCAATTGAGCCATTTAGGATTAGTGGACGCTGTCCGTGGTAAAAACGGCGGCATTCGTCTGGGTAAACCGGCAAAAGATATCAGAATTGGTGATGTAGTTCGTGCGCTAGAACCATTGTCATTGGTTAACTGTAGCCAGGAATCTTGCCATATTACGTCTGCATGTCGTCTGAAGATGGTATTAAATCAGGCAATAGAGAAGTTTTTAGAAGAACTGGATAAGCATACTTTAGCTGATATGGTTGAAGGCAATATCCCCCTTTATAAGCTGCTTCTGACCGAATGAAGAAATGGCGTAAGCAGCTTGCTGATGACAACGGAGGAACAACTACCATGTCACAAGATCCTTTTCAGAAACGAGAAGCGGAAAAATATGAATCGCCTATTCCAAGCCGTGAGTACATCTTAGACATTATCTCTAAATGTGCTGTACCTGTAAGTCGCCAGGAACTGGCACAAGAGCTGAATCTGACCAATGATGAGGATCTTGAAGCATTACGTCGCCGTTTGCGGGCAATGGAACGTGATGGTCAACTGGTTTTCACCCGCCGTCAATGTTACGCCTTGCCAGAAAGACTGGATTTATTAAAAGGTAGCGTTATTGGTCACAGGGATGGTTATGGTTTCCTAAGGGTGGAAGGATACAAAGACGATTTTTATCTTTCTGCTGAGCAGTTGAAAATGGCTATTCATGGTGATGTCGTATTGGCGCAGCCATTGCCTTCAGATCGTAAAGGGCGCAGTGAAGCGCGTATTGTTCGTGTATTGGTACCTAAGACCAGTCAGATTGTTGGCCGTTATTTTCTTGACTCTGACATGGGGTTTGTCGTACCGGATGACAGTCGCTTGAGCTTCGATATCTTGATCCCGAGAGATGAGAGTTGTGGTGCTCGTATGGGGAACGTGGTCGTGGTGGAATTAACTGCACGCCCAACGCGCCGCACAAAAGCGGTTGGTAAAATTGTTGAAGTGTTGGGTGAAACCATGGGAACGAATATGGCAGTGGAAATTGCCTTGCGTACTCATGAAATTCCACACAATTGGCCACCACAAGTGGAAAATCAGGTGGCATCTCTGGATGAACAGGTGCCTGAATCTGCGAAAGAAGACCGTGTTGATCTGCGTGCTCTACCATTGGTGACTATTGATGGTGAAGATGCTCGTGATTTTGATGACGCCGTTTATTGCGAGAGGAAGCGAAGCGGTGGTTGGCGTTTATGGGTTGCTATTGCTGATGTCAGTTACTATGTTCGCCCACAAACGGCATTGGATACAGAAGCCTGTAACCGGAGTAACTCGGTTTACTTCCCGTCTCAGGTTGTTCCTATGTTGCCAGAGGTGCTTTCCAATGGCCTTTGTTCGTTGAACCCACAGGTTGATCGTCTTTGTATGGTGTGTGAGATGACAGTTTCAGCTCAAGGAAAATTGTCATCTTATAAATTTTATGAAGCAGTCATGAATTCTCATGCCCGCCTGACATATACCAAAGTATGGCGTATGTTGCAGGGAGATGAAGAGTTGCGTGAGCAATATAAGCCTTTGGTTCAGCATATTGAGCACTTACATGAACTTTATCAGGCATTGGAAAGTGCCCGGGAGCAGCGTGGTGCGATCTCTTTTGAATCGGAAGAGGCGAAGTTTATCTTTAATGCTGAACGCCGAATTGAGCGGATTGAACCAGTTGTTCGCAATGACGCGCATAAACTGATTGAAGAGTGCATGATTCTGGCGAATATTGCTGCTGCGCGTTTCGTAGAGAAAAACAGAGAACCGGTGCTTTACCGTATTCATGATCGACCAAGAGAAGAAAGCATTCTTAACCTGCGTTCTGTTTTTAGCGAATTGGGATTGACTTTGCCGGGTGGCATGACGCCAACGCCGAAGGATTATGCACAACTGATGCATCAAGTGGCGGAACGTCCCGATCGTGAATTACTGCAAACCATGTTGCTGCGTTCAATGAAACAGGCAATTTATGACCCGGAAAATCGAGGTCACTTTGGCCTGTCATTAAACTCTTATGCGCACTTTACTTCACCTATCCGACGCTATCCTGATTTGGTACTGCATCGGGCGATAAAATATCTGTTGGCAAAACAGGAAGGTATTGTTGAGCAGTGCGGAACAGCAACCGGTGGATGGCATAGCGATGTGGAGCATATGCTGCAACTGGGCGAACACTGTTCTATGACTGAGCGCCGTGCAGATGAAGCGACGAGAGATGTTGCTGATTGGCTTAAGTGTGATTTCATGCAGGATCAGGTGGGCAATATTTTTACCGGAATTATCACCAGTGTGACAGGCTTCGGCTTCTTTGTTCGCTTGAATGATCTGTTTATCGACGGCTTAGTACATGTTTCCACACTGCATAATGATTATTATCGCTTTGATAATGTGGGGCAGCGTTTAATTGGTGAATCTTCTGGTCAAACTTACCGGTTGGGGGATGAAGTTGAAATCCGAGTGGAAGCTGTCCATATGGATGAGCGTAATATTGATTTTAAATTGCTTTCCACTACCCGCAAAGCCCGGAATGCAGGTAAAACAACGCGTGACAAGCTGAAAAAAGCAGAGCCTGGCCGTAGGGACGGTAAGAAAGGGCGTGGTTATAGCAAAGAGACTCGCTTTGAACCTGATGGTGCTTTCCGTAAAAAGAAACCTGCGGATAAGCCGAAAGGGAATAAGAAAAAAGATAAGAAAAAACCTTCAGCCGAAACACAAAAAATTGCCTCTAAATTCAAAGCGAAACGGGCTAAGAAAAGTGCAGAGAAGTAATCAAAGGGCTATTCCTTCCGAGGTAGCCTGAATATTTTAGTGTCTTGAATACAGAGAGCCTGATGGATAGGCTCAAAGTATCAGTCAGTACTGTATAACAGTGAAATAAGAAGATTATGAGTGAAATTATCTACGGTATTCATGCCGTTAAAGCTTTACTGGAGCGCGATCCTCAGCGTTTTATAGAAGTTTATGTACTGAAAGGGCGCGAAGATCGTCGTTTGATGCCTCTGATTAATGAACTGGAAAACATTGGGATAGTTGTCCAATTGGCAAATCGTCAGTGGCTGGATAATCAAACGGAAGGTGCTGTGCATCAGGGGATTATCGCCAAAGTGAAGTCGGGGTGTCAATATCAGGAAAATGACTTACCAGATTTACTGGCACAGGTGGAAACGCCTTTTTTGCTGGTGCTTGATGGTGTGACAGATCCACATAATCTGGGCGCTTGTTTGCGTAGTGCTGATGCGGCAGGTGTGCATGCGGTTATTGTTCCCCGAGACCGTTCCGCTCAGCTTAATGCTACGGCGAAAAAGGTGGCATGTGGCGCTGCGGAGAGCGTACCACTTGTTCGTGTAACTAATCTTGCCCGAACTCTGCGTTTGTTGCAGGAACATAATATTTGGGTGGTTGGTACAGCTGGGGAAGCTGACCATACGCTATATCAGAGCAAACTAACAGGCCCCATTGCTTTGGTGATGGGGGCGGAAGGGGAAGGTATGCGCCGTTTGACCCGTGAACACTGTGATGAATTGATTAGTATTCCTATGGCGGGTTCTGTCTCATCCCTTAATGTGTCTGTTGCAACGGGTGTTTGCCTGTTTGAAGCGATGCGTCAGCGTAGTTCGCAGTAACGAAAAATATAAAGCGTTGTTCGCTCCTTGAGTTTTTTATGCGAGGCGGGTATAGTTACGCGTCAATTTTTCAGCCGCACTTAAACAAGTTCCTTGCCTCCACGGGCCGCGGTTGACCCTGACAGGAGGCTGAATAATCCGTAAGGAGCAATACTAATGCGTCATTACGAAATCGTTTTTATGGTCCATCCTGACCAAAGCGAACAGGTTCCGGGCATGATCGAGCGTTACAGTGCGACTATCACTAACGCGCAAGGTCAGATTCACCGTCTGGAAGACTGGGGTCGCCGTCAACTGGCTTATCCAATCAACAAACTGCACAAAGCCCACTACGTTCTGATGAACGTTGAAGCTCCGCAGGAAGCGGTTGATGAGCTGGAAACTAACTTCCGCTTCAACGATGCCGTTATCCGCAGCATGATTATGCGCGTTAAGCACGCGGTAACTGAAGCATCTCCAATGGTTAAAGCCAAAGATGAACGTCGCAGCCGCGATTACTCTCTGGAAGACGCCGGCGTTGATGCTGAAGAAGCTGGGGATTCTGAAGAGTAATAACTGTGACAACTAATCGTTTGGTGCTTTCTGGCATAGTGTGCAAAGCCCCTATTCGAAAAGTCAGTCCAGCCGGCATCCCTCATTGCCAGTTTGTACTTGAGCATCGTTCACAGCAACAGGAAGCCGGTCTAAGCAGGCAAGCATGGTGCAGAATGCCAGTCATTGCCAGCGGACAAGCGTTACAAGTTTTAATTCACAGTATAACGGTCGGCAGTCGATTAACCGTTTCAGGATTCATTAGTTGCCATCAAGGTCGCAATGGTCTTAACAAACTGGTTCTTCATGCCGAGCAGATTGAATTGATAGATTCTGGAGACTAGCCAAATGGCACGTTATTTCCGTCGTCGCAAGTTCTGCCGTTTCACCGCGGAAGGCGTTCAAGAGATTGATTATAAAGACATCGCTACGCTGAAAAATTACATCACCGAGAGTGGTAAAATTGTACCAAGCCGTATCACTGGCACCCGTGCAAAATATCAGCGTCAGCTCGCTCGTGCTATCAAGCGCGCACGCTACCTGTCTTTGTTGCCTTACACTGATCGTCATCAGTAATCGGCACAGTCCATTAACGACTCTGAGAGGATAAGGTAATGCAAATTATTCTGCTTGATAAAGTAGCTAACCTGGGTAGCCTGGGTGATCAAGTTAACGTTAAACCGGGCTATGCCCGTAACTACTTAGTACCACAGGGAAAAGCTGTTCCTGCGACTAAGAAAAACATCGAATTCTTCGAAGCTCGCCGCGCTGAACTAGAAGCTAAACTGGCTGATGTTCTGGCAGCAGCAGAAGCTCGCGCTGAGAAAATCAGTGAGCTGGGTTCTGTTACTATTGCTTCTAAAGCAGGTGACGAAGGTAAACTGTTTGGTTCTGTTGGTACTCGTGATATCGCTGATGCAGTTACTGCGGCAGGTATTGAAGTATCTAAAAGCGAAGTTCGCTTGCCTAATGGTGTTCTGCGTACCACTGGTGAACATGAAGTTCACTTCCAGGTACACAGCGATGTATTCGCGAAACTGAACGTTAACATTGTTGCTGAAGCTTAATATCTAATTAACGGATGCAAACAAGTAAAAAACGCTGGCAATGCTGGCGTTTTTTGTTTTGCCAATTCAATATTACCTTATTCGGCTATAAGATTTTCTCTGATAGTTTCCGTTAAATCTGATTGCTATTCTGCCTATGCTTTTTCCAGAGTATTCTACTATTGTTTTACCTTTTAGTTCGTTTTATTTCTTGGTATTAGTAAAAAAACCGTTGATTAGTGGGTAATAATTGAATTGATTTTTCCCTTCTCTAATAATATGGTATTACCAATCCAATTGTAATATGGGGATTTATTGCTGGATATTTTCTAATTTACCTGCTTGAAAATATAATTTATATTCTTATTATATAAGATTAATTAGTAATATTTTTTTATATGATTATTACTATTATCTTTATAATAATCGATTTTTATATAATTATATAGAAATAAGAAAATTAATAATCTTTATATTCCAATAATAATTTTAAAGACTTATATGGTTTTTTAGACTAAACTGTCAATATTGACAGTAGACTTCTGGGCGGGAATTTATAATCATTATCTATGTTAATTAATTATTTTATAAGAGCGTAGATAAATGAAATTACTTATAATAGGAATGATATTATTTTATGGGATTATTTCTAAAGTAGGTAATTTCATTGATGAATTAATCTATTAATGAAACATAAAAGTACTTTGCTTATTTTAGAATAAAAATACCTTGTCATCGTTGTATATTTTTCACATTAGTCAGAAAATGAGAGACAAAATGGGTATGAAGACAGGTAGAAATATTATAGATTTAGCCAAAAATATTGTAAAAACATATCCAAATGCGTTCAGTCCCATGCAATTTGAGAATCCGGTTAATCCCGATGAACATTATCACTCTACAGGACGTGAGTTGTGTGAAACCTTTGGTGATAATTTGGCAGCTTGTTTTACGACGGCAGGAGGTTGTGGAACGCTTACTGGGGTCTCCCGTTATTCGAAAGAGAAAAACCCACAAGTGCGAATTTATGGTGTTGAACCTGTTGGATCTATTATTTTCGGTGGTGAACAAGGAAAATTTTTGGTACAGGAAGCGGGGCTGCCATTTACACCTTCTATTCTCGATATCAATCACATCGATTTTACTTTAAAGGTTGCAGATATTGATGTATTCGGGAAGGCAAAAAAATTAGCTAGAAGTGAAGGCATTTTGATTGGAGAAACGGGAGCGTGTTCGGTTTATGCTGCATTAGATCCTTTAGATGATTTTAATCCTGGAGATAATATTGTTGTCATTATTCCTGATGGTGGGGAACGTTACATAGACACCATTTATAACAACGCCTGGTTATCTGAAAGTAATTTCTCAGAATTAATTCAGCAAAGCACAATGGAGCCTGGCTTAGAAGAAATTATTATAAGAGAGGGGGACTCGCTAAATGAATTCTAATAGTGTTTTGGTGATTTATTATAATCGCCGCTACAATCCTCTTATCATCAGAAGTCTTAAGTATGAATTTAAAGAGGTGATTTCTCTTTATATTGATGAGGGTAAAGTAAGAGATATTGAGGATATTGAAGACATTGAATTGGAGTGCATGGTTGCGGGTGCTGATAAATTTATTTATAAAGATTATAGAATACAATATGTTGAAAATTTTATTTCAAAAGCGATAAAAGCGAATGCTACTTATCAAAATGGTTGTTTTCTTAGTACTGAACTTTCCCGATCAGCAATTGCTGAAGCGGCAGTTGAAGTGGCAAATGATCTTAATATTGATTATATTGCACATCAATTCAGTGGTAATGATCAAGTCAGAATAGATATGAATATAGAAATTCTGAATAAAATACCTATTGCTGCATTGAGAGAGTTTAAATACGATGAAAATATCGTATATAATTATGCTATGCGGTATGGTATTCCTCAAGAATCTGATTGTAATAACCCTTATTCTATCCATGAAAATATAGGCGGATTCAGTATCGAGTGTAGTCCGTTGGAAAATTCAGAAATGTTACTTCCTGAAGATATCAAAGAGAAATTATTTGAGCGTGCACTATCAGCTACTGAACCAATATTTTTGTCATTAGATTTTGAGAATGGTATACCTATATCACTTGATGGTGAAAAAAAATCATTATATGAAATTATTGAAATATTAAATGAAATTGGTAAAAGACTATCAATTGGTATTTTTGAAATTGTTGAAGATGGTGTTGTTGGCTTGGAAACACGTGCAATTTATCAATCACCTGCTGCACATATCTTAATTACCGCTCACCGTGATTTGGAATGCTATTGTAGTAATTGTAACGAAAATTGGTTTAAAGAGATAATCGATAAAAAATGGGGTGAACTAGTTTATTCTGGCCTTTGGTATAATCCTTTATTAACTCATTTAAACCATTTTATTGATAGCATGAACCAAAATGTCAATGGTGAGGTTACGCTTGAGTTAGGTTATAAGTATGTCAATGTTTGCTTTCGTACTTCAAAGACCCGTATTTATGGTCATAATCTAGCAATATATAACCGGGGAGGGTTATATAGTCAAAATCATACCGAGGTATTTGAAAAGAAATTTAATATCTATAATAAACAAAGCGCTAAACCTAAAATGAGATGAATTTTTTGATGAATCTTAATAACAAATTTTTTGCCAGTAGTTTCCGGTATGCTGATCGTTAGGGTGAAAGTCAGTACTATAGATTATTTGGAAAAATTGGGTTATAGTCTTGGATCATATAAAGAAGTAATAAATAAAAAAGGGTATCCAGAGCTGAGGGATAAATCTTAGTTGCATATTCAGGATAATGTTTTTTTATATGGTCATAGAATTTCAATTTATTGATGAGTGCACTGTCATTTATTACCCAGAAATACTTACTAAAGAAAACTAATATTATATTGCTGAAACATTTGAACGAAGAATATCAATGTCATAATATGATGCCAAATAATTATTTTCATGTAATAACATTTCAATAGGTAAACATACTCTAATGCATGATTGTTCTGTAAATGTTGAACGTTATGGTTACAATTTCGTCAAATGCAATATGATTAAATTCTTAGCGATTGGTGGTAGCTTGTGCTGCTTGATATTCAAGATAAAATAACTATGAGGATAATAGGCCATGTATGTTTTAGGTATAAATTCTGTTTACCATGAATCAGCAGTTTGTTTATTAAAAGATGGAAAAACTATTTTTGCTATTGAAGAGGAGCGATTGAATAGGAGGAAACACGGTAAACCAGCAAATATTGATAATCCAGATGAATTACCATTAGCTTCCATTGAAGTTGCATTAAACTTTGCAGGTATTAGTTTGGAAGATGTGAGCCATATCGGATATTCTATTGATCCGATAGAACGAAGAAAGTCAATCTTCATTGATGAAGTAACGAATGAAGGAAGCTGGGGAAGTGAATCAGGTGAATCAATTTTCTATCGTAAAATCACTTCAGTGCCAGAGATTTTACAATCAATGGGATTTCGTGGTCAATTTCATTGGGTTCCACATCACACCGCCCATGCGGCATCTGCTTATTTTGTTTCGCCATTTGATAAAGCGCTAACATTATCACTGGATGGTGTTGGAGAGGATAATACCGCAGGGGTATATCTGGGCGATGGTAATAGCATGAAAAAAATTAAAACCATTGAATATCCTAATTCAATCGGTTTTATGTGGGAGAAATTGGCAGAATTTCTGGGTTTCTCTGTATACGATGCTTGTAAGGTGATGGGAATGTCCGCTTATGGTAAACCTGAAGGTTTTATGCCGGCGTTTCGACAATTAGTTAAGGTTGGTGAGAAAGGCGAGTTTACTATCGACCACACCATTCTTGATTTCCGCATCGAAGAATTTTCTAAATTAGAATCCCTGTTTGGTATTGAGAAAAGAGTGCCTGGTGGAGAAGTTGCACAGGAATACTATGATATTGCTGCATCTCTTCAGCAAATAACTGATGAGATAGTTTTAAATATGGCTCGTCATTATTTGCAGGAAACAGCAACGAATAAACTCTGTCTTGCGGGTGGTGTTGCATTAAATTGCATAACGAATAAACGATTATATGAGGAATTGGATATCGAAGATATCTTTGTTCAGCCTGCCGCACATGATGCAGGGACTGCTACAGGTGCCGCATTATTTATTTGGCATCAGATTCTTGGAAATAATCAACGTTATCCTTTGACTCACACATATTGGGGGCTTGAATATAGTGAAGATGATTACCAGCGTAGTTTGAAAGCCTATGGTTTGGAGTGGACATATGAAGAGAATATTTATGAAGTAGTGGCAGGTTTATTGGCTGAAAATAATGTGGTTGGCTGGTTCCAGGGGAGAATGGAGTTTGGGCCGCGAGCGCTTGGTAATCGTAGTTTGTTGGCAGATCCGAGAAATAAAGATATTCGGGATTTGATGAATCGTAAAGTTAAACATCGTGAAATGTTCAGACCGTTTGCGCCTAGCGTACTACGTCAGCATGTGGCTGATTGGTTCCATGTTCGGAAAGAATTACCTGAAGCTGCAAAATATATGCTGTTGGCGATGGATGCTAAAGTAGATAAAGCATTGCAAATTCCGGCAGTCGTTCATGAGGATGGTACTGCTAGAGTTCAGGTTGTAGATAGCGGGTCAAATTCAGGTTATGCTCAGTTGATTGAAGAATTTTATCGGAAAACAGGTGTTCCTATGTTGCTGAATACCTCTTATAACGATAGTGAACCAATCGTTTGTTCTCCTGATGATGCTATTAAAACTTTCATGAAAACAAATATTGATTATTTAGTTCTGGGCAATTATTTGATTAAATCTATTCATTAATTTTTTAGTGGTAAAAGTCTATCCCAGCAGGCGTAATTGGTTCAGTTAATTAGAGAATTATTTGTTATACCCTATGGATTTCAAGATGGATCGCGACGGCAAGGGAACGAATCCCCGGGAGCATAGATAACTTTGTGACCGGGGTAAGTGAACGCAGCCAACAAAGCAGTAACTTGAAGGATGAAGGGTATAGCTTAATGGGATAGATAATAAGGTTGAGGTAATACTAATGATACACAGAATTTTCATAAAATTATTATGTTTACTGTGCTTGTATAGTGTATACCTCGACCAATAGTGCTTCATTTTTATCTTTAATGAAGTTCAGTAGTTGGAAGAGTTTTATGATTTTGTTCCGTATGGTGTGATGATTAAACCTAACTGCGGTCGGGGAAATCTTGGTGTCGTGGCTGTCAAAGGTAGAAGTAAAATTCCTGTTGTTTTTGCTCAATCGGTTACGCAGCGTGGCGGCAATCAAATTTTTGTAGGAAATTTTGGTTGATCATTTAGATTATGAAATAATTGCAATGAAAATTAATTTGGATAAGAATTCATACACTTAATAAATACTTAAGAGTAATAATGATTTCTGTGATTATATTTGTGTGCATATTAATGATGAATATATCAAATGTGAATCCCTGGTGAATGAGATTAATGATGGTTGTCAAAGCATTTTGGCGAACTATATTTCATAGTTCCATCTGATTAGAGCCTCAATTTGGTTATAATTATTATATAATCAGGTTATACGCTATTGCTTTGGCAACCGCAGCAACTTTGTTGGGGACAACTAATTTTTCCATAACATTATTAATGTGGAAATTAACTGTTCTTGTTGATATATCCAGTATATTGGCTATTTCAGCAGATGTTTTTCCTTCGCAAGTCCATCTTATTACTTCGACTTCTCTTGTGGACAGTGTTGGAACGATTATCTTATCCTTTTTATTTTTTAAGTTATTAAACGTTTTTATGCATTCATTCGCTAATATTCCTAACATTCCTGCTTTGTTAAGTATTTCATTGTGGGAGATAGCGCCTTCTTTTCTGGACACTGAAAAAATTGATCTTTCTCCATGGTAGCCTTTGATTTTAATTGAAATACTGTTTCTAATCTCATTTTGATTGGTTTTTTTAATCATGAAATCAGTATGCTCTGATGTTTTATCATTACAAATTGAAGGGATAGAGAAAATAAAATCACCATTCATTAGTTGATCACTGTCATGATGGTCATTTCTATTATAACCACCCATGGATTCTGTGTTTAAATTGGTTATTAGAACATATTTTTTTGTCGTGAATGGGTATTTTTCTTCTTGATAAATTGAGTAGAATTCAAAGTCAAGATAATTTATAGCATTTAGTACCTTATCTTCTAATTCTGGTATGGTTTTGGTCTTCTGAATTTCCAATAAGGCTTCATTAAATAAAGTATTCATAAGATTTCTCCCATTAAACAATATTTTCAATAAAACTAATTTTATATCAGTAATATTTTATTCATATAATCAATTATAAGTAAAAATATTTTTAAAGAGAGTATTTATATTGAAATTTTAAGAAGTAAAGACGCTAATCTTGAGCAATATTCTTAATTGAACTCTATATTTTTTAGTGAAAAAACTACCGTAATCCTTTGTTCTACCTCCAGAGAGTGAAAAATCGTGGCTTGAATATTTCCCTCTGATGATATCTACAGTTTACCCTGTTACATAGCACTGCTATGCTTGCAAGCCTAATTTGATTTAATCACAGGTATTTTCATGGCAAAACTTTCTTTTGACTCTATCGAAGCACAAGCAAGTTATGGGGTTGGCTTGCAAGTTGGTCAGCAATTATTGGAATCTGGCCTGCAAGGTCTGGAGCCGGAAGCACTGTTAGCAGGGTTATGTGATGCGTTGGAAAGTCAGTCTCCAGCGGTGCCAGTTGAAACACTGCATCGTGCTTTACGTGAAATGCATGAACGTGCGGATGGTGTGCGCCGTGAACGTCAGCAGGCTATGGCAGAAGAGGGTCAGAAGTTTCTGGCAGAAAACGCTCAGCGTGATGGTATAAGTACGACAGAATCTGGTTTGCAGTTCTCTGTACTGAAACAGGGTGATGGTGCAATTCCTGCCCGTACTGACCATGTACGTGTTCATTATACTGGCCGCTTAATTGATGGCACTGTGTTCGACAGTTCAATTCAACGTGGTGAACCTGCTGAATTTCCAGTAAATGGTGTGATTGCCGGATGGATCGAAGCATTAACCTTGATGCCTGTTGGTTCTAAATGGGAACTTTATATCCCACATAATTTGGCTTATGGTGAGAATGGTGCTGGTGCATCGATTCCTCCATACAGCGCGCTGATTTTTGAAGTGGAGTTACTGGATATTCTATAATTTTATCCAGGAATATGACTTAAAAATGGCCGGTATATCCGGCTGTTTTTGTTTTGATGATGGTAATAAAATTCTTACAATTCCAGAAAAGCTCAATCAGTAATATAGTCTATACCTTATGGATTTCAAGATGGATCGCGACAGCAAGGGAGCGAATCTCCGGGAGCATAGATAACTCTGTGACTGGGGTGAGTGAGTGCAGCCAACAAAGGGCAACTTGAAAGATAACGGGTATAAAATGATAACTAACCGCAGAGGTGTATGATGCTAGAACAAATCTGCCAACTGGCCCGGGAAGCTGGCGCGGCTATTATGACAATTTATCAGGATGAACATCCTTTGAAAGTTGAGCATAAGCAGGATGATTCACCGGTTACTGTGGCTGATATTGCGGCTCATAAAATAATTAAAGCTGGATTATCCCTCATTGCACCGGAAATTCCGCTGTTGTCGGAAGAAGAGCCGCCTGCTTGGGAAGAAAGGCGTTATTGGAAGCGTTATTGGTTAGTTGACCCTCTGGATGGGACTAAGGAGTTTATTAATCGTAATGGTGAGTTCACGGTTAATATTGCTTTGATTGATGAGGGAATCCCGGTGATGGGGGTGGTATATGCTCCTGTGCGGGATACCCTTTATTCAGGGCTGGGGCGGCAGGCATGGAAAAAAACCGGTGGTGGTCAGTGGCTACCGATTAAAATTCGTGATGCCAATCCCCCGATGGTGGTTGTTAGCCGCTCTCATAGGGATACAGAATTGGAAGATTATCTCAATCAGTTAGGTGAACATCAGACGGTTTCTGTTGGTTCTTCATTGAAATTCTGCTTGGTGGCCGAAGGAAAGGCACAACTTTATCCTCGCTTTGGACCAACTCATATCTGGGATACCGCGGCGGGCCATGCTGTAGCAATTGCTGCTGGTGCTCATGTGACAAACTGGAAAGGCCAAACTCTGGATTATACGCCTCGTGAATCATTTTTGAATCCGGGATTTAGAGTAACAATTTTTTAGCTGCGGCGGTTTTTTAGTAAAGATCGTGGTGATAATTGCAAATCGAAACGTATCTGCACGTCGTTATCACCACGAATGTTTTTATTGTAATTCTTTACGAACTAATTCAATGACGTGTTTGACTTCGCTACCACTTAATGCCCCTTCTTTGGCAAACTTCGCTACGCCGTTTTTATCCAGGACAATAATGGCAGAACTTTTAGGCTCCAACTGCCATAATTTTTTGGCTACGCCATTGCTATCAGCGATAAATTGGGACCATGGAAACTCTCTTTTACTGTCTTCAATACTGCTACGGACAAATGGCCCAGTACCGAATATTGCATCATTAGTATTGATGATAGTGGTTGTTTGATATTTTTCCTTTGGAAAATCAGCATGTTTTATCTCTTCTATCAATGGAGCATTCATCTCTTTAGCTGCACTGCGACCTGCAATATGTTGTATGACTCTCACTTTTCCAATCAGTTTTTCACTATCCCAATTTTGGTAGCTAAACTTGTTATTATTGAGTAGCAATTCTCCTTTATCAGAAATACTGACCGCAGGAACTTGTTGTTCCAGGGAAATGTTGTGAGCGAATGCTAAAGTGGGAGAGCAAAGTAGCGCAGCATATAACATGAAATTCTTTATCATAATTTTTCCTTTGTAGGTTAATGTGACGATGCACGGGTTTTTAGCATAGCGGTTATTAATGGATTTATCCCTTTAAAGAAGATCAATTTTTTAACATTAAGTAAGACATAAAGTTACATAGTTATGTATATCTAAATATCTGTCATTTTATGTAAATTCAGTGAGTAAAACTCAAAATAGGAGGAACAAAATTCGATAAATTCAGTCTATTATTCTACATAACGGTGTGGTGTATGTAATTGGTTCACCAAATGTAACCGTAAGAAGCATTAAGAGGAAAAAAGCAGAGATGAAAATTTTTCACCAATATAACCCACTGAAAATTGCTCTCTATGTTAAAACCTTGTTCCGTGGACGTTTATACATTAAAGATATGGGGGCTTTTGAGTTCGACTGCGGTAAAATTTTACCACCGAAGGTGAGAGATAAGCGCCATTTTAGTGTGATGAGCGAAGTTAATCAGCAGGTGTTACGTTTGCAGGCCGAAATAGGATAGATAACGAGAAAAGCCGAGCAATAGCATACTGAATAATCCGCGCCACAAATTAAGTGGCGCTTAATATAGAAATATTAAACGGTTTAGATAGATGAACCGTTTTTACTTATTGATTATCACCGAATGGGCGATTCTTGTATTGGAGCTGTGGTTAATGTATCTGTGATTTTTGTGACTAATAGCTGATCGATTTTGTAGTTATCAATATCGACAACTTCAAACTTATAACCAGCAAACTTGACAGAATCGGTACGTTTTGGAATTTTTCGCAGCCGAAACATCATAAAACCCGCTATAGTTTCGTAGTTGCTGGAGTCAGGGAAATCATCGATATCCAGTACCCGTTGCACATCATCAATAGGTGTGCCGCCTTCAACTAGCCATGAATTCTCGTCACGGGCGATAATCTGTTCTTCCTGTCCCTGACCAACTAAATCGCCCATTAGTGTGGTCATAACATCATTGAGAGTAATTACACCCATCACCAGTGCGTATTCATTCAAGATGATAGCGAAATCTTCACCAGCAGCTTTAAAACTTTCTAGTGTATCTGAGAGCGTCAGGGTATCTGGAATGATTAGAGCATTGCGGATCTGGACACCTTTATTGAAGCTCAGGCTCTGACCACTTAGGACACGGTTAAGTAGGTCTTTTGAATCCACATAACCAATAACATGATCGATATCTCCATCACATATCAGATATTTGGAATGGGGTTGGGTGGAAACCTGTTGTTTGATACTTTCTTCACTTTCATTTTTATCAAAATAGATGACACTTTCTCGTGAGGTCATGGCCGAAGGAACAGTACGAGATTCAAGCTCGAATACGTTTTCAATCAGTTCATGTTCTTGTTTACGAAGGATACCCGCAACTGCGCCTGCTTCTACAACAGCAAAAATATCATCAGATGTGATGTCTTCATTTCGAGCCATCGGAATTTTAAAGATCTTAAAGATAAGATCAGCCAGGCCATTAAACAGCCAGACTAATGGGCGGCAAATTGCCAGGCAAAAACGCATTGGGTTAACGATTTTCACTGCGACAGCTTCTGGTTTGATCATGCCAATACGCTTTGGTGTCAGGTCAGCAAGTAAAATAAACAGACTTGTCACGATAGCAAATGAACAGATAAAGCCGAGTTGTTCTGCCCATTCTGGGTTCATAAATTTAATGAAAAAAGCTTTTAGTGAAGGAGAGAATGCAGATTCACCGACAACACCTGCCAGAATGGCAACGGCGTTTAAGCCGATTTGTACGACAGTGAAAAACATTCCTGGCGTTTCTTGTAGTTTGAGGACATAAGCTGCGTTGATATTACCTTCATCTGCCATCAGCTTTAATTTGATCCGCCTTGAGGCGGCAAGAGAAATTTCAGATAACGAAAAAAAGGCGCTTATTGCACACAATAAAAACACCACTAATAGACTATTTAACATAAAGTATCCATGTTTTACCTCCGGTGATAGAGTAGATTGTCATTGAAAGAACACCGGAGGAAACAGTAAAAATCGTATAAAACAAAAAGTTGAAATAAATACAGAGATAAACTATTTGTTATCGTAATAATTATAACATTAACTTAAATAAATCGACTAGTTTTTATCCATTTGTGGCAAGCAAACACCAATACCACCTAACCCACAATACCCTTCAGGATTTTTAAACAGATATTGCTGGTGATAGTCTTCTGCAAAATAGAATGGCCCAGCTTCTGTGATTTCTGTCGTAACAGCACGGTTATCTCCTTGCTGTTGCATTGCCTTTTGGAAACGTTCACGGCTAGCTAATGCCAGTTCATGTTGTTGAGGTGACACAGTATAAATTGCGGAGCGGTACTGAGTACCAATATCCCCGCCTTGGCGCATTCCCTGAGCCGGATCGTGGTTTTCCCAGAAAAGCTTTAATAGGTTTTCATAACTATTTGTTGCCGGATCATAAACAATTCTGACAACCTCAGCATGTCCAGTCAGACCGCTACAGACTTCTTCATAAGTTGGGTTCGGTGTTGTGCCACCGCTATAACCCACGGAGGTTGTGTAAATATCAGGTTGCTGCCAGAATAGACGCTCTACGCCCCAGAAGCATCCCATACCAAAATAGGCAACTTCCATATTTTCTGGAACAGGTTTTATCGCATGATTGGTGACAATATGGCCTGGTGAAACCTTAAGTGGTTCTGTTTTGCCTGACAGTATGTGTTGAGAATCAACAGATTGGATCTTGTTAGTTGAAGTTGGCAAAATTCCCTCTCGTAATTATTAGGTTTTCAGATATTAATAGATTGTATATATTATAAACTTTAATCAAAATAAATTTCATTATAGTCAAATTATTCCGATCAGGTTAGGAGTTCGCGTGTCGAGATACCCCGTTTTATGTTTTCTTTGTGTGTCTGTCGCAACTCCCATCGTTCATAGTGCTAGTCTTCGCCTGAAAATGGAAGGATTAACAGGCAATTTAGAAAAAAATGCTCGGGTTCATCTTTCAACTATCAGCACTGACGAAGTTGCTGCTGATGGTCGTTTCCGCTCTCGCGTAGATAAAGCGATTCGTGAAGGTTTGCGCCCTCTTGGTTATTATGAACCTATCATTGAATTTACCTATCAGGAAAATAAACCTCCCACTCGTTCGGTATTAACAGCAAAAGTCATCGTGGGTGAGCCTGTACGGATTGCCGGTGTTAATGTTGTTTTGGCAGGTGGAGCTAAGACAGATGGAGATTATGCCAAACTTGTCAAAAGCAAAAGTCCGACAAAGGGGACAATTCTTAATCATGGTGAATATGAAAGCTTCAAAAGCTCTTTAACTGGACTTGCTATTAGAAAAGGTTACTTTGACGCCGTCATGAAGAAGAACCAATTAGGTGTTTCTAAAGAGCGGCATGAGGCATTCTGGGATTTTGATTTTGACAGTGGGGAACGTTATCGCTTTGGTCCGGTACATTATCAAGGCTCACAGATTCGCGAAGATTATCTGAGTAACTTAGTTCCGTTCAAAGAAGGGGATTTTTATACCTCAGAGCAATTGGCAGAGCTGAACCGGCGATTGGCAGAGACCGGCTGGTTTAACTCGGCACTAGTGACACCTGATTTTGCTCCGGCCAGAAAAAGTGGTAATAGGACTCTCCCTCTTGATGCGGTCTTAACACCACGTTCCGGAAATTATGTTGAACTCGGGGGCGGCTATGGCTCAGATGTGGGGCCACGGGTGAAGGCTAAATGGGCAAAACCGTGGCTTAATTCCCGTGGACACAGCCTTAACACCAGCGTCAACCTTTCTGCACCCGAACAGATTATTGATGCCAGCTATAAAATGCCGCTAAAAGCGAACCCTCTGGAGCAGTATTATGCGTTGCAGACCGGTTATAAACGCAAGGATCTCAACGATACCGTATCAGATACTGCGACGGTGAATCTTTCTCGTAATTGGGATCTTTCTACTGGCTGGCAGTATGGAATCAATCTGCGTTGGAGTCTCAGCCACTTTACTCAGGCGGATGTCACTAACACCACGATGTTGTTGTATCCGGGAGTGAATGTCAGCCGTATCCGTCAGCGTGGTGGTACGATGCCTTCTTGGGGCGATAGTCAGCGCTATTCCATTGATATTTCTGATACTACTTGGGGTTCTGATGTGGATTTCTTGGTATTACAGGCGAAAAACGTTTGGATAAGAACTTACTGGGATAATCATCGCTTTGTTGTTCGAGGTAATCTGGGTTGGATAGAAACTAATGAATTCCAGAAAGTTCCACCTGATTTACGTTTCTTTGCTGGTGGTGATCACAGTGTTCGTGGCTACAAATACCAGAAAATTTCTCCTAAAGACGATAAAGGAAAATTAACGGGGGCATCCGCGTTGATAGTGGGTTCTCTTGAGTATCAATATAACGTAACGGGTGATTGGTGGAGCGCGGTTTTTGTTGATACAGGTGAAGCAGTCAATAATATTAAAAACAGTGACTTCAAAACCGGCGCAGGAATTGGTGTGCGTTGGGCCTCTCCTGTCGGGCCAATTAAGTTTGATCTTGCCAAGCCAATAGGGGATTCAGAATCCCATGATATCCAGTTTTATATTGGATTAGGATCTGAATTATGAGATGGATTAAAAAGATCAGTATTGCTTTTTTACTGATGGTTACTCTGTTGGTCATTACTGCGGCTGGGTTGATAGGAACGCAATCTGGCTTGCATTTTATGATTAACAGTGCTGCCCGTTGGGTTCCGGGGCTGGATATAGCTAGCGTTAGTGGTGGTTGGCGTGATTTAACCCTGAAAGAAGTTAGGTATCAGGTGCCCGGTGTTGATGTCAATGTGGATCAATTCCACCTTTCGTTACGTCTTTCTTGTTTGAAAAACAGTCATTTATGTATTAATGCATTGACGACGGAAGGAGTGAAAGTTGCGATTAACACTAAACAATTTCCTGTTTCGGAGGAACCATCACCAGAATCAGAACCTCTGACTGAGCTAAGGACTCCGTATCCGATTTCACTTGATTTGCTATCTGTTAAAAATGCCACTGTTACCGTAGATGATATGGTGATTGCCCTTGATGAATTCAGAACAGCGGCTCAGTGGCAGCAAAAGGTGTTAACTTTTAAGCCAACTCAAATTAATAAGTTGTTAGTTGGATTGCCAAAAACTACCCCTGAACAATTGAAAATTGCGGAAGCAGCAAAGAAAGTCAAACAGGAGGTTGAACCGGAAAAGTCGCTGGGAGAAATCCTGAAAGAATTGTTTTCTCAGCCGTTGCTGGCAAAGTTACCGGAAGTGCCTATTCCACTGGATATTACTGTTGAAGAGATCAGTGGTAAACAATTACAGCTGATCAGTGATACCAATATCACCATCAATGACTTATTACTGCAATTGAGCAATCAGGGGCAGCAGATTCAGCTCAATAAACTGAATATTAATGCGCCGGAAGGTTCTTTAGCTATTAATGGCTCAGCGACTCTGGCACAGCAATGGCCAGTAAAATTGACAATAAAAGGTGAATTGAATCGGCAAGAGATACAAGGGCAAAAAGTTGATTTGAAGCTTGATGGTGCCTTGCTGGAACAACTCAACTTGGGTCTAAATTTGTCTGGTCCTGTCAGTGCTAAACTTGATGCTCAAGCAGAGTTGGCTCGGGCAGGTTTGCCGATGCGTGTAACGCTTGAAAGCCAGCAATTTAGCTGGCCTTTAACCGGAGAGCCTGAGTATCAGCTTGATAGTATAAAAATGCGGTTGAATGGTAAGGCTAGTGGTTATGATTTGTCATTACGCTCCGATATTAAAGGTAATGAAATTCCACCGGCATTACTGGTTCTGGATGCTAAAGGTAATGAAGAACAGTTCAGGTTGACTCGTTTACGTCTGTCTGCTTTACAGGGAAGGGCTGAATTAACCGGTGTGGCAGATTGGAGTAAAGCGGTAAGTTGGAATACGGTGCTGACACTCTCTGGGATCAATACTGCGAAACAGTGGCCGGAATGGCCTGCCAGAATAGATGGCAAAATTGTTACCCGTGGTAGTTTGCACGGTGGTAGTTGGCAGCTCCAGATCCCGGAAATCACACTGGATGGCAATGTAAAACAGAACTTGGTAAAAGCCAGAGGTAAGGTTTCTGGTAATGCTGCTGGTCAGTGGAATATTCCTCAGTTTGAGCTGGCTTTGGGGCGTAATAAAATGAATTTCCAGGGGCAGTTGTCCAAACAATGGAAACTTGATGGCAATATCAATGCACCGAGACTGGATGGTCTATTGCCGGGGCTTGGCGGTGTGGTTAATGGAACACTGAAACTACGTGGTAGTATGCAAGCACCGCAGCTTTTGGCGGATCTGAATGCTAATGGATTGAAATGGCAAGATTTGCGCATTGATAGCGTAAATGTGAAAGGGAATGTGCGTTCTGCTGAGCAGATCCAGGGTGATCTTGCTGTCAATGTCCGTCAGTTAAAACAGGTTGACTTGATCATCCGTAATCTAACGCTGAATGCTAAAGGCAATGAAAAGCAGCATGATTTGCAGCTGAAGATCGATGGGGCACCTGTTTCCGGTCAGCTTGCACTTAATGGTAGTTTTGATCGCAAGCAACAACGATGGAAAGGTAATATCAATAATACTCGTTTTGACACTCCGGTTGGAGAATGGCGTTTAACTAAACCTATTATTATCGATTACCTCAACCCGCAGCAGAAAGTGACTGTGGGTACTCATTGCTGGCTGAATCCACATGCGCAACTCTGCGTACCTAAACCGATTGAAGCTGGTACTAACGGCAGCGCATCTGTTGTTCTTGAACGTTTTGATCTCGCCATGATTCAACCATTACTGGGACCTGAAACACAACTGAAAGGCGTATTTAGTGGTAACGCAGATGTTAAATGGAGTGCGGGACATGGATTGCCTCAAGCTAATGTTAATCTGCGCGGTAGCGAGGTACAGGTTAAACAGATGGTCGATGGCGTCGCATTACCCGTAGATTTCCAGACACTGACACTCAAGGCTGGTTTGAAGAATGGTACCGCGGAGCTAGATTGGTTGTTTAAAATCATGGGAAATGGTCAGTTTAACGGTGACGTACAGATTGCAGATCTTGAAGGGCGCCGCAAACTATCTGGCAATGTAGGTATTCAGGATATCTCACTGGCATTGATTAAGCCAATCCTTGATAAAGGCGATAAAGCTGAAGGTCATTTGAATGCTAATCTGCGCTTGGGGGGAAATGCCAAAAATCCATTACTGTTTGGCCGACTGGCTCTAAGTTCACTGCAAGCTTCGGGTCATTGGATTCCATTTGATATTACTCAAGGGCAACTTGGGGTGAATTTTGATGGAGTGCGCTCTGCCCTTGAGGGGGTTATCAAAACTCCAAAAGGGCAACTTAACCTGAGTGGTGATGCTGACTGGCATGATTTGGATACATGGCATGCAAGAGTTGCCGCTAACGGTAATAAGCTGAGGGTAACTTTTCCTCCAATGGTAAAAATTGATGTTAGCCCTGATCTGGTATTTGAGGCTTCACCTCAGTTGTTGAAACTAGATGGTAATGTTGATATTCCTTGGGCGCTGATTACAGTTAAGGAATTACCAGAATCGGCGGTTGAAGCTTCATCGGATGAGGTTATATTGAATGAGAATTTTCAGCCATTAGAAGAGAAAAAAACATCCATTCCGATTCAAAGCAATTTGACGATTCACATAGGGGAGGATGTTCGCTTCAGTGCTTTTGGCCTCAAAGCTCAACTTAAAGGTGATCTGAAAGTTGCTCAAGATAAGCAAGGTCTGGGCTTGAATGGACAAGTTGATATTCTTGATGGTCGTTTTCATGCTTATGGGCAGGATTTGATCGTTCGTAAAGGGCTGATTATGTTCTCTGGTCCACCGGATCAGCCATTGCTTAACATTGAGGCTATCCGTAACCCAGAGTCAACTGATGGGGGTGTTATTGCTGGGGTAAGAGTGACTGGTCTGGCAGATAAACCCAAAGTGGCAATTTTTTCAGAACCTGTTAAATCACAACAGGAAGTGCTTTCTTACTTATTGCGTGGTGAAGGATTAGAGAACAGTGGTTCTGACGACTCACAAATGAGGGCAGTATTGATAGGCTTAGGAATTGCACAGAGTGGTCAGCTGGTGGGTAAAATCGGTGAAACATTCGGTGTTTCCGATTTGGCACTGGATACACAAGGGGCTGGCGATAAATCACAGGTGGTTGTTAGCGGAAGGATTACAAAAGATCTGCAAGTTAAGTATGGTGTTGGTATATTTGATTCGCTGGCAACGTTAACCTTACGCTATAGGTTAATGCCTAGATTGTATCTGGAAGCAATGTCTGGTATTGATCAGGCATTGGATTTGCTCTATCAGTTTGAGTTTTAAAAATGCGAATTATTGTTTATGGCAGCTTACGGCGCAAACAGGGCAATCATCACTGGATGACTGATGCTCAATGGTTAGGGGATCATAAGCTGGAAGGCTATGAGTTGTACGACCTTGGGCATTATCCTGCGGTAGTCCGTGGTGACGGGAGTATTGAGTGTGAGGTATATCGTATCAATTCTACTATCCTGACAGAGTTAGATGATTTGAAAGATAATTCTCGGGAATATGTAAGGGAATTGATTCAGACTCCGTATGGCAGTGCATGGATATATCTTTATCAGTTTCCAGTAGCGGGTTTACGACGGATAAAAAGCGGCGATTGGCTGAAACGCCACGAAAAAGAGTAAAGCGAGGTTCCCTTTTATACTGAAGGTAAAGGGGCTGTGATATTAAAAACCTCTGTCAGAGATCTTCTGGCAGAGGTTTTTAACTATGCAGGCAGAGAAAAATTATTTCTTAGCAGCACGTTCGAAAGAGGAGATAATTTCTGCTTTAGCAGCTTCGACATTATCCCAACCGTCAACTTTAACCCACTTACCTTTTTCCAGATCTTTGTAGCGCTCAAAGAAGTGAGTGATCTGAGCGCGCAGCAATTCTGGCAGATCGTTCACATCTTTAATGTGATCATATTCTTTGGTCAATTTGCTGTGTGGAACCGCAACCAGTTTCGCATCTTCACCTGATTCATCAGTCATTTTCAGAACGCCAACCGGACGGCAACGGATCACAGAACCTGGTTGCAGCGGGTATGGAGTTGGAACCAGAACATCAACTGGATCTCCATCCAGAGACAGAGTGTTGTTGATGTAACCATAGTTGCATGGATAGAACATTGCGGTAGACATAAAACGATCTACAAACAATGCACCAGATTCTTTATCAACTTCATATTTAATTGGATCTGCGTTTGCAGGGATCTCAATGATGACGTAAATGTCTTCAGGCAGTTCTTTCCCTGCCGGTACTAAGTTCAGACTCATGAAAGTTTCCTTTATTTCAAACCAGAATGGAGTAGAGGCTATTATAGCCAGAATAGTGATGAAATCTCACTATCTCTATGGCCTTAATCTGTAAAAATCTCCAAAATAAGAAAGGTGAGGGAATCCCGTTGTAGATTGCTGACAAGGTGCTGTTTTTTAGTTAATGCTTTGTCAGCAATCTGATTCCCTATCTTTCGATAGGGAATTTGTGTAGAAAAGGTAGGAGTTACAGCCTGGGGGAATAACTGCTTTGTGGAAGGATATTATCAAGTTTTTGGTAGCAATCTGATTATCACGAATTCGATTTTACTAATAATGGAATTACTAATTCCAGTAAAGTGAACTGCACATTACATTACCAAATAATGGATATGTTATGGCAGTAATAATCTCCAAAATGATATTATTGCTTGTTCGGTAAAAATTTCCAATTAAATTATTATCACTCGTTGAAATTTATTTTATATAAAATCACTTATTCTACATTGGAAATATTCTATAAGAAAATTTGAAAACATTGAGATACGTCTAGGTATTGGATTTCTTTTGGTTCGAATTATTTGTATCGGGTGTATTGGTTCATGCCATTCTGACAAAATATTTACTAATTCTCTCTTGGCAAGATGTTTTTGCACGCTCCAAGAAGTTAGCTGTTTTCTAATTCTCGCGAGAAGAGTTACCGAAGAAAAACTCTCGTTTGGGGTTTGTAAGTAGAAATTCTTTTTCAAGATACTGGCATAGAATTAAGAGGCGGAATTCCGCCTCTTAATTCTTCATTTCCAGATGAAATTATTCATCTGGAAATTCAGCCATAAAACTTTCGGCTTTCTCTACCATGGATTTACTGCCAACAAAGAAAGGTACGCGCTGATGCAGTTTGGATGGGACAATATCCAGAATGCGGTTGGCACCATCACTAGCTTTGCCTCCGGCTTGTTCAGCCAGAAATGCCATTGGGTTACATTCATACAGCAGGCGCAATTTTCCTGATGGGTGGCTGGCGGTACTTGGATAGATGTAGATGCCGCCTTTCAGTAAATTGCGGTGGAAATCAGCAACCAATGAGCCGATATAACGAGTGGTATAAGGACGCTGAGTCGCTTCATCCTGTTCTTGGCAATACTTGATGTATTTCTTTACCCCCATAGGGAATTTGATGTAGTTCCCTTCGTTGATGGAGTACATATTGCCTCTTGGCGGAAACTGTACTTTTTCATGGGACAAGCAAAATACCCCAAGAGATGGATCGTAAGTAAAGGCATGCACACCGCAACCAGTTGTATAGACCAGCATAGTTGAAGAGCCATAAACAACATATCCGGCTGCGACTTGGCGGTTACCCGGTTGCAGGAAATCTTCTTCAGTAACAGGTTTGCCGATAGGTGTAATACGGCGATAGATAGAGAAGATAGTACCAACGGAAACGTTTACATCAATATTGGAAGAACCATCTAGTGGGTCCATCAAAACAACATATTTTGCATTTTCAGCGCGGTCGCCTTCAAAAATAACGATATCGTCTTCTTCCTCTGAAGCGATACCGGCAACTTCACCGCGTGCTTTTAGTGCTGCTTTGAGTTTTTCGTTAGCATACAGGTCCAGCTTCATCTGCACTTCACCCTGGACGTTGGATACGCCGCTGGTTCCTAAGATATCCACTAAACCGGCTTTATTGATATCACGGTGAATAATCTTTGCTCCGAGCTTAATAGCGGAAAGCAATGCAGTGAGTTCACCTGTGGCATGAGAAAAATCGTGCTGCTTTTCGACGATGAATTCGCCTAATGTTTTCATGACGAAAGTCCTGAATGTGATTTGATAGTGGTTTCTGAGTGTCCATTGCACTCTTGCGCGGGCAGTTTAGCCAAAGAAAGGGATGATTCATAGGCTCTTCCATTTCTTATCTTGCTTTTGATGGTTAGAATAGTGATTAACTTCATGCTATGGAATGGGAAATCAATGCGTATTCATATTCTTGGTATCTGCGGCACTTTTATGGGTGGACTGGCAATTCTGGCACGTTCTCTTGGCCATGAAGTGACGGGTTCAGATGCCAATGTTTATCCACCAATGAGTACCTTACTGGAAAAATATGGGATTAGTCTGATTCAGGGATATGACCCGGCACAGTTGGAGCCTGCGCCAGATATGGTCATCATCGGTAATGTTATGAGCCGCGGTAATCCTTGTGTAGAAGCTGTGTTGGAACGTGGTCTTCCTTATACTTCTGGCCCACAATGGCTACATGACTATGTTTTGCCAGAGCGTTGGGTTCTGGCAGTTGCAGGTACTCATGGCAAGACAACAACTGCGGGTATGTTAGCTTGGATTTTGGAAGCTTGTGGCTATAAACCGGGTTTTTTGATCGGCGGTGTCCCGGGTAATTTTGAAACATCAGCTCAGATCGGGGAAAGCCCGTTTTTCGTCATAGAAGCCGATGAATATGACAGTGCTTTTTTCGATAAACGATCTAAGTTTGTTCATTACAGCCCACGCACTCTGATCATGAATAACCTGGAATTCGATCACGGAGATATTTTCGGAGATCTGGCTGCTATTCAAAAACAGTTCCATCATCTTGTTAGGATCGTTCCCGGTAGTGGCAAGATCTTTGTCCCAGATAACGATATTAACCTGAAGCAGGTTTTGTCTATGGGGTGCTGGAGCGAATTGGAACAGATGGGTGAAACCGGTAACTGGCAGGCAAAAAAGGTAAGTACAGACAGCAGCGATTATCAGGTGTTTTATTGTGGTGAAGTTGTCGGAGAGGTGAATTGGTCGTTAGTTGGCGAACATAATATGCGTAATGGGCTGATTGCGATTGCAGCTGCACACCATGTTGGTGTCCAACCAATTGATGCTTGTCGTGCTTTGAGCGATTTTATTAATGCCCGTCGTCGTCTTGAACTACGTGGTCAGGAAAACGGCGTTACGGTTTATGACGATTTTGCCCATCACCCGACAGCAATTCTGGCAACACTCGAGGCCCTGCGTAGTAAGGTTGGAGGAACTGCCCGTATTATTACCGTACTGGAACCGCGTTCAAATACGATGAAAATGGGGATAAGTAAGAATGAGATCGCACCAGCGTTGGGACGTGCTGATGAAGTGTTCTTATTCCAGCCAGCGAATATTAAATGGCATGTATCAGAAATTGCAGATCATTGTGTTCAGCCTGCGTATTGGAGTGCTGATATCGATTCACTGGTACATATGATTGTTGATAAGGCGCAGCAGGGGGATCATATTTTGGTTATGAGCAATGGCGGGTTTGGTGATATTCATGAAAAATTACTCTCTAAGTTGAGTCAAAAAGCTTATCAATCCTGAAAATGGCAGCAGGAAAATGAATCGCGCCATGTTGGCGCGTTCATTTAAAGCTCTTGTTCGAAAAATCTGAGGATGGTTCCTCGCAGCTGTTCTGCGGTGAAATCTCTGGCAGGTGTAATGAAAATGGTGTCATCACCTGCAATACTGCCGAGTATACCTTCTGCCTTGCCAAGAGAATCCAGCTGACGAGCAATAAGCTGAGCAGCACCAGGGCTTGTGCGAATGACAACTATGGAATGGTTGTGATCAACGTCTAATACTAGATTTTTTATTGGGCTAGTAGCAGTAGGAACACCAAGCTCGGCAGGCAGGCAGTAAACCATCTCCATTTTAGCATTGCGGGTGCGAACAGCGCCAAATTTAGTGAGCATTCTGGAGACTTTGGATTGGTTAATGTTCTCAAAACCTTCTTCCAGTAGAGCGGTGACGATTTCGCCCTGAGAGCTAAATTTTTCCTCTTTCAATAACGCTTTGAAAGCTTTTATTAAATCTTCCTGCTTAGAGGGAGTACGCATATTCCACCATATTCAATCAATTATGAAAGTTGCATTATGCATATTAGTGAATTTTTATGCAATCAAAATGATTGTTAGACTTAAGTTATGAAGAATAAATTAGTCTTATGATAAATAGAAATTCACAAAATATGAATATGATGAATTTGTTTTCTACAGTTGGTTATCTGGTGAATGTATTGTTAATCAAATGATGTTGTTTGGTATTGTTGTTGGATGTAAGGTATTTAACCGATTTTTTCATAAAATCAAAGGGCAATTCTTAAAATAGTGTCCGTTATCTCATTAACAGATAAGCATTTTGCCTAGAATACCGCGACTTTGACGTCCCATGATTAGAGCATAAGTCCACAATTTGGCTGTTAATAGATTGTTTTTCAAAACGTAGTAATCTATGGTTTGTAACCAGATGAATTCACAGCATTTTAAAGTATAAACGATTTAAGGAGTATCAGGATGAAAGTTGCAGTTCTCGGTGCAGCCGGTGGTATTGGTCAGGCTCTTGCTCTTCTGTTAAAAACCCAGCTTCCTTCAGGTTCAGAACTCTCTTTATATGATATCGCTCCAGTTACCCCTGGGGTGGCTGTTGATCTGAGCCACATTCCAACGGAAGTAAAAATTGAAGGTTTTGCAGGTGAAGATGCTACTCCAGCGTTGGAAGGAGCGGATGTTGTGTTGATTTCTGCAGGTGTTGCTCGTAAACCAGGTATGGATCGTTCAGATCTGTTTAATGTTAACGCGGGTATCGTTCGTAACCTGGTAGAGCAAGTGGCTAAAACTTGTCCGAAGGCATTGGTTGGTATCATTACTAATCCAGTTAACACAACTGTAGCTATTGCGGCTGAAGTGCTGAAAAAAGCAGGTGTATATGATAAAAACCGCCTGTTTGGTATAACAACCTTGGATGTTATCCGCTCCAATACTTTTGTTGCTGAATTGAAAGGTAAGAAGCCACAGGAGATTGAAGTGCCGGTAATCGGTGGTCATTCTGGTGTGACGATCCTTCCTCTGTTGTCTCAGATCCCTGGTATGAATTTTACTGATGAAGAGTTGGTCGCTCTGACTAAGCGTATTCAGAATGCAGGTACTGAAGTTGTTGAAGCTAAAGCAGGTGGCGGATCTGCAACTTTGTCTATGGGACAAGCTGCTGCTCGTCTGGGCCTCTCTTTGGTCCGTGGCTTACAAGGCGAAAGTAATGTTGTGGAATGTGCCTACGTTGAAGGTGATGGCAAGTATGCCCGTTTCTTCGCTCAGCCGGTTCGCTTGGGCAAAAATGGTGTAGAAGAGCATTTGGACATCGGTAAGCTGAGCGATTTTGAACAGAAAGCATTGGAAGATATGTTGGATGTATTGAGAAAAGATATAGAATTAGGTGAAAATTTTATTAATAACTAATTAATATATTTTATAAATAAAAAATATATCCGTGAAACAATAAAAACCGCTGGTATGACAATTACCGGCGGTTTTTATTTAACTAATATAATTCGTTAGCTAATTATTTGTTTGTTCGCGTGTTTTCCTTTCTAATAATTCTCCAGTGTTTGGATCAAAATAACGACTCGGCCAAATCTCTGAGGGGTGTATTTCCAGATAATTCGCAATTATCCATTCCCCTTTTGGCCATGGGCGTGATAGTGCATTAGCCAGTGTTGATGAGCTAAGCCCCGCCTTGCGTGATACTTCAGCTAAGGTTGTTCCCCGCTTGCGTAAAGCTGCAATTATGTCAGCAGGATGCCAATCAGATTTCCTTGAAATCATTTTTAATCCTTTTTTTATTAAATTTGATGCTATGTTAGTGGTATAAATAACGGGTCTGCATGAGAGCAATAACGAACTTAAACCTGTTATTTGGAAATAAAATAGCATTATTTTTCTGAAAATATTTCCAAATTTTTTCTTAAAAGCTTCTTTTTTGAACTTGGTTACAAAAATAGAGAAACGCGATGAAAAAAGAGTGGTATTCGGCCAAGGAATTAATCGGCGTGGGTGAGTTACCTGGATCACCACAAGGAATTAATGCCAGAGCAAAACGTGAAGAGTGGATACGTCAGAAAAGACGGGGCGTACAAGGTAAAGCAGTTGAGTATCACTATTCCTGTTTTCCGGAAAAGACTATCGCAGCACTGGAACTTCATGAATCACCTTCTGAATACCAGGTGCAAAAGCAAGATCCGTTATCGGTTTGGGTTGGTGCGTTCCACCAGTTGTCAGAATCTGAGAAACAGGCAGTAACAGCCATGATTTTACGGGATGGGATCAGAAGCTTTTTAGAAAAACTTTCTGTTGTTTGACCTATTTTGGGAAAGTAAAAATGCCAACTAACTTGGCTTCTTCTTCATTATCCCGGTGCAAAGTGAGAAGAAAAGTATGAAAAAAGAATGGTACTCAGCTAAAGAGCTGGTTGGTATTGCCGGACTTCCTTCTTCGCCACAGGGGATAAACCTGATGGCAAGACGAGAAGGATGGGAATATAGACGTAAACGGGGTGTTCAAGGCAAGGCTCTTGAATATCATATGAACAGCTTGCCTGAAGATGTACTTAATGTGTTATCCGTAGGGGAAAGTACTATTGATTACACAAATAAAAGGCAGGACCCATTTTTAATTTGGGTCGAGGCTTATTATCAACTGACGAAAGTTGAGCGCGAAAAAGTTGTGAAATTCATTCTGCGGGAAGGGCTGGCAAAACTTATTGGTTATATTGATGTAGGTGTTGAAGACATAGAGAAAAACCTGGAGTCAGATTAATTCCAGGTTTTGTTATTATTAATTAAGAAAGACGTTGTACAGCAATATGAGCTAACCCCACAAGTGCTTGCTTGTATGGGGAGCTTTCTAGCACCTGCAAAGCAGCAATTGCTTTATCTGCTTCTTCCTCTGCTCGTTTACGGGTGTATTCCAGCGAGCCGCATTGTTTCATTGTTGTCAGTACGGTTTCCAGTAAATGGCGACCATTACCTTTTTCAATTGCTTCACGAATAAGTGCCGATTGTTCTGGATTACCATGATTCATAGCGTGCAATAATGGCAATGTAGGTTTACCTTCATTAAGATCATCGCCGGTATTTTTGCCTAATGTATTGCTATCAGCATCATAATCAAGTAAATCATCAATTAGCTGGAATGCAGTGCCTAAGTAACGTCCGTAATTTTGTAAAGCGGTTTCTTGTTCTGGTGTGGCGTTAGAAAGAATTGCAGAAGAGTGAGCGGCAACTTCAAATAGCCGAGCTGTTTTACTGTAAATTACCCGCATATAATCATCTTCGGAGATATTGGGGTCATTGCAGTTCATTAACTGCAAAACTTCACCTTCAGCGATAACATTGGTGGCTTCTGACATCAATTTGAGAACCCGCATAGAGTCAAGGGCTGTCATCATCTGGAAAGAACGAGTATATATAAAATCACCAACCAGTACACTTGCCGCATTACCAAAAGTGGCATTGGCGGTTGCTTTACCGCGTCGCATATCCGATTCGTCCACAACATCATCATGTAATAGGGTAGCTGTATGGATGAATTCAATTAATGCAGCAACAGTAATATGCTTATCACCCTGGTGACCCAATGCTCTGCCAGCTAGAATGGCAATTATTGGGCGAATGCGCTTTCCTCCTCCACTAATTATGTAGTAGCCCAGTTGATTTATAAGGGTAACGTCAGAATTTAACTGACTAAGAATGGCTTCATTTACCGCTGCCATATCATCAGCGGTTAGCTTGATAATAGATTCTAAATTCATGTTTTTTTCGGCTATGGGTTCTAATGCAGAGCTGTGTTCATATTAATATTACAATAGTTATCGCTGTGTCTTGATTGTACTCGAAAAACAGTTCAAATAAATGACAATTCAGAAACTACGTTTTTTTATCTTCTGCTCTAATTCTGCTCTTGTCTTCTTGGGCTTTTTTGCGTAGAATTCGCGCCCTATTATGAATATTTATAGCGCGCTCTGGAATGATATATAGGGGGCGTGCGGAAAGCGGAGTTAATATGTACGCGGTTTTCCAAAGTGGTGGTAAACAACACCGAGTCAGCGAAGGTCAAACAATTCGCCTGGAAAAGCTGGACATCGCAACGGGTGAAACTGTTGAGTTTGACCAGGTTCTGATGGTCGCTAATGGTGATGACATCAAAATCGGCGCTCCTGTCGTTGAAGGCTTTAAAATCAAAGCTGAAGTGGTTGCTCATGGTCGCGGCGAGAAAATTAAAATTGTTAAGTTTCGTCGCCGTAAACACAGCCGTAAGCAGCAGGGCCACCGTCAGTGGTTCACTGATGTTAAAATCACTGGCATCGCTTAAGATTTAGGAGAGCAGATTAATGGCACACAAAAAGGCTGGCGGCTCAACTCGTAATGGCCGCGATTCTGAAAGTAAACGTCTGGGTGTAAAACGTTTTGGTGACGAGTCTGTATTAGCAGGCAGCATCATTGTTCGTCAACGTGGTACTAAATTCCACGCTGGCAATAACGTTGGTTGTGGTCGTGACCATACCCTGTTCGCACTGACTGACGGGAAAGTTAAATTCGAAGTTAAAGGCCCGAAAAACCGCAAATTTATCAGCATCGAAGCTGAATAAGTTTTTCGAGTTATATACCTAATGGATTTCAAGATGCATCGCGACGGCAAAGGAGCGAATTCCCGGGAGCATAGATAACTCTGTGACCGGGGTGAGTGAGTGCAGCCAACAAAGAGGCAACTTGAAAGATAACGGGTATAAACCGAATCAGAAGCCCTGCAATGTGTTGCGGGGCTTTTTATTATTCTCAATACGCCATCTCTGGGTAAAACAGCCGTCCAGCACTATATGGCTCTCATACGGAGAAAAGATATGAAATTTGTAGATGAAGCCAGAATACTGGTTGTTGCGGGGGATGGTGGCAATGGTTGTGTCAGCTTCCGCCGTGAAAAATATATTCCGAAAGGTGGGCCAGATGGTGGTGACGGTGGAGATGGTGGAGATGTTTATCTATTGGCAGATGAAAATCTCAACACATTGATTGACTATCGTTTTGAAAAATCTTTTCGGGCAGAACGTGGGCAAAATGGTCAAAGCCGAGATTGTACAGGTAAGCGTGGTCAGGATATCACTATCAAAGTGCCTGTAGGTACGCGTGTGCGCGATGTGGCAACTGGTGAGGTTCTTGGCGATATGACGCGCCATGAACAGCGTTTGATGGTAGCTAAAGGTGGGTTTCACGGACTCGGTAATACCCGTTTTAAATCTTCTGTCAACCGGGCTCCTCGCCAAAAAACGATGGGAACTTCAGGTGAAACCCGTGAACTGATGCTGGAACTGATGTTGTTAGCGGATGTTGGTATGTTGGGGATGCCAAATGCGGGCAAATCCACATTTATCCGCGCTGTTTCTGCTGCTAAACCAAAAGTTGCAGATTATCCGTTTACAACTCTGGTACCAAGCTTGGGTGTAGTAAGGATGGATAACGAGCAGAGTTTCGTTGTCGCTGATATTCCAGGACTTATTGAAGGAGCTTCTGATGGCGCTGGCTTGGGAATCCGTTTCTTGAAGCATTTGGAACGTTGCCGAGTATTACTGCACTTAATCGATATCTGTCCTGTTGATGAATCGAATCCTGTCGAAAATGCTCGAATTATTGTCAACGAGCTACAGCAATACAGTGAAAAACTGGCACAAAAACCCCGCTGGTTAGTATTCAACAAAGTTGATCTGTTGGAGCCTGAAGAAGCTAAACAGCGTGCACAAGCCATTGCTGATGAATTGGGTTGGGAAAGTGGCTTCTATATGATCTCTGCGGTAAATCGTCAGGGCGTTAAAGAGCTTTGCTGGGATATCATGGAGTTTATGAAAACTCAACCGCGTAATATGAGTACAATAGAAGGTGAAGCTCAGCCTGAGAAAGTTGAATTCATGTGGGATGATTACCATAAAGAGCAATTGGATCAGGTTTCGGAAGCAGACGATGATTGGGATGACGATTGGGACGAAGATGACAACGAAGGTGTTGAGTTTATTTATAAACGCTGATTCTTCCCTTCTTTCATTATAGTTAAGGGCGCCACATGTTTGTGGCGCTCATTGTATTAGTTGTATTGGTATAGATCTTTATATAGCCTGCTTTCAAATCTCACTAGAGGAATTCGGCGGTTACGATATTCTTTTGGTGGTACGGCATAGGCAGAAATAAACTGTACGAAGGCAATTCTCTGGTCATTGGCAGTGGTTATAAAGCCAGCGAGATTATAAACTCCTTGCAGGGCACCGGTCTTAGCTGAAACTTTCCCATTTACTCCTGCTTCATCTAACCCTCCCCGATATCTCAGCGTGCCGTCATGACCCGCTAATGGCAGCATAGAAATAAAGTCTAATTCTTGATCATGTTGAGCAATAAACTGTAATACTTCCATCATGGTTGCTGGGGTGATCAGATTATGGCGGGATAATCCTGAACCATCCACCATAACGGTATTTCCCAAATCGATACCGGCTTTTTGTTTTAATACTTGCCGCACAGCATCAGAGCCTGAACGCCAGGTTCCTGGTATATTAAAGTGCTGTTGGCCTATTGTTCGGAATACAGTATCAGCGATCATATTGTCAGATTTTTTCAGCATGACTTTCAGCAGATCATGTAATGGTACTGATTGATTCAGAGCTAGGACTTTACCGGGTTCAGTTGGTAAGCTTTGGCGTTTGAGATTGCCTGTTATTTCAATTCCTGCAATTTGCAGTTCATTTTTGAGAATTGCCCCTGCATAACTGGCACCATTCTGAATAGCGAAAGCCAGTGGTAATGGTTCACTGCGTTGGGTAAGGCATCCGGTTAGCGTAAAACGGTTAAGTTCTCCGGGAACCACATCCAACTCACAGTACTGGCTTTCAGGTGATCCTTTTGCTAGGGTTTTAACTTCACTGAACATATTCACTGGATAAAAGGATGCGACACGGATAAATGCAGTATCACCGGGACGTTCCGCGCTATATAGTGAAACTGAAAAACAATTTCGATCCACAATTGCGGCAGCAGGTGGAGCACTGAAACATTGGGTCATGTCGTTCCATACCCAACCGGGAGCTTTATCGTGGCTGGCAAAAGCGGAAACATCTATCAGAAGATCCCCGTCAATTTTTTTCACACCAGATTGTTGTAGAACAGTAACCATATTGCGAAGTTGTTGACGGGTCAGTGTTGGATCTCCAACAAAACGAGCAGTCAAATTCCCTTTTAAAACACCATTTGAAATTTTGCCATTACTTTCTAGTGTGGTGATAAAGCGATAGTCTTTGCCTAGTTGCAATAATGCTGCAAGGGCCGTGACAACTTTTAGAGTACTTGCTGGTAGAGCCATTTGCTGGCCGTGATAATCAAGTAACGGTGTATTGGCGCCAACTTTTTGGGCGATTAACGCCAGATTGGTACCGTCAGGCAAATATTGTGCATATTCCTCAACAGGTGTGGCATTTGCGTTGGTGATAGTCAAATACAGCGTGGTAACGCAAACTAATCTGCTGGCCATTTTAAAAAGGGACATAAATTTCACATGTGGATGTGGACATACCACAATACTAAGGTGCAAAGTGGGGAAAAGTAAACGATGACCCATCATCAAGTCTACGTTAGAATGACACATTAATATGTAGAAATGATTGTGAACTCTGGGTAATCCTGAGGTTTACATTACTGTTTATTGTCTGGAAGCCCGCCCGACAAGGTGTGCTCATTGTGCTGTTATCTGAAAACATCAGGATGATGTTTGGTTTTTGCTCAGGAAAGATTTAGAGGATTAATATAATGAAACAGATTCCAATGACGGTACGTGGCGCGGATAAGTTGCGCGAAGAGTTAGATTATCTGAAAAACGTACGTCGTCCAAAAATTATTTCAGACATTGCTGAAGCGCGTGAACATGGTGATCTGAAAGAAAACGCTGAATATCATGCAGCTCGTGAACAACAAGGTTTCTGCGAAGGTCGTATCCAGGAAATTGAAGCTAAGCTTTCTAATGCACAAGTGATTGATGTTACAAAAATGCCCAAGACTGGACGTGTTATTTTTGGTGCTACAGTTACAGCTTTGAATGTAAATACTGACGAAGAGCAGACTTACCGGATTGTAGGTGATGATGAGGCTGATATTAAAGAAAATTTAATTTCCGTGAATTCACCGATTGCTCGTGGCCTGATTGGCAAAGAGGTTGATGACGTTGTGACTATCAAGACGCCTGGTGGTGAAGTTGAATATGAAATCTTGAAAGTTGAATATATTTAAACTTCAGGATCAGCTTGTTGCTGTCGATTTCCGTTAGGTAAAGTTACACTAGAATTGTATAGAAAGTAAAAAAGGCCAGATTCGGCCTTTTTTATCATAATAATGCGCATGGCATTTTTATATAAATGTGATTTGATTATTTAGGTAAAATAATTTTGCGTTCTTCCGATTGGCGGTAAAGAACCAGAATTTTCCCGATAATTTGCACATTATATGCGCCGGTCTCGCGGACAATTGCATCGGCGATCAAACTTTTGATTTCACGATCTTCGCCTGCGATTTTGACTTTGATAAGCTCATGGTGTGTCAGCGTTTGTTCAATTTCAGCTAACACGCCTTCAGTCAGACCGTTGTTACCGATCATAACGACAGGTTTTAACGGATGAGCGAGACTTTTTAGGTGTTGTACTTGTTTTTTGTTAAGAGTCATTGTTTTTTTGCTTAGTTAGGATTGAAAACGGGACATTCTACCGCCATCTCATATCTATCACCATAAATAGTGTGTTGTGGTTTTGGTGTGTCGAGCAATAGATATCTGGCTCTTTATTAGTATAGTTGGAAAGGACAATGGCCAATAAAAAACGTTCGGCAAGTTCCAGTCGCTGGTTACAAGAACACTTTAGTGATAAATATGTTCTTCAGGCACAGAAAAAAGGGCTGCGTTCTCGCGCTTGGTTTAAACTTGATGAAATTCAACAAAGTGACAAAATTTTTAAGCCCGGCATGACCGTTGTCGATTTAGGCGCAGCCCCTGGTGGATGGTCTCAGTACGCAGTGAGTCAAATTAATGAGAATGGGCGGGTCATTGCTTGTGATCTTTTACCGATGGACCCAATTGTTGGAGTTGATTTCCTTCAGGGTGATTTTCGTGATGAACTTGTATTGAAAACATTGCTTGAACGAGTTGGTAATAACAAAGTCCAGGTAGTCATGTCGGATATGGCACCCAATATGAGCGGAACACCTGCGGTCGATATTCCTCGATCCATGTATCTGGTTGAATTGGCGTTAGATATGTGTCGTGATGTGCTGGCCCCCGGGGGGAGTTTCATCGTCAAAGTATTTCAGGGAGAAGGCTTTGATGAATACCTGAGGGAAATTCGCTCCCTGTTTACGAATGTGAAAATTCGTAAGCCAGACGCTTCGCGGGCACGATCGCGTGAAGTATACATTGTAGCGACAGGGCGGAAACTATAGTACCCTGAATGCTATTTGTTAACACAGTTGTAATATGAGGTTAATCCCTTGAGTGACATGGCGAAAAACCTGATTCTCTGGTTAGTTATCGCAGTTGTGCTGATGTCGTTATTCCAGAGTTTTGGTCCCAGCGATTCCAATAGTCGTAGGGTGGATTACTCTACCTTTATCAATGAGTTAGCCCAGGATCAGGTGCGCGAAGTTCGTATCTCAGGTCGTGAGATTAATGTTAGTAAGAAAGATAACAGTAGATATACCACTTACCTGCCAGTGCAGGATGAAAAGCTGTTAGACACCTTGCTAAATAAGAATGTAAAAGTAGTTGGTGAGCCGCCCGAAGAACCAAGCCTGCTAACCTCTATTTTTATTTCTTGGTTCCCGATGCTACTGCTTATCGGGGTCTGGATTTTCTTTATGCGTCAGATGCAAGGCGGTGGCGGTAAGGGGGCGATGTCATTTGGTAAAAGCAAAGCCCGTATGCTGACAGAAGACCAGATTAAAACCACTTTTGCTGATGTTGCTGGTTGTGATGAAGCAAAAGAAGAAGTTGGTGAACTGGTGGAATACTTACGTGAACCAGGCCGTTTCCAGAAATTGGGTGGGAAAATTCCGAAAGGTATTCTGATGGTCGGGCCACCGGGTACCGGTAAGACCTTACTGGCAAAGGCAATTGCTGGTGAGGCGAAAGTGCCATTCTTTACAATCTCTGGTTCTGACTTTGTTGAAATGTTTGTTGGTGTTGGTGCATCCCGTGTTCGTGATATGTTTGAGCAGGCGAAGAAAGCTGCACCTTGTATCATTTTTATCGATGAGATTGATGCAGTGGGTCGCCAGCGTGGTGCTGGCTTGGGTGGTGGTCATGATGAACGTGAGCAGACTTTAAACCAGATGCTGGTTGAGATGGATGGTTTTGAAGGTAACGAAGGTATTATCGTTATTGCTGCGACCAACCGTCCTGATGTCCTTGATCCAGCGTTACTGCGTCCTGGCCGTTTTGACCGTCAGGTTGTTGTTGGCCTACCAGACGTACGTGGTCGTGAGCAGATTTTAAAAGTTCATATGCGTCGTGTACCTTTGGATACTGATGTTAACGCTTCGGTTATTGCACGTGGTACTCCAGGATTTTCTGGTGCTGATTTGGCGAATCTGGTGAATGAAGCTGCTCTGTTTGCTGCCCGTGGCAACAGACGTGTGGTGTCTATGGTTGAATTCGAAAAAGCGAAAGACAAAATCATGATGGGTGCAGAACGCCGCTCCATGGTGATGACGGAAGAGCAAAAAGAATCAACTGCTTATCATGAAGCAGGCCATGCAATTATCGGTCGTCTAGTTCCTGAGCATGATCCTGTTCATAAAGTTACCATTATTCCGCGTGGCCGAGCTTTGGGCGTGACTTTCTTCCTACCGGAAGGTGACCAGATTAGTGCCAGCCGCCAGAAACTGGAAAGTCAGATTTCAACTCTGTACGGTGGTCGTCTGGCAGAAGAGATTATTTACGGTCCGGACAATGTTTCTACTGGCGCATCTAACGATATCAAAGTAGCGACGTCAATCGCCCGAAATATGGTGACGCAGTGGGGGTTCTCGGAAAGGCTTGGCCCATTGCTCTATGCGGAAGAAGAAGGTGAAGTGTTCCTTGGGCGTTCAGTTGCTAAAGCTAAACATATGTCTGATGAAACAGCTCGTTTGATTGATCAGGAAGTTAAGGCAATTATCGATAATAATTATCAACGTGCCCGCCAGATTTTGATGGATAACCTTGATATCCTGCATTCAATGAAAGATGCATTGATGAAGTATGAAACTATTGATGCACCTCAGATTGATGATTTAATGAATCGTACAAATGTGCGACCGCCAGCAGGATGGGAAAATGGTAATGGTAGCAACAATAACAGCCGTCCAGCAGATAATACATCTCCGCCACAGCCTGTAAAACCAACTGGTGATATCGATACATCGGTACAAAGTGGCGAACAGCCAGGGAAGCCGGGAAACAATGATCGGTAATTGTTCCTGAGTCTGGCAGATATACTCATCAAACCCCAGGTAAGCCCTGGGGTTTTGACATTAAAGGCAGACCAACATGCAACTCATAGCCAGAGGTAGTGTTCTCGATCTTTCTCGCCCACAAGTGATGGGTATTTTGAACGTTACTCCAGATTCATTTTCTGATGGTGGTACTTACAATACTTTTGATATGGCCTTACGACATGCGGAAGAGATGATTACTGAAGGAGCTGCGATCATTGATATCGGTGGAGAATCTACCCGTCCGGGCGCTGATGAAATCAGTGAACAGGAAGAAGTAGATCGGGTTGTACCGATTGTTGAGGCTTTAGCTCAGCGCTTTGATATCTGGATTTCTGTTGATACATCAAAAGCATTGGTTATGAGTGAATCGGCAAGAGCTGGCGCTTGTTTGATTAATGATATTCGTTCATTGCAAGAGCCTGGTGCTTTAGAAAGCGCTGCTCAATCTGGCTTACCTATTTGTTTGATGCATATGAAGGGGCAGCCACGGACTATGCAGGATGCGCCACATTATGAAAACGTATTGGGTGAAGTGAAACAATTTTTTACTAAACAAATTGAACGTTGTGTTGCGGCAGGGATAGAAAAAAATAAACTTATTCTTGATCCTGGCTTCGGTTTTGGTAAGAGCTTGACACATAATTATCAATTATTGGCGTATTTAAACGAATTTCATCAATTTGGCTTGCCTGTGCTAGCAGGAATGTCTCGTAAGTCTATGATAGGTCAGTTGCTTAATGTGCCGCCACAAGAAAGGGTTGCCGGTAGTGTGGCCTGTGCTGTTATTGCTGCTATGCAAGGAGCGCAGATTATCCGGGTACATGACGTTAGAGAAACTGTGCAGGCAATGCGAATTGTCGAAGCAACACTTTCAGCAAAGGAAGAGAAAAATTATGAGTAACCGTAAATATTTTGGTACTGATGGCATCCGTGGCAAAGTGGGTGACAGTCCGATTACGCCGGATTTTGTGTTAAAGCTCGGTTGGGCTGCAGGTAAGGTATTGGCCCGTCATGGTTCTCGTAAGATCATTATCGGTAAGGATACCCGTATTTCTGGCTATATGTTGGAGTCTTCTTTAGAAGCGGGTTTGGCAGCTGCCGGTTTATCAGCTTCATTCACAGGTCCTATGCCAACACCTGCTGTTGCTTATCTGACCCGTACTTTCCGCGCTGAAGCTGGCATTGTTATCTCTGCTTCTCATAACCCTTATTACGATAATGGTATTAAATTCTTCTCTATCGACGGCACAAAACTGCCAGATGATGTGGAAGAAGCTATTGAAGCTGAAATGGAAAAACCACTGACTTGTGTAGAATCTGCTGAATTGGGACGTGCAAACCGTATTGTCGATGCTGCAGGTCGCTATATTGAATTCTGTAAAGGCACATTTCCGAGTGAGCAAAGTCTCAATGGATTGAAAGTTGTGCTTGATTGCGCTAATGGTGCTACTTATCACATTGCTCCAAATGTACTTAGAGAATTGGGGGCTAACGTTGTGACGATTGGCTGCGAGCCAAACGGTATTAATATTAACGAAAAATGTGGCGCTACCGATGTTCGTTTGTTGCAGCAACGTGTTGTGGAGGAAAAAGCAGACGTTGGTTTGGCATTCGATGGTGACGGTGATCGCGTTATTATGGTTGACCATTTAGGGCAGAAAGTTGATGGCGACCAGATCCTTTATATTATTGCTCGTGAAGCATTGAGACTGGGACAACTGCGTGGTGGTGTTGTTGGTACGCTGATGAGTAATATGGGATTGGAATTGGCATTGAAACAGCTTGGTATCCCATTCTTGCGTACTAAAGTGGGTGACCGCTATGTATTGGAAAAACTACAGGAAGAAGGTTGGCGTTTAGGCGCTGAAAACTCTGGTCATGTTATCCTGCTTGATAAAACCACTACAGGTGATGGTATTGTTGCTGGCCTTCAGGTTCTGAGCGCAATGGTGCGCAACCATATGAGCCTGCATGATTTGTGTAGTGGTATGAAACTTTTACCGCAGGTGTTGGTGAATGTTCGTTTCTCCGGTTCACATGATCCACTTCAATCAGAAAATGTAATTAATGTCACCAAGTCTGTTGAAGCTGAATTAAATGGCTGTGGACGAGTATTGTTACGTAAGTCTGGCACTGAGCCATTGATTCGCGTCATGGTAGAAGGTGAAGATAATGAGCAGGTAACCGCTCTGGCGCATCGTATTGCTGATGCAGTGAAACATGCCGGTTAATTTGTTGTTTTTTTCTTCAAGTGATTCTGATTATTGAAATTAACCTTGCGTATCAGGTGTGGTTTGGTTAGTATTCAGACCCACTCAGTCAGGCGGTTAACCTGTTTGAGTGGGTGATGCAGTATTAAGGTAACCACCTAGATTGTGGTAAACCCCACGAGGATACAGGTACAACATATGTATGAAGCTCTTTTAATTGTTTTCTTGCTAGTTGCTATCGGGCTGGTTGCCTTGGTTATGCTACAGCAGGGTAAAGGTGCTGATATGGGTGCTTCCTTCGGTGCGGGTGCATCTGCAACACTGTTTGGTTCGTCGGGTTCAGGTAACTTCATGACCCGTATGACCGCAATTTTTGCCACTCTGTTTTTCATTATTAGTTTGGTGCTTGGTAATATGACTAGCAATCAAACTGGTACAAGCAGTAAGTGGGAAAATATTGGTGAGCCCGCTAAAGTCGAGAAATCAACAGAAATTCCGACAGCGCCAGCGCCAGCAACGCCAAATAGTGACATTCCCCAGTAATCGTCACAGAAGAGAATTAAAGGTGAGGTTGTCAGTTGGTAGATTGCCTCATGTCAGTGCCGAGGTGGTGAAATTGGTAGACACGCTACCTTGAGGTGGTAGTGCCCACACTAGGGCTTACGGGTTCAAGTCCCGTCCTCGGTACCATTATTCAGATAGCTTGCGTTTTCGCAGTTATCAGCGTAATATTTGCCACGTTTTCGAACGCGGGATGGAGCAGCATGGTAGCTCGTCGGGCTCATAACCCGAAGGTCGTCGGTTCAAATCCGGCTCCCGCAACCACTTCTTAATAAGATGCACCTTTTAAAATGAAATAATTCAGCAATATTTAAGATATTGGTCCTGATTTGAAAGGTGCGTGGAATGAGTGGTTGAAGCCGCTGGCAGCAAACAGGGTCCAGTTGCACAAAGCCCCGAATTTCGGGGTTTTTTGTTATTTGACAACAGAACTACTGGGCTAATAAGCCCTTTTTTTATGTCTTGGGGGTGGGCTTGTCCACATTAGAACAAAAATTAACAGCGATGATTTCAGCACCAGTTGAAGCTTTAGGCTTTGAATTAGTCGGCTTAGAGTTTATTCGTGCGCGTGTTTCTACACTGCGGATCTATATTGATAGTGAAAATGGTATCACTGTTGATGATTGTGCTGATGTTAGCCACCAGGTCAGTGCGGTATTGGATGTCGAAGATCCTATCTCAGTGCTTTATAACCTGGAAATTTCTTCACCTGGCTTGGAGCGCCCGTTGTTCACTGCTGAACATTACCAGCGTTTTATTGGTGAGGAAGTCAGTCTGGTTTTACGTATAGCAATGCAAAACCGTCGGAAATGGCTGGGCATTATCAAAACTGTCGACGGAGAAATGATCACGGTTACGGTGGATGGAAAAGATGAAGTGTTCGCACTGAGCAACATCCAGAAAGCGAACCTGGTACCCCACTTTTAAAGTTCGGATGAGGCAACTAGGATGAATAAAGAAATTCTGGCTGTTGTGGAAGCGGTTTCCAACGAAAAATCCCTTCCACGCGAAAAAATCTTCGAGGCGCTGGAAACAGCACTGGCCACAGCCACCAAGAAAAAATATGAACAAGATATTGATGTTCGTGTCAGTATTGATCGTAAATCTGGCGATTTTGATACTTTCCGCCGTTGGTTAGTTGTTGAAGAGGTAACTCAGCCGACTCGTGAAATTACGCTGGAAGCGGCTAGATTTGAAGAGCCTGAAATTGATTTGGGTAGTTATACCGAAGATCAAATTGAATCAGTAACATTTGATCGTATTACAACACAAACGGCTAAACAGGTTATCGTACAGAAAGTACGTGAAGCTGAACGCGCTATGGTTGTTGACCAGTTTCGTGAGCAGCAAGGTGAGATCATCACCAGTGTGGTTAAAAAAGTAAATCGTGAGAATATCACTCTTGATTTGGGCAATAATGCTGAAGCAGTTATCCTTCGCGAAGATATGTTACCAAGGGAAAATTTCCGTCCAGGTGACCGCGTGCGTGGTGTACTGTATGATGTTCGCCCTGAAGCACGAGGTGCGCAATTGTTTGTCAGCCGTTCCCGTCCGGAAATGCTGGTTGAACTGTTCCGTATCGAGGTTCCGGAAATTGGTGAGGAGCTTATCGAAATTAAAGCTGCTGCCCGTGATCCGGGTTCCCGCGCTAAGATCGCAGTAAAAACTAATGACAAGCGTATCGATCCAGTTGGTGCTTGCGTTGGTATGCGTGGCGCGCGGGTACAAGCCGTTTCCAGCGAGCTGGGCGGCGAACGAATTGATATTGTACTGTGGGATGATAACCCAGCTCAATTCGTCATTAATGCGATGGCTCCGGCTGATGTTGCATCTATTGTTGTTGATGAAGATAAGTGCACGATGGATGTTGCCGTGGAAAGCAATAACTTAGCTCAGGCTATTGGTCGTAATGGTCAAAACGTACGCCTAGCTGCGCAGTTGCTGAAAAAACACCGTGGTGATGACAAGTGGGAATTGAATGTCATGACTGCTGAGGAGCTGCAAGCAAAACATCAGGCAGAAGCTCACGCTTCTATTGATACATTCACTAAGCATCTCGATATTGATGAAGAATTCGCTACTGTTCTGGTCGAAGAAGGTTTCTCAACTCTAGAAGAATTGGCCTATGTACCAATTAATGAGCTTCTGGAAATTGAGGGCCTTAATGAGGAAACTATCGAAGTCCTGCGTGAACGTGCGAAAGCTGTTTTAACTACTCTGGAACTGGCTCAGAAAGAAAGCCTCAGTGATAAACAACCAACTGAAGAGTTGTTAAATCTGACTGGTATGAACCGCACTTTGGCATTTGACCTAGCTGCCTGTGGCATCTGTACGCTGGAAGATCTTGCCGAGCAGGGTATCGACGACCTATCTGATATTGAAGGTTTGAATGATGAGAAAGCAGGCGAGCTCATCATGGCTGCCCGCAATATCTGTTGGTTTGGCGATGATGCGTAATAAACTGTAGCAGGAAGGAACAGCATGACAGATGTAACCGTAAAATCACTGGCAGAAGAGATCCAGACTTCGGTTGATCGTCTGGTACAGCAATTTGCTGATGCAGGGATTAAAAAAACCGAAGCTGATTTTGTCTCTCAGAAAGAAAAAGAAGCTTTACTGGCACATTTGAATCGTGAGCAAGGTGGTTCAGCTGGTAAACCCGATAAACTAACATTACAGCGTAAAACACGTAGTACACTAAATGTTTCAGGCACCGATGGTAAAAGCAAACCGGTAGCCGTTGAGGTCCGCAAAAAGCGCACATATGTGAACCGCGATGCAATTGAACAGGCTAAAGCGGAAGAACAAGCGAAGCGTGAAGCGGAAGAGCAAGCACGGCGTGAAGCAGAAGAAAAAGTGCAACGCGAAGCCGAAATAGCAGCAAGGAAACTTGCTGATGATCAGGCTAAACGTGAGGCAGAAGAAAACGCCAAACGTGAAGCAGCTGAAAAAGCTAAACGCCAGGCAGCGGAAAATGAAAAAGTGACCAATCAACATACCGAACATAGACAAAAACCAGCTCAGACTGATAAAACAGCTCAAAATGAAAAATCGCGTCGCGAAGCAGAAGCTGCTGATCTTAAGCGTAAAGCAGAAGAAGAGATGCGCCGTAAGGTAGAAGAGGAAGCTAAACGTGTTGCTGAGGAAGCTCGTCGTATGGCTGAGGAGAATCAGGATAAATGGTCAAGTGATTCAGATTCCAGCGATAACGATGATTATCATGTGACTACCTCTCGCCATGCTCGTGCTGCTGAGGATGAAAACGATGCCAAAGTTGAAGGCGATCGTCGTGCTCGTAGCCGTAGTGGTAAAACTACCCGTCAGAAGAAAAATAATAAACATTCAGAATCTAAAGCAGATCGCGAGGAAGCCCGTGCAGTTGGCCGTACAAAAGGCAAGCAGCGCAAAACCAGTACATTACAACAGAGTTTCAACAAGCCTGTAGCAGCTGTTAACCGTGATGTTGTGATTGGTGAAACGATTACTGTTGCTGAGTTGGCTAACAAAATGGCTGTTAAAGGTTCTCAGGTCATCAAAGCCATGATGAAAATGGGTGCAATGGCAACTATCAACCAGGTGATTGATCAGGAAACTGCACAACTGGTTGCTGAAGAAATGGGCCATAAGGTCATCCTGCGTCGTGAGAATGAGCTGGAAGAAGCGCTGATGAGCGATCGTGATACAGGTGAAGCTGTCGCTGAACCTCGAGCACCGGTTGTGACCATCATGGGTCATGTTGACCACGGTAAAACTTCTCTTCTGGATTACATTCGTTCTACGAAGGTTGCTTCTGGTGAGGCCGGCGGGATTACCCAGCATATCGGTGCTTACCATGTTGAGACTGAAAGCGGCATGATCACTTTCTTAGATACTCCGGGGCATGCTGCATTTACTTCAATGCGTGCACGTGGTGCGAAAGCTACTGACATCGTGGTTCTGGTTGTTGCTGCTGATGATGGTGTGATGCCTCAGACTATTGAAGCTATCCAGCACGCAAAAGCCGCGAATGTTCCTGTGGTTGTTGCGGTTAACAAAATCGATAAACCAGAAGCTGATCCAGATCGTGTGAAAAGCGAGCTTTCTCAGCATGGTGTTCAACCTGAAGAGTGGGGCGGTGAAACTCAGTTTATCAATGTATCTGCTAAAGCCGGTATCGGTATTGATGAGCTGCTAGACGCAATCTTATTGCAGGCTGAAGTTCTTGAACTGAACTCTGTTCGTTCTGGTATGGCTAGCGGCGTTGTCATTGAATCATTCCTGGATAAAGGTCGTGGTCCAGTTGCAACAGTACTAGTTCAAGAAGGTACTTTAAACAAAGGCGATATCGTACTTTGTGGTTTTGAATATGGACGAGTTCGCGCAATGCGCGATGAACTGGGTCGTGAAGTATTTTCTGCGGGTCCATCTATTCCAGTGGAAATCCTTGGTTTGTCCAACGTACCTGCGGCTGGTGATGAAGCAACCGTTGTACGTGATGAGAAAAAAGCCCGTGAAGTGGCTCTGTATCGTCAGGGTAAATTCCGTGAAGTTAAGCTGGCTCGTCAACAGAAATCTAAACTGGAAAACATGTTTGCTAACATGGAAGAAGGTGAGGTTTCTGAGCTGAATATCGTTCTGAAATCTGACGTTCAGGGGTCATGTGAAGCAATTCGCGAAGCATTGGAACAACTGTCTACTAATGAAGTGAAAGTAAAAATTATTGGTTCTGGTGTAGGCGGTATTACAGAAACTGACGCAACACTGGCAGCTGCTTCTAATGCAATTATTCTAGGTTTCAACGTTCGGGCCGATGCTTCTGCGCGCCGTGTCGTTGAAAATGAAAACCTGGATCTGCGTTATTACTCTGTCATCTATAGCCTGATTGATGAAGTTAAACAGGCGATGAGTGGTATGTTGTCACCTGAATATAAACAGCAGATCATGGGCTTAGCAGAAGTTCGCGATGTGTTTAGGTCACCGAAATTCGGTGCGATAGCCGGTTGTATGGTGACTGAAGGTACTATTAAGCGTAATAACCCAATCCGCGTACTGCGTGATAACGTGGTAATCTACGAAGGTGAGCTGGAATCCCTGCGCCGCTTTAAGGATGACGTTAACGAAGTTCGTAATGGTATGGAATGTGGTATTGGTGTTAAGAACTACAATGACGTTCGTGTTGGTGACATGATAGAAGTATTTGAAATAATTGAAGTGAAACGTTCTATCGCTTAATTCCTACCGCTGGTTAATTTCATTGTTGGGGGGCTTATGCCCCCCAATGTCAGGAGATACAACAAAATGGCAAGAGAATTCAGTCGTACTCAGCGTGTTGCACAGGAAATGCAAAAAGAAATTGCCATCATTTTGCAGCGAGAAGTAAAAGATCCAAGGATCGGTATGGCAACTGTTTCTGGTGTTGAAGTTTCACGTGATTTAGCTTATGCCAAAGTTTTCGTCACTTTTCTAAATGTGCTAACTGAAGAGCATGATTCTGATGTGGTGAAAAATGGTATTAAGGCATTGAATGAAGCATCTGGTTTTATACGTTCTCTGTTGGGTAAAGCAATGCGTTTGCGTGTTGTACCGGAATTGACATTTTCCTATGACAATTCCTTGGTAGAGGGGATGAGAATGTCTAATCTGGTTACTAATGTCGTGAAGGATGATGAACAACGTCGGGCTTCTGCGGATCGCAAAGAGGAGAACTAATGGGGCGTCGTCGTCGCGGTCGTGATATACATGGTGTGCTGTTACTGGATAAGCCGCAAGATATTTCTTCTAATGATGCACTGCAAAAAGTAAAACGTATTTTTAATGCCAGCAAAGCTGGCCACACTGGTGCGTTGGACCCATTGGCAACGGGTATGCTACCGGTTTGTCTCGGTGAAGCGACTAAATTCTCCCAGTTCTTACTTGATTCCGATAAGCGTTACCGGGTAGTGGCCCGTCTTGGTCAGCGAACTGACACATCTGATTCACATGGGCAGATCATTAGTGAGAGAGCAATTCAGCTAGATCAAGCTCAGCTTGATGATGCTTTGAATAAATTCCGTGGTAATACCATGCAAATTCCCTCCATGTATTCTGCACTGAAACATCAGGGAAAACCATTGTATGAATATGCCCGTCAGGGTATTGACGTAGAACGAGAAGCTCGGCCAATTACGGTTTATGAATTACAGTTTATCCGTTGGGAAGAGGATGAGCTGGAATTGGAGATACACTGCTCGAAAGGAACTTATATTCGTACCATTATTGATGACTTAGGCGAGTTATTAGGTTGTGGTGCTCACGTTATTTATTTACGCCGTTTGCAGGTAGCGAATTACCCAAATGATCGAATGGTGACACTTGAGCAATTATATGAATTGCAAAAGCAGGCCGAAGATCGGGAAATACCTGTGGGCGAATTAATTGATCCATTGTTATTGCCAATGGATAGTGCAGTTGCTCATTTTCCAGAAGTTAATTTACTTCCAGTCGTTGCGTCTTATTTTAAACAAGGCCAAGCAGTGCGAAGTGCCAAATCTTTGGCACTGGTTGAAAGTATGGTACGCGTAACTGAAGGTGATGAGCGGAAATTCATCGGCATTGCTGCTATTAATGATGATGGGCTTGTTGCTCCCCGTCGTTTGGTTGTTGAAATCAGGGACTAGGGTATTTGGGGTCATCTTGCGCTTAACTTATTTGCGGCGTAGAATGGCGCAGCTATATGTTGGGCGGCTGAATTAGAGATCGGCACCCGTGATTTTAATTTATATATTTTTTTGGAGTTATAATATGTCTCTAAGTACTGAAGCAAAAGCGCAAATTATTGCGGAATTTGGTCGTGATGCGAATGACAGTGGTTCTAGTGAAGTACAGGTTGCTCTGCTGACTGCGCAGATTAATCACTTGCAGGGCCATTTCTCAGAGCATAAAAAAGATCACCACAGCCGTCGTGGTCTGCTGCGCATGGTTTCTCAGCGCCGCAAATTGCTGGACTATCTGAAGCGTAAAAATGTAACAAGTTACACTGCGCTGATTGGGCGTCTCGGCCTGCGTCGCTAATCAAGCAAGTTTCAGCGGAAAGGGGCCATATATGGCCCCTTTTCTTCTGAAAAGCCATCATTATGTAACAGTATAAGAATGCTGATGGTGGTTTTTGGTAAGGCTCTTCGGTTACAGAGGTTCGCGCGGCTAATGAGAGTTTTTAATGGAGTAAGAGCTGTCATTAGTCGCGAGGATGTGGCATGAAGAGATCATTCATTGTTGCCTGCTGAATATAAAAGGCAATGTTAACGAAAGGATATTATTTTGCTGAGTCCGATTGTTCGTAAATTTCAATATGGTCAACATACCGTTACTATCGAAACAGGTATGATGGCTCGCCAGGCCACAGCTGCTGTTATGGTAAATATGGATGACACTGCTGTATTCGTAACTGTTGTTGGTCAGAAGAAAGTAAAAGCTGGTCAGGATTTCTTTCCACTGACTGTTAACTATCAGGAGCGTACTTACGCTGCTGGCCGTATTCCAGGTAGTTTTTTCCGTCGCGAAGGCCGCCCGGGAGAAGGTGAAACGCTGGTAGCTCGTTTGATTGATCGTCCTCTGCGCCCTCTATTCCCAGAAGGTTTCCTGAACGAGGTTCAGATTGTAGCAACTGTTGTTTCTGTTAATCCACAAGTTAATCCTGATATTGTTGCAATGATTGGTGCTTCTGCTGCACTAGCACTTTCTGGTATTCCATTCAATGGTCCAATTGGCGCTGCTCGTGTTGGTTATATCAATGATCAATATATACTGAACCCAACTAGTGATGAGCTGAAAAATAGCCGTTTGGATCTCGTGGTTTCAGGTACTGCTGGCGCTGTACTGATGGTTGAATCTGAAGCGGATCTGTTAACTGAAGAGCAAATGCTGGGCGCGGTGGTGTTTGGTCATGATCAACAACAGGTGGTTATTGATAACATTAATGCATTGGTTGCGGAAGCGGGCAAAGAAAAATGGGATTGGGCACCAGAACCTGTTAACCAAGAATTACATGATCGGGTCGCCGCATTGGCAGAAAGCCGTCTGGGTGATGCTTATCGTATCACTGAGAAACAAGAGCGTTATGCTCAAGTTGATGCTATCAAAGATGAAGTTTCAGCAGCATTGTTGGAACAGGATGAAACTCTGGATGAAGCCGAAATCCATGAGATTTTGGGTAGCTTAGAGAAAAATGTTGTTCGCAGTCGTGTTTTACGTGGTGAACCACGTATTGATGGTCGTGAAAAGGATATGATTCGTGCGTTGGACGTACGTACTGGTGTTCTGCCTCGTACCCACGGTTCTGCACTGTTTACTCGTGGTGAAACTCAGGCTTTGGTTACTGCGACTTTGGGTACAGAACGTGATGCACAAATCATTGATGAGCTGATGGGTGAACGCACAGATCGCTTCCTGCTGCACTATAACTTCCCTCCATACTCTGTTGGTGAGACGGGTATGATTGGTTCGCCAAAACGTCGTGAAATTGGTCACGGCCGTCTGGCTAAACGTGGTGTATTGGCAGTCATGCCGAAAGCTAATGAATTCCCATATACTGTTCGTGTAGTTTCTGAAATTACTGAATCAAACGGCTCATCTTCAATGGCATCTGTTTGTGGTGCATCTCTTGCACTGATGGACGCAGGTGTACCGATTAAAGCTGCTGTTGCTGGTATTGCAATGGGGCTGGTGAAAGAAGGGGATAACTTTGTTGTTCTGTCTGACATTCTGGGTGATGAAGATCATTTGGGAGACATGGACTTTAAAGTAGCAGGTAGCCGTGAAGGTGTTAGTGCTCTGCAAATGGATATCAAAATTGAAGGTATCACTCGCGAAATTATGCAAGTTGCTCTGAATCAAGCAAAAGGTGCACGTTTGCATATCCTGAGTGTAATGGAGCAGGCAATTCATTGCCCACGTAATGATATTTCTGAATTTGCACCACGCATTCACACTATCAAGATTAATCCTGACAAGATCAAAGATGTTATCGGTAAAGGAGGCTCAGTTATCCGTGCGCTGACTGAAGAAACCGGTACTACTATTGAAATCGAAGATGATGGAACAGTGAAGATTGCTGCAACTGATGGCGAAAAAGCAAAACATGCAATCAGTCGTATTGAAGAAATTACTGCGGAGATTGAAGTTGGGCGTGTTTACGCTGGTAAAGTAACCCGTATCGTTGATTTCGGCGCATTTGTTGCTATCGGTGGTGGTAAAGAAGGTCTGGTACATATTTCTCAGATTGCGGATAAACGTGTTGAGAAAGTGGCTGATTATTTGCAGCTAGGTCAGGAAGTATCAGTTAAAGTACTAGAAGTTGATCGCCAGGGCCGTGTTCGTTTGAGCATTAAAGAAGCAACAGCGGGTACAACTGTTGAGGAAGCATCACAGGTACCACAATCAGCAGAATAAATTTGATGTCATAAACGGTGTCTTGTAAAAAAGCGCCGTTTAATAGACTCGAGGGCAGGAGGCCCAATAAATGCAAGATGGGTGATAGGTCATTCTTATCAATGTCTGACTTTCGGGAGTAGGAAATGAATTTTTTTCTGCGCTGGTGTTATGCTGTAGCAATACTTATTTTAACAGGATGCAGCAGCAAGGATTGGCGTAAAAACGAAGTTTTTGCTATTCCGTTACAACCTTCATTGCAGCAGGAAGTTATTCTGGCTCGTATGGAACAGATTCTCGCGAGTCGGTCATTGACAGAAGATGAGTACGCACAGCTTTTATATGAGAGAGGTGTGCTGTATGATAGTCTCGGGCTGAGGGCTTTGGCACGGAATGATTTTTCTATTGCCTTATCTATTCGCCCTAATATTCCAGAGATTTTTAATTATCTGGGGATTTACTTTACGCAGGCTGGCAATTTTGATGCCGCCTATGAAGCGTTTGATTCTGTATTAGAGCTTGATCCAACTTACAATTACGCGCGTCTGAACCGCGGCATCGCGTTGTATTACGGTGGCCGGTATAAGTTAGCGCAGGATGATCTGCAGGCGTTTTATCAAGACGATCCAAATGATCCTTTTCGTTCGTTGTGGTTGTACCTAGTGGAAAAAGAATTTTATCCTAAAGGAGCGATGGTAAATTTGTCGCAACACTACGAAAAAGCGAACCGGGGGCAATGGGGCTGGAATATAGTTGAATTCTACTTAGGTAAAATCAGTGAATATACATTGATGGATCGCTTAAAAGAGAATGCAACGGATAACACTTCGCTCGCTGAGCATCTCAGTGAAACTGACTTCTATTTAGGTAAACATTACCTAAGTCTGGGGGACAAGGATAGCGCATCTGCGTTATTCAAGCTGACGGTAGCTAATAATGCACATAACTTTGTTGAGCACCGCTATGCATTGTTGGAGTTGGCGCTGTTAGGCCAGGAACAAGACGACCTATCAGAATCGGACCAGCAATAGCTGACGAACATTTTTCGAGATCGATTAACAAAGTCCATCATCTTGACCGATGAGGGCTTATTTGTTCGTTTAATTACATACTTTGAGCCAGTTCACATTTTAAATGAAAATGACCGAAATTCTTTTCGATGCGTTATGTAGACTGGCCGCCATAACTAATGAGGCACCATTACATGACCACTGAGACTGAAATCTCTTTTGCTGATCTGGGTTTATCAGCACCTATTCTTTCTGCACTGGAAGATCTTGGCTATGAAAAGCCATCTCCAATTCAGCAACAATGTATTCCTCACTTATTAAACGGTCGTGATGTGCTGGGTATGGCACAGACTGGTAGTGGTAAAACGGCAGCATTTAGCTTGCCCTTATTGCATAACATTAATGCTGAGCTGAAAGCTCCGCAGATCCTTGTGCTGGCACCGACCCGTGAACTGGCGGTACAGGTAGCTGAAGCATGCGCAGATTTTTCTAAACATATGCGTAATGTGAATGTTGTTGCACTATATGGTGGACAACGTTATGACGTTCAATTACGCGCTTTGCGTCAGGGACCACAAATTGTTGTGGGTACACCAGGTCGTCTTTTGGACCATCTGAAGCGTGGTACTTTAGATCTGTCTAACCTGAGCGGCTTGGTTTTGGATGAAGCTGACGAAATGCTGCGCATGGGCTTTATCGAAGATGTTGAAAACATCATGAGTCAAATTCCGGCTGAGCACCAAACTGCGTTGTTCTCTGCAACTATGCCAGAAGCTATCCGCCGTATTACTCGCCGTTTTATGAATGATCCGCAGGAAGTGCGTATTCAGGCTAGCGTAACTACTCGTCCTGATATCAGCCAGAGTTACTGGTCTGTTTACGGTATGCGTAAAAATGAAGCACTGGTGCGTTTCCTTGAGGCTGAAGATTTTGATGCTGCGATTATTTTCGTGCGTACCAAAAACGCAACTCTGGAAGTGGCAGAAGCACTGGAGCGTAATGGTTACAACAGCGCAGCCTTGAACGGCGACATGAACCAGGCTCTGCGTGAACAGACTCTGGAACGCTTGAAAGATGGGCGTTTGGATATTTTGATTGCAACTGATGTTGCTGCGCGTGGCTTGGATGTAGAACGTATCAGCTTGGTTGTTAACTATGATATTCCAATGGATGCAGAATCTTATGTTCACCGTATTGGTCGTACTGGTCGTGCGGGGCGTGCTGGTCGTGCGTTGTTGTTTGTAGAAAACCGTGAACGCCGCTTGTTACGTAACGTTGAACGTACAATGAAGTTGACTATTCCAGAAGTTGAATTGCCAAATGCTGAGTTGTTGAGTCAGCGTCGTTTGGAGAAATTTGCAGCTAATGTACAGCAGCAATTGGAAAGTAGCGATCTGGACCAGTACCGTATTCTATTGTCTAAATTGCAACCGGCGGAAGATCTGGATATAGAAACGCTGGCGGCAGCATTATTGAAAATGGCACAGGGTGAACGTCCGTTGATTCTGCCACCAGATCCGGTTCGTCGTCCTCGCCGTGAATTCAACGAACGTGATGATCGTCGTCGTAATAGCTTTGATGATCGTGGCGAACGTGGCGGTGATCGTCCTCGTCGTGAACGCCGTGATGTTGGTGAAATGGAGTTGTACCGTATTGAAGTGGGCCGTGATGATGGTGTTGAAGTTCGCCATATCGTTGGTGCGATTGCTAATGAGGGTGATATCAGTAGCCGTTATATTGGTAATATCAAACTGTTTGCAACTCACTCTACTATTGAGCTACCAAAAGGTATGCCTGGCGACTTGCTGTCTCACTTTACCCGTACCCGCATTCTAAATAAGCCAATGAATATGCAGTTATTGGGTGATGCACAGCCATTTGAACGCCGGGAGCGTCGTGGTGGTGGTCGTAATAACGGTAATGGTAACGGTAACGGCCCTCGCCGTGATCGTGAAAACTTTGGTGGTGGTCGTCGCTTCAGTGGCGAGCGCCGCAGTGGTGAAGGTCGCGGTGGTGAAGGCCAAAGCCGTAGTAGTTTCCGTGGCCGTAGTGATGACCATGGTCCATCTGCTGCTCCACGCCGCCGTTATAGCAATAGTAACGCGCAGTAATTGACTGATATTTAAGTGATAAAACGGCTCCTTTTTACAGGAGCCGTTTTTGATCTATGGAATAGATCAATTGCTTAGTACCTTAACTGGATTGCTTACGCTGCGTGTGCGCCACAGTTTCAGCCATTGCATAATAGAAGAAACCAGAATTACGGCGCCAAGGATAACCATCACAATGGAAATAGTACCGTTGAAGATGTTGAAACCTTTTGCGGCGGAGTTGAAGTAAACATGTTTCACCATCCAGTAAGCAGCGTAGTTCACGGTAACGTACAGGTAAGCAAGTGGTATCAGGCAAGTCAGCATATACCAGCGTTTTTCAGACAGGCGCAGAATAATTGTTGCGCCAATCATCAAACCGATAGACGCCATTAGCTGATTGGATACACCGAATAGCGCCCAGACTGAGTTGATATCGCCGGAATTCAATAGGTAGCCCCACAGTAAACAGGCGACAATACTGCAACCAATGGAACCTGGTAACCAGTCGATGCGTTTCAGAGGTGCCCAGATATCACCTAGGAAATCTTGTAGCAGGTAACGGGCAACACGTGTACCAGAGTCAACAGCTGTCAGGATAAATACCGCTTCGAACATGACAACGAACTGGAAGAAGTAGGACGTTAACTGGTTGAACCAAGGAATACGAGTGAATATATCAGCCATACCCACTGCCAGCGTTACTGCACCACCCGTACGGCCATTCAGATCGAGGCCGATTTCCTGACTCAGTGCGGGTAGGTGGACAACATCCATACCTAATGTGGCAAAGACTTCTGGAGAGGCATTAATCGCGAAGTAGTCAGCAGGATACAGGGAAGTGGCAGCGATCAGTGCCATTACACCAACGACACATTCTGCTAGCATTGCACCGAAGCCAACTGGCAGGATATCACTCCATTTATCGATCTGTTTGGGCGTTGTACCAGAGCCGATAAATGCGTGGAAACCAGAAATTGCACCACAAGCGATAGTGATAGAGATAAACGGCCATACTGGACCTGCCAGTACAGGGCCATTGCCATGAATAAATTCAGTGACTGCTGGGAATTGTATCTCTGGGTTAATAAAGATCACACCTATAACCAACGCACCGAATACACCGATTTTCATAAAGCTGGAAAGATAGCCTCGTGGAGTCAGTAGCATCCATACTGGCAGAGCAGTTGCAAAGAATGCGTAGATTGGTAATGCCATGCTGACGGTTGATGTACGCAGACTTAACCATTCACCGAAAGCGGATGTCTGAATGTAAGGACCGGCGATCACGCATACCATAATGGTGATAATACCTACCCAGGTTGCACCCCGCATATTACCGGTAAAGCGTTCCCAAAGACCGACACCAATCGCTACCGGAATGGTCATAAGTACTGCAAATGTACCCCAGGGGTTACGTTCTAGAGCGTGAACTACCACCATGCAAAGACCTGACATAGTGATAGTGATAATGAACAACATAGCAAGACCGGTACACCAGCCAGCGATCGGGCCAAGCTCTGCTTTGGTAACTTCTGACAGAGATTTGCCGCTATGTTTCATTGAAGCGAACAGAATAACGGTATCATGTACCGCACCGCCAATGACACAGCCGATTAATAGCCATAACATGCTGGGCAGATAACCGTACTGAGCTGCTAATACGGGGCCGACCAACGGACCTGCCGCCGCAATTGCAGCGAAGTGGCTGCCGAAATTGACCCATTTCTTTGTGGGTACATAATTTTTGCCATCTTCCAGTAAATGCGAAGGTGTAACTTCACTGTCATCAGCTTTCAGTACTTTTTTAACGAAAAATACACCGTACAAGCGGTAGCAGATAACCAGGATACACAACGTCGCAATAATAAATGTGAGAGCGTGTTGCATTTCTTTTCTCCTGAGTGAGATCGATAAGTTTTTACGCCTATCTTGTCACAGGTAAAGAAAGCTAATAGGGGTGTGAGTGTGTGAGTGGTTATATGGCGAGTTAAGTGGTTAGATTTAGCAGGTAAGTGGTCGGCAAAAATTCACTAACCTGCTAAAAATGTGATGAATATCACGCATTACTTCAACCCTAACGCTTCTTTGAGCGGTTTCAAATAGCGGCGACTAACAGGAATAGTTTTACCATTACGTAACACCAGTTCAGCTTGTCCATTATCACCAAACAGGATTTCACGCAGATGGGACATATTGACCAAATATTGACGATGATTTCTCATCAGTGGAGTACGGGTCTCCAGTGTGCGAAGAGTCAGTTCAGTAAATCCTTCTTGTCCGCTGGTACACATAACATAGACTCCGCTTGGGCGGGAGGTGACATAAAGTATTTCATCCAGTTGAACAAGCCAGATTCTGCTGTGTCCTGTGCATGGAATATATTTCAAAGGCTCTTCGGCTTTTAGTACTGAAATATCCTGTTTCTGATACCCTTGGCGTAATCGTTGTAAGGTTTTGGTCAGCCGGTTTTTTTCCAGTGGTTTTAACAAATAATCGAATGCGTGCTCTTCAAACGCCTGTATTGCGTATTCATCAAATGCCGTCAGGAAAACAATATTGGGACGATGTTCTGGATCGAGCATCCCAACCATTTCTAATCCGGTAATACGTGGCATCTGGATATCCAAAAACACAACATCTGGCTTTAGACGATGGATGGCACCAATAGCTTCAATGGCGTTGGGGCATTCGCCAATAATTTGGATATCTTGCTCTTCTTCTAGCAAACAACGCAGATTCTCTCGCGCTAGCGGTTCGTCATCAACAATTAATATATTCATATTCACACAGTTTGATCAGCCTCTGTATTCTAGTGGTAAGCATAAAATTACGCGGGTAGATTGTTCTGGCTGGCAATCTATTTGCACTCCATAATTTTCACCATAGCGAAGTCGCAGCCGTTTATCTACCAAACTCATGCCTAATCCATCCCCTATGGAAGCGGGTTTATAAAGACCCGCATTATCTTCCACTTCCAGTATCAGCAATTGATCCTGCTGATGAGCACGAATAGTAATTCTGCCGGTTTCCAGCAATTGTGATGTGCCGTGTTTGATGGCATTTTCTACTATCGGCTGGAGAGAAAAAGCCGGTAGTTTGGCGTGAAGTAGAGCATCCGGCAGTTCAATATGTATTTGCAGATGATCACGAAATCGAGCTTTCTCAATTTGTAAGTAAGCATTCACATGTTCTATTTCATCAGTCAGGCTGACAATTTTTTCCGATCGTTTCAAATTCTTACGGAAGAAGGTTGAGAGATATTGAACTAACTGACCGGCTTGATGACTGTCCCGGCGGATCACGGCTTGCAGTGTATTTAGGGCATTGAATAAAAAGTGAGGGTTCACTTGCGCGTGAAGCAACTTAATTTCTGATTGGAGAAGTGATTGTTTATTCCGTTCATATTGTCCGGCGAGGATTTGGGCAGATAGTAGGCTGGCAATACCTTCTCCTAGAGTTCGGTTGATTGAGCTGAACAGACGATTTTTAGCTTCGTAAAGTTTAATCGTTCCGATCACTTGTTGATTTTCTCCCCGTAGTGGAATGACCAAGGTAGAGCCTAGTTTGCAGGTTGGGTTGATTGAACAGCGGTAAGGTATTTCATTGCCGTCGGCATAAACTACTTCGTTATTTTCAATTGCCCGACGGGATAGCGCTGAGGCAATAGGTGTTCCGGGAAGATGGTGATCTGAACCGATACCAATAAATGCCAGCAGTTTTTCCCTATCTGTAATGGCAACTGCGCTAATTTCCAATTGCTGATAAATAACTTTTGCTACTCGCATACTGTTATTTTCATTAAATCCTTTCCGCAGAATACCTTCAGTATAGACAGCAATTTTCAGTGCCTGAGCAGAAAATGCACTGGTATACTTTTCAAATATAGCGCGCCGGTCGAGCAGAATACGTATGAACATTGCTGAGCCGATACTATTGGTGACCATCATTGGGGCGGCGATATTTTTGACTAACGCTAATGCTTCACTGTATGGACGGGCAAGTAAGAGTAAAATTCCCATTTGTATCATTTCAGCACAAAACGTTACGACAGCGGCGGTCCAGGGATTAATCAGCCGATTTATTTGACCACGCCTTATTAGGTAACTGTGAATGACCCCACCGATCAAACCTTCAACAATTGTTGATATCATACAGCTGAAAGCAGTCATCCCACCAAGAGAATAACGGTGTAGCCCACCTGTTAACCCAACCAGCGCGCCAACGCCTGGCCCGCCTAACAGTCCGCCAAGGACAGCACCAATAGCACGGGTATTGGCGATTGAATCACCTACGTGTAGACCAAAGTAAGTTCCCATAATGCAGAAAATGGAAAAAATGACGTAGCATAATAACTTGTGAGGTAAGCGCACCGTGACTTGTAAGAGTGGAATAAATAGGGGTGTTTTACTTAGCAGCCAGGCAATGACTAAATAGACACACATCTGCTGTAGTAATAACAACACGAGGTTAAATTCGTACATAGGCTTTCTGGGAAGATTGTTAGTGCTACCAGTTTACAGAAATCGTTAATGATATTATTAACAATTTGGTTTAAGTAGAGCAATATTTGACAAGAATCATAAACCACTACACTATTATAAAGACTTATTCTTTCTGCCAGTAATTATACGCACAAATATATAAGAAATTTTCTATAGAATAATGTGAAGATGCTATTAGTTTCAGATTGAGCAATTTTGGGTGTGTAAGACATAATGAAAAAAAGAACACTTTTTACGATCTTACTGGTTATTCTGCTCACAGCAATGGCTGTGTTATTTCGTTCTCATAACCAATATTTGTTGTTGCAAGGTGAAGTTGATGCGCCGGAAGTGATTGTGGCATCCAAAGCCAAGGGCCGGGTGATTGAACGTCATGTCGAGCGGGGAGATGATGTTAAAATCGGTCAGCTCCTGATCACACTTGAAAGCCCTGAGTTACTGGCTCAAGTCGCTTCATTGGAAGCTGTCCGTGATCAGGCTAAGGCCCAGTTAGAGCAATCTTTGCATGGTACGCGTGAAGAAAGTATTCGAAATTTGGAGGCGGTTTTAGCGCAAGCTCAGGCTGAATATGATAATGCGATACGTGAATATAACCGTATCCAGAACATCGCATCTAAAGGCTACGTTTCACCAAATGAACTGGATAACGCCCGCAGAAACAGGGATGTTGCCTATCAAAAAATGCAGGGAGCAAAAGCCGCGTTAGATGAAGGTGTGCATGGTGACAGGATTGAGCTACGCCAGAAATATGCGGCGGCTCTGCGTCAGGCTGAACAGCAACTCATTGAGTTACAAACCCAGAAGGATGATTTACAGGTTAAAGCGCCAGTCGAGGGTGAAGTTGGGCCGATTCCGGCAGAAGTGGGTGAATTATTTAATGCCAACAGCCCGCTGGTGACGTTAGTCCGTGTACCAGAAGCTTATTTTGTTTATAACCTGCGGGAAGATATTCTGGCAAAAGTACATAAAGGGGATAAATTCAAACTTCGTGTTCCGGCGTTGGGAGATAAAGAGATTGAAGCAGAAGTTCGTTATATCTCCTCGATGGGAGATTATGCGACCAAACGAGCAACTCGTGCGACTGGTGATTTCGATTTAAGAACTTTTGAAGTTCGCTTGTATCCCGTACAGCCTATTGAAGGTTTGCGTCCTGGCATGAGTGCCTTGTGGCGTTGGGATGAATAGGTGATTGATGCGAAGCAAAGTTGCATGGCGTAGTTTCGAACGCGCTTTTAGTCAAGAGATTCGGGCTACGATCCTTAGTCCGGTTTTTCACTGGCTAAGCTGGCTATTCCCTTTGATGCTATTTGTGCTGATCAGCGCTAATTTCTCAGAAGGGACGTTGCTCAATTTGCCAGTATCGGTGGTAGATAATGATCATAGTCCATTGTCACGTAGTTTGATCCGTAACCTAGATGCCGCTTCTCATGCGCAGATTAAATCCTACGATGGTGGATTGCATGAATCTCTTGAACGGCTTGGCAACGCTAAGGATTACTCTCTGCTTTATATCCCGAATGATTTTGAGGCTGATGCTCTCCAGGGGTACCAGCCAACAGTTCGTATGTATTACAACGCATTGTTTTATGGTGCCGGAAGTTATTCTATTCAGGATTTCAGTGGAGTAATGGCGGAGATTAATGCGAAATACCGTTCCGTACTGGCAGCGGAGATGGGGCGCCAGTTACCTCCGTTAGCCAATGTCACACTCGCTTATGACAGTCTTTTCAATGCCAGTGGTAGTTACATTTATTATCAGCAGTTTGCGGCCACTATCCATTTGTTACAGCTTTTTGTTGTGACTTGTACGATTTACAGTATGGCCCGTAGCAGTACGCTGATGACAATGAAACCGTTTACCTTCGCCTTGTTGGGAAAACTGGCGCCTTATACCCTGTTTTTTACTCTGTTGTTAATTGTAGAACTGGCGGCGCTGATTGGAGTATTTGATGCAAAAGTGAATGGTAATCCAATATATATGGTGATAGTAGGTTTCTTCTATGTGATTGCCGCTCAAAGTATTGGTCTGTTGCTATTTACTTTCACCAATAGCGCATTGACAGCTTATAGCCTGATTGGGGTGCTGGTAAGTATCGCGATGACCTTTTCAGGTATGTCAGTACCCGAATTATCAATGATATTGCCGGCGAGGATAATTGCCAATCTTGAGCCTTTGACCCACGCCTTGAATGCAATGTTTGATATTTTTCTGCGTGAGGTTTCTTTACTGGGTATTTTATCTGTTTGTGCTTCGTTACTGATTTATCCGCTCGTTTGTTCCCTGCTAGTGCGTAACCGGTTATTGAAACGGCTTAGACTGCCACAAGGTGGTGAATGATGCGGATGTATTGGCAGACTTTTCGCCGGGTGTTAATGGGAATGCTGGAAAAACCTATGTGGATGTTGATGCTGGCTTCCCTGTGTCTGATGAGTTTGGTGTATGTTCGGCCAACAGTATGGGATCTACCCGTTGCCGTGATCGATCAGGATCACAGCTTCGCCAGTCGTGCTCTGATACGTCAGCTTAATTCCACGGCTAAAATTGCTGCCTACAGCTATGACAATCTGGCGGATGCCCGTCGCGATCTGCTATTACGTGAAATTTTTGCGATCATCATCATACCGGCGGATCTGGAGAAAAATATCCTTACTGGAAAAAATATCACCTTCCCGATTTATGGAGATGCAACAAGCCGTCTTGCCAATGGACAAATTCAACAAGAGTTGACCTCAGCCCACCGGCAATTGCTGAGTGAATATAACAGCAAATTACTACTGAAATATGGTTTCAGTCCTGAACAGGTAAAGCTATTACTGATGCCAATTCGTAGTGAAACTGTTGGGTTGTTCAACCCAGGTGTTAGCTTTGCTGCAATTACCTTTCCTGGTTTGTTGGTGATGTTGTTGCAACACTCCTTGCTGATATCTTGTGTGCGGGTTAGTATTACGATGCGTAGTACGCCGAAAGGTAAACCACCATTACCCGTCTATTTAGGGGCATTATCGGCGCTATTACCCATCTGGCTTTTTCTCTCCATCATATTTTTTGTTCTTTGGCCGTGGGTATTGGGATACCGTCAGGAAGCGTCTATTCCTCTGTTATTAATGCTGACTTTCCTGTTTATGTTGTCGGTGTTTGGATTGGGGAAACTGGTGACAGAATGTATGCGCAGCGTAGAAATGATCTATTTAACGCTCTCTCTTCTTACAACGCCGGTATTCTATATTTCCGGCACCATTTGGCCGGTACAGGCAATGCCTGATTGGGTAAGGGCAATCTCTTTTGCTTTACCGTCTACTTGGGCGACAAAAGCGATTGCAGGTGTTAACCAAATGGGGCTGCCATTACAGAATGTATTGGGAGATATTGCCATGATGCTGATCCTTGGCGTGGTTTATACGTTGCTGGGGATTCTGATCGGGAGGGTGCGTAATGGTGGATTCAGGAGAATAACTTATTATTTGCGCAGGATGTTTAAGTGATGGTTTATGCTTCCTTTGTAATCTGATTCAATTCCATTGAAATATCGCTTAGCGAAAAACGCCGTAAACCCTCGCCCAGTGCGAGGGTGTCGCAAAAGTTATCCCTTATCAGTTAATATCTTGGTTCCCATTCCAAATTCAGAACTTCTATTATGACCACATTCCTACGACAACTGATGCCTTCCGTTCACACCGGGCGT
>NZ_RCWA01000007.1 GCF_018448905.1 Photorhabdus heterorhabditis | reverse complement strand
GTTTCTTTAACAACGGCGAGGTGTTCAATCAGAGTCATCATTGAGCTATCTGAAGAGAAATAAGCGTGATTAGATCATGTCATTACTCTACTTTCAATAGGCGTTAAAAAAGTATGCTCGCGCCCTGTTGGTAACCCAACGATCAGCGACTTAACTATCAATTACGTAAGAACCTGATAATACTCCTGAAAGTCTTTATCAAAAAGGAAGAGCTTGTTGGATATTTCAAACCCTGATTACATTAAATTATTATTTTAAATATAAAGTAGGAAGTAGCGTTAGTTCTCCATGTAGAGTTTTAATATATCATGATGATTTTAGCCCAAGAGTGAAGCCTTGGAAAGGTTTGACTGTGATCTACCAGACAGATAGATCACCAGTAGTAGGTTATGGTTACGTAATAGAATAAAACAAAAATGCTGACAAAGATGGCAGTATATTTATATCTTATTAAACTTAATCTGGATTAAAACTCTGTACTTAATGTTAATGAAATAAAAGTATTAGGATATTTTTAGTACTTTGGTGGACTTCTTGAAAATTTCGTAACAGACGATTTACAACAAAATTTGGCTAGGCCAAGAGTAGCTCTAAGAATATCATCTGATAACTAGACAGATTATAAGAACATAAGATGTCACTATAAATTTCCGTAGAAAACTTTTAAATTACTTTCCATATGAGAAACAGTTAGTGTCTTTTGAGTTTTCTTAATAAAAAAGTGCGCTTATACCCTATGGATTTCAAGATGTATCGCGGCGGCAAGGGAGCGAATCCCCGGGAGCATAGATAACTATGTGACCGGGGTGAGTGAGTGCAGCCAACAAAGAAGCAACTTGAAAGATGACGAGTATATAACTTAACTCGGACTTTGCATCCATACGACGTCAGTTGAATGATTTTGAGCACTATGGTGCATCCGTGCACCATAGTGCTACCTAAGTTCATGTCTTGCTGCTTCCGCTAAAAAGTGGCTTCTATCTCGATATTGTGTTGGGCTTTCTTTAACTCGATTATCAATACGCTGAATGAGTGTATCGGGTATATCGGGTAATGAGATATTAATACGCTGCTAATTTCCGGAAAATTCAGATAAATCAACATCAATAACAAACCAACTGTCAATATATTGATATTCTGCGTTTTTTGTATAGACCAGATAGCCAGGGTCTTGGATTTGTTCAACACCGCTACTGTTCGCAACCATAATCTTCGGTACACAACGCAGGAATAACCAAACCATACGCGGTGTTTTCATCTTTCGGAAATTCAACACCTACTGAGAAAAACATAATCACCTCCAAAGTCGGCGGGGATTAAATCCCCGCCATTTTCTTGATATCAGGTAGATCGGGCGAAAGTTAAAGCGTTATCTGGGGTTTTTCGATACCACAGGCTCGGGCATAACGCGCAAGAGTATCTATGCTGGCTTTGTTAATATTGCTTTCCATGCGAGAAACTGTCGGTGGCTTAACTCCCATACGTTCTGCCACTTGAGCGCGTGTAATACCTGCATTATTACGCCATTCAGCTAGCAACGCTTGTAATTTTTCTTTTCGTTCTTCTGCTTCGTATGCTGCCCGGTATTCCGGATCTTTCATCCATTCAGCATGTAATTCGTCATGGGTTTTTAATTTCATGTTTGATTTCCTCCAGTCTGCGCTTAGCTAGCTCGATTTCGCTTTTTGGCGTCTGTTGGGTTTTCTTAATGAAAATGCGAAGCATATAGATCTTGCTACCCACTTCATAAACCCAAATGCCGCGAGCTATGTCACCGCCCATTGTGCGGATCTCGTAAAGCCCATCACCAAGCGGCTTTGTGTTCGGTTCCCGCAGGAGCCGAGGGTTTTCTTCTAATTTTTTAACTAGCCGATCATACTTCACTTTTATAAGTTTCGGTAAGTTATCGGCTTCCTTGACTGCTTCATCATGATAGATAACTCTAAACACTTTTTTTCCTCCCCCTGAAATTAATATTAGCATTTAAGCTAAATTACCTCAAAGGCTAATTTTGTGAAAAAATGTACAGAAACCATCATGAAATGACCTGCAACAAAAACAGAAGCCGATACCTATTGTTCCAATAGCGTTAATCCTATGAAGTTAAAGCCCATGGGTAGAATTTAGCGAATCAGGAAAGAGTCAATAGTTCTATATCATACTTACCAACTCGATTTGGATCTTGAAGATTTGAGCAAATGAGTCATGCAAACCCGCTAATTTATTAGCCAAAACTTGTTCGCAATCTATTCATAGTGAATGCATTTCTTGCTAAATCTTCATTTTGGTTATTTATTGACACGTAAATCGACCCGATTTTTATCGTATCCGGCTTCGTTTAATGCTTTAAAGCGCTGCCCTGGCAAGAATTGCGGTGAGTTAATCGGTTACAGAAAACATTGGTTTAGTGGAAACGATGAATTTGGCTAAGAACGCGTTTCCAAAATCGGGTGGGATTGTAAACGGGAATGTGGATGCGACTGGATATGTAAAATCCGGAGAAGGCAAAGATGTTGTATCTAGTCAAGACATCTGGGCGAAAAGATACATTTATGAGTCCGGCTTACGTGTTTATAGTCCGAATAATAAACCCAGTGCGGGAGATGTGGGGGCATATACAAAAGATGAAGCAGGTAGCTTGATTGTACCTGTCGGCGTCCCAATGCCATACCCCCACCGCTATACGCCCGTCGGTTACCTTACGTGCAACGGCCAAACATTTAATAAATCTTTATATCCGAAGCTAGCGGAAGCTTATCCTGCCGGTAGGGTACCCGACTTAAGAGGCGAGTTTATTCGAGGTTGGGATGATGGTCGGGGCGTTGATCCTGGGCGTGTGTGTGGAACCTGGCAAGGAGATGCTATTAGAAATATTACTGGTGATGTGTCGTTCGGCGGAAATTATGGATTTGACGCAGTAACAGAAGCCACAGGCGTGTTTTTAGGAAAAAATACAATGTCATGGCGATCAAACACTCGCAGATTTGATTCTGAAACAGCTAATACTAATTTAGTGTTTAACGCATCACGTGCTGTACCTACTGCTAACGAAAATAGACCCCGCAATATCGCATTTAACTACATAGTGAGAGCAGCATAATGACAGAACAGAAATACTCTTTAGAACATGAAACAGCCGTATTGGGTAAAGATGGATTAGCCAATCAAGCAGGTTGGATAAAGGTTTATCACACTAATCAGATGACAAGAGAATTCACCAACGCTGATATGGAATATCTCATGCTGGGTGTCAGTGTATCAGCCGGTGCTTATCCCGATGCGCCCGAACTCCCTCAATCCCATGGTGTGGCTGTTCGTCGCAGTGAAGATAAATGCCGTTGGGAAATCGTGCCTGATTACCGCGGAAAAACAGCTTACAACACACAAACTCGTTTGCCGCAAGAAATTACTGAGCTGGGTGAATTACCCGAAAACCTGACGTTCAAACAGCCCGTTACTCACTTTGACCGATGGGATGGCTCGAAATGGGTAACTGACGAAGCAGCAATAAAAGCCAGTGAGATTGAGCAGGCAGAACAATTGCGAGACACATTGAGCAAACAAGCTAATGAAACCATCACGTTGCTCCAATATGCTGTTGATGCTGAATTGGCATCGGAAGAAGAACAGGCACTGTTGCCTGAATGGAAAAAGTATGTGGTCTTACTGAGTCGGGTTGATGTTTCATTAGCCCCTAATATTAAATGGCCTGAGATACCAGAATGATAACAACAAGGGCTGCTTATGCAGCCCGATGACAATAGTAAGACAGTTTAGTACTAATCTGGAATCATCTTGATTTTTCATTGTTTTCTGATAAAAAAGTTTTAAACATAGGGAACTGAAAAAGTGTTAATTAAGCCCTAGTATTTAAGAAATATTCAGTGCAGATTCAATTCTGCTCAAATAATTATCATCATAGAATTTTTCTATCGTATTTTTTATATCAATACTGTTAGGTAGTGGTTTTCCGTTAACAATATCTTGTAATAGATTTACCAATACATCAGGTTTATCAACAGGATATAGAGTTCCATTCATAGAGTTTTGAATAATATCTGATGGACCTGTTTTGCAGTCAGAACTGACACAATAAATGCCATAGGAATTAGCTTCACCAAGTACCATTGGCAAACCTTCATGTATTGATGTAAGTAATAGCGAGGTTACTTCTTTTATATTATTGATAATGTAGTCCCAAGGATTTACTTGCCAGCCATGCCATAAAATTTTTTGTTCTATATTTAAATCAACTGCTAATGATTGTAGAATACTCACATCATTTCCTGATCCCAAGATATGTAATTCCCAGTCTCCTTTAATTTGTGAAAGAGCATGGAACATACTTTGCAAATTTTTCCCCTTGTTTGCAACGATTCTTCCTACATAGATAAATCTCGATATATTTTTAGGACGAGTAATAGTTATTGGTGTTCTTGATATTGGGTTAAAAATCGTATGTATTTTATTATGAGGAACTCCCATATTAATCAGGTAATTGGTATTACCAGTACTAATAGACAAGTGGTAATCTGCTTTCAGTGTAAATATTGCTTTATACGCGGAATATAGGGAAAGGTGGACCCAAGAGAATATAGGTATTTTTGTGAATGAAATTTTCCTAGCTAAGTTGGATATGTAACAACCTCGTGTAGAAATGGCGATAATCAAATCAGGATTCTCTTGCTTAATGTACCTTGAAAATTGAAACGCAAAATGAATTCGGCGAAGTGTTGGATTCCTGATTTCCGAAAAGATACGTTTAAACTTTATTCCTTTTAGCCAATCGTCATTAGAGGCATTCTTATTTTCTTTGAAAAAGATAAAACTAATATCTACATCTGCATTGTTTTTGGAGAGTAAAGATACACACTTCTGACAAACAGTCTCTGTGCCACCAAAACCACTAAGCTCATAACCTACGATAATTATTTTTTTCATGATGATTTTACCTCCATAAAGAATGAATCATAAATGAGAGCTATACCAAGAATGACAAGAAGAACTCTATAAATTTTATCCGCCTTGTTTAGCAATAGAAAAATAAAGAATACAGCGAGTACATACCCTATTTTTAAACAATAACCCAAAGCTATGTGAGCTAAAAGGCAAAAGATAAAGAGTGCGGCAACTGGTAACAGTTTGGATTAGGTGATTTTTCATAGTTTTCATATTTATATATCAACAATATATCATGTAGTAGTAGAAAGTAGTTTAACTCTCAAAAAAACAAGAAAAACTGAGATTCCATTTTTTCATTCAGCCAAATTTTCTATCGATACTATACTGATTATTTTTCGTCATGTGAATAAGAATAATCTGGTATCTTTATAAACCAGAATACTTCTATCAATATAAAAGAGCTTCAATACACTGTTCTATTAGTTGCTGAAAATCAGGAGAGGATGAGTTAATAAACGTCTTGTTTACTATACCATGTACTATTATCGTGTTTTTTCGTAATTAATACTTAAGTTACTAAGAGAAATTTAGAACTTTCCTGTTTACATTACCCTGCTTTACTGAGATATTAGGTGGTTATAAATACTGTAACAAAAGGATACACCATATAGTACTAATAAGGAACTTGACCAGATCTCAATTTTTTGTTTTTAGAAAACGAAACTAATTTCTACTACTGTTATGACTTCCTATTGATAACAACAAATGAGAAAAATCCATATAATCTATGCACTTACCACATCCCTCGATTTCTTATTGCTAAGTAAGATTACATTTATGGAGTTCTTATTTTATTTCTCCTATAGGGATGATGTATTGCTCTCTGAACTTCAATTCTATCTTAATATCCTTCATATCGGGAATTATCCCGACATAAATCAACGTTAGGTGTAATCTAATGAAAAATATTTCACGCTCTACTTTAAACGATATCATTGAATGGGATATTAGCAGCTGGTCTAAGTGCTTGTGCTTTTGGCTTTTAAAAGGAAATATTGACTTAGAAAATTCTAAGGTTTTAGAAATCGGCAGCCGGAATGGTGGGTTGTCATTATGGGCCGGACTAAATGGCGCGAAAGTAATTTGCTCAGATCTCGGTGGCCCAAATAAAAAAGCCTACCAAAAACACAAAAACCATAATATTAGTAACTTCATTACATATAAAGATATAAATGCGCTAGACATACCATATGAAAATGAATTAGATATTGTGATTTCTAAATCAGTTATCGGCGGTATAGGGCGTAATAATAATGCTGAAAATCAAAAAATTGCCATATCAGAAATCTACAAATCCTTAAGAAAAGGAGGCGAATATTGGTTTACTGAAAATCTATCAGCTTCTCCTGCACATAAGATATTAAGATCTAAGTTTATCCAATGGGGAGATGAATGGAGATATGTAACAATAGACGATATGAATGAGTTTTTGCATCAATTCTCAAGTGTTGAATATATCACTACAGGATTTATTTCCTGTTTTGGAAGAACAGAAAAACAAAGAAAAATATTAAATTTTTTTGACCGATTTCTATTTTCAAAAATAGTTCCTAAAAAATGGAACTACATTATAATTGGCGTAGCCAAAAAATAGAATTCTTTACATATAAGCTCATAGTATGGAATGAGGGGAAACGCCCCTCATTTATTAGCATCCAGTACATGCTGAGTAGTTTATGATGAAAAAAGGGGATTATGTACAATTGCAAATGATAATATTGATTTACAGTTGTAGTATTATCCCCTGAGAAGGAAAGAATAAAGTTTTTCACCCTTTGAAATTCTATTTATTCCTTAAATTCAGTATTGTAATTTCGTTATAGGAACTACACCTTTATCAGTTGGATATTCCGCATTTTAAGGTACAGTTCATGTATGATCCGGAGTTTATTTCGGCTGCTCCGGCCATTCAATATTGGGAGCTTGGGAAATATCAACCCGGCTCAACATCACTCTGTATTTCTTCCATGTCTGTAGAGCTACTTTTTCAGCTTCAGTGGCCATGTCTAAGTCAACGGTGTCTTGCAGCAATGCAACCGTTTCATTCGCATTCTGACTCAATGCCGAACGTTGCTGTTCTGCCTGTTCAATTTGACTGGCTTTTTGGGCTTTAGTATCTGTTACCCATTTTTCTCCATCCCAGGTATCAAAATCAGTGACCGGCTGCTTGAATGTCAATGTTTCTGGCAATTCACCCAGCTCAGTGATTTCACATTTTTGACGGTTTTGTGTGTCATAAGCCATTTTTCCACGGTAGTCAGGCACGATTTCCCAATAATGTTTATCTTCACTGCGACGAACAGCCACATCATGGGATTGAGGGAGTTCGGGCGCATCTGGATAGGCGCCTGCTGATACACTGACACCCAGCATGAGATATTCCATATCAGCATTGGTAAATTCTCTTGTCATCTGATTAGTGTGATAAACCTTTATCCAACCTGCTTGAGTGGCTAATCCATTCTTACCTAATATTGCTGTTTCCGGTTCTAAAGAATATTTTTGTTCTGTCATTATGCTGCTCTCACTATGTAGTTAAATGCGATATTGCGGGGTCTATTTTCGTTAGCTGTTGGGACGACACGTGATGCGTCAAATGTAAATGATAAAGAACCACCTCCTGCGCCCTGCGCACGCCCACCCGGTCGATATGTGTAACTGAATGCACCAGATGCGCTACCACCGCTTTCTGTTGTTGGATTACCAAAATTGCCGGTAATATTACGAATTGAGTCCCCCTGCCATGACCCGCATACACGCCCTAGATCAACACCGCGCCCATCATCCCAACCACGGATAAATTCACCGCGCAAATCAGGTACTCTACCGACAGGATAAACCTCTGCTAATTTTGGGTATAAGGATTTATTAAACGTTTGACCATTGCACGTAAGGTAATCCGATGGAGGATTTGGTTTCGGCCATGGAATGGGGGAGCCGACAGGGTGAGTAGTGACAATACCGCCGTTTACACTCCCGTTGTTATTTAAAAAATATGCATGAAGATTTCCGTTGGGATCAATGTATAACTGACCCACATCGCCACCTACTGTACCAATATTAAGTCCTTTAACCCAGCCAGCGTTCTTAGACCCGCCCCAGACCCCAACATAACCACGTGTCGGGATACTGTTGACAAAAATAAATCCAGAAAACGCTCCCACATCCCCGGCACTTAAACTGACATCCCCACTCAACGCCTTCCCATTAATTTTCCGACTACTCGGCACCGCATTATTAGCTTTTTGCTCAATAGGTGTAATATCGTCCATATAAACACATTCACCGCCATGCTTTGCGCCATTATTGTTTGAAAATTGCGCAAATAGTCTCCCGCTAGAATCAACCCAGATCTGTCCGTAGTCGCTATCACCAACGCTAACTCCTTTTGCATAATTGACAGATGCTCCACCACGGAACGGGCCGTTATATCCCAGTGTTGGTATTTCATCAATTGATCTCAGTCTAGGAAAAGCCCCAACATCCCCGGCACTTAAACTGACATCCCCATTCAACGCCTTGCCATTAATTTTCCGGCTACTCGGCACAGCACTTTTCGCCAGATTCACCGTTTCCACTAAACCAAGGTTTTACAGAATCTATAAACTAGCAATAACTTATGTCGAAGCAGTGTGCTAAAGCATTAAATGGAAATAAAAATGGTAAAAATCGGCTGCATCCATGTATTAATAAATGACCAAAATGACGATTATCGGAGATAGTATCGTGAGTGGTCTAATTGTGAACAATTGTTGGTCGTAAAACAACCCGTTTCTGTTAATAGTCAAAATAGTTCACATATGTTAGTAAGGTACATATCTTCCTCAATCATGATAGAAATAGATTGATTATGAACTAAATCAGTTGTTGTATTTTTCTACCTTGCGTATTTTAATCGTGGAAATTTTTTATAACTAAATAAATTGGAGAGTTATCTGGAATCTTATATAGAATTTGGTAACTATACCCTTCATCTTTCAAGCCGCTGCTTTTTTGGCTGCGTTCACTTACCCCAGCCACAAAGTTCTCTATGCTCCCGGGGATTCCGCTCCCTTGCCGCCGTGATGCAAACTGAAATCTATTGGGTATATAGGATATTAAGCATTCATCTTATTAGAACTATTTTATTTGCTATTGAGCAAGTGTTGTTGAGCGTTATTGATATCATAAGTATAATTCATATTTTTATATGCTGAGTTTTTTTGTAAAAAATTAATTTTATGAGATGTATTTGAATGTAACCTGATGAAATGTTGATAAATATGTCTTGGGCGGATTGATTGTTCTGTAAATAATAACAAGTAGGTTTTGTTTAACTTTAAAGTAATGTAATTAATTAAATAAGAGTGCTATGTATATTTGTTGTTTTAATATTGTTGAAGGTGATGCTAATTACATTAAATTTGAAAAAAACCAAGAGGTTTTAATTGATTTTATATTTATCAGTGAATATAAAAAAGGCCAGCAAATGCTGGCCAATTTTGAAAGATTTATTTCTTATCGCTAAAGTCATTAAAGGATATTGGGCCTTTGTTACCCGCTTGATCTAAGCCATATACACAAAAACGTATTGGGGCATCTTTCTTCATAAGTGAGATCGGTATTCTTCTATAAATAGAGTAACCTGTGTAATCATCACATTTTGTAGATTTCACTGGCCCTGATTTTATACGTAAATCAACAATTTCCCACGGACTAAAAATAGGGTTAACAACCCATCGGTCATCTGCTTCAAAAATTAATCTTATCTCTGGTTTTGTTGATGGAGGAGTATTGTCAATTTCACGTAATTTTATTGATGCATTAGATGTACTCTGCCAGAGTTTATTTGCAGAATGTTGCCCAATAACACACATGGTATAAATCCCTTCATTGGAAGGAACGGCAAGTTTTTCCAGCGGTTGGGTAGTGACTGAAATAGGTTTGCTGTATCCTTTAGGATCTGAACAATCAACATTACTCGCAAGCCCTCCCTTATAGCGAATCTTATCAAACCCCTTTTCCTCAAGACGTAAATTCCAAGTGGTAGGTTTGTTGTCAACTGTGCCCTTCGTAATTAGTGGACCGTTAGCGTTAATAGTGATCCCTTTTCCATCATCAAATTTACTTAAATCCAGTTTTCCATCAGGGGTAAATGCATGTGCAATTTTATCAATAGGAATATAGTAACTGGCGCCAGTACGAGAGAAACTGTGATCGATAATAAATTCACACGGACGATTAAGACCGCAACCCGAGTAACTTCGGTCAACGGTGGTATTTAATACACCAATTATCTTGGATTGATCTTTCAATATAACCGGTGAACCAGAAGTGCCTCCCGCAACCCCGGCGCAATTAACAGAAACAGCCGGAGACCAAGCCCAGATACCTTCATATACAAGCGAGGCTTTTCCAGTAATGTCGCAAGCTGAATAGCGTAGATAACGTTTATCACCATCTACACCATTGACCGGAATGTGAGCCAGTTCAATGGGATGACTTGCTACTGCTTCATAATCTTTGTGTAACGTCACCGGCAGTATTCCGCGATTTGCCAACTCACCATAAGTTGCTTTAAGTCTGAAAACTGCAAGGTCACCGCCTTTCATTGTTGCGTATAAAACTCTATCAACATCAACAGGTTGGTGTTTATTAATTAAGTCAATAAAGTAATTTGGTGTGTATGTCCAACCAGGGCCTACAGGTTGGTCAATCACTACTTCATTAGTATCTAATGAAGAATCAAAACAATGGCCTGCGGAAAGAATAAGTGCTTGTTGATTGGCATCAGGGGTTTCTGAACCGGCAATAAGTGTTGCGGTACACAGGCCGCGACCGCTTAGTTTACCCACATGCTTAAATCGTTCAGCGCCCGGGTCCGTAGATTTTAATAGCGGAGCTTCGTTGCTGGTATTGTCTTGCAGATCAGCAATGTGCTCGTTGTTATTTTCGGGAAGCGCTTGTGCGGAACAACTTGCTGACACAATCCCTGTAATAAGTGTAGCTAAAAAGATTTTTCTCATGTTTTTACCTCATGTTGTTTACATTTTTGATCTTTCCATGTAATGGAAACAGACATTCAATGAAGAAAAAATTATCGCTAAGTATTTTTTAAAGCTTTAATAAATCCTCTATATGAGTATTTAATGTTTACTAATTTATGAATTAATAGACAGTTTTTTTAGCGCATAAAATCATTCTATTGGATGCCTGTTATCCATAGCCAATAATAAATAACATAAAAATCAGTTGAACCGTTTTATATACTGCAATAGAGCTGTAACGATCAATATACCTGTTATCTTTCAAGTTACCTCTTTGTTGGCTGAACTTACTCACCCCAGTCACAGAGTTCTCTATGACATAGTTATCTATGTTATCTATGCTCCCGGGGATTCGCTCCCTTGCCGTCGCGATGCATCTTGAAATCTATTGGGTATATAAGGGTTTTTCTGATATTACAAATGATGGGTTGGTTAAATAGAATTTAAACTCTGGAGGAATGTAAATTTATTAATCGTTACTTAAATTTCCATCCAGAGCATTTATTGAGGAATAATAAAAGTGTTAGTGGAATAATTCTAGTTCTGCTACGGTTAGTTTTAGTTCAGTTTGAAGGGTTTTTAAATAGTCAGTCGCAATGGTGGCTAAAATCCGATAAAAATCATTTTCTAGTTTGGTTGCTTGAACGAGTTTCAAGTAACGGTATACCCATAGTAGCAGGTGCTGTTCCGGTAATGTACGCGCCTCGGGTTTATGTCCTTGTTCCAAAATATAAACTAAAGCAAGTGGCATGAGGCCGGGTTGATCTTCTGGGGAATGAGTAGATTGATTTGTTCTGACTGTGGGCATAATAAAAACAGGCACCAAGCATACGCAGAATCGTGGTATCTAATAATATCGGCAGTTCTTATTGTGATTGGGTTTATACAGTGATGTAAAAAGCAATTTTACGATAAACAGCATCATAAGCTGATGTGATATGGATAGATAGTTGATTATGATCAACGTTTAATCTGGTACTGTGTTGCTACTATCTTTGTTAGCAGGTTAGCGATGATTTTTACTATAAAACGCATAAATTTATCGCCGAAAATAATCATTGTCATCATTTTTTTGATGTGAAAAATATATATTTAATTTGCATTTTAATTAAATAAAGTTAATAAGGTTATTATGATAAAAGTGAATATATCATTAGTTATCTAATAATTTAATAACTTAAAGAGTAGGCCACGTTAAAAATAAATAAGCCGCCGTCGGGTTAATATCGCACCTAATGGTGTGTGGGAAGGAGGTGAAAATCCTCCGCAGCCCCCGCTGCTGTGATGCTGACGACTCTGCTAATGCCACTGGTCGGAACGACTGGGAAGGAAGCGGAGAAGGATGATGCTAAGCCAGAAGACCGACCTGATAGGCAAGAGACATTAACTCCTTCGGTGGGAAGCGGGTTGTCATCCAAGTGGTGTGCGCAAGGCTGGCACGTCTTATCGACGCTCATTTTCCGATCGATATGTCGGGAATTTTTTATGCAATGGTCAGGCAGGAAAGCATTTGTTATCGCGGGTACTGGCAGTGGTTGTGGTAAAACTACCGTTACCCTCGGCATTTTACGCGCGCTGATGCTGCGAGGGTTGGCGGTTCAGCCGTTTAAAGTAGGGCCAGATTATCTGGATAGTGGCTGGCATAGCACCGTATGCGGTGTGGCATCCCATAATCTTGATGCGTTTATGCTGCCAACAGCGACTCTCAATGGTCTTTATAATCAGCATATGCGCTATGCTGATGTGGCGGTCATTGAAGGTGTGATGGGGCTGTATGATGGTTACGGTATTGACCCTAATTATTGCAGTAGTGCTGCAATGGCTAAGCAGTTGGGATGCCCGGTGATTTTGTTGGTAGATGGTAAGGCCGTATCCACTTCTGTAGCTGCAACTGTTTTAGGGTTCTGTCGTTTCGATCCTTCTCTGACGATCGCAGGAGTCATTGTTAATCGCGTCAATTCTGAAAATCATTTCGAACTGATCCGTTATGCCATTGAACATTATTGTGGTGTTCCGGTGCTGGGGCGTTTGCCGGTGATGAAGGATGTATCGTTGCCATCCCGTCATCTTGGCCTTATTCCTGCGCAGGAGCAGGTTGCTGATGATGCTCGTTGGCAGCGGTTGGCTCAACAGGTTGAAACCTATATCAACCTTGATCGTCTGTTAGCGCTTTGTGACTGTCCTATTTTACCGGAAGGTGAGGCCCCTCCATTACCTGATCCCGCGTTGGCTGATGGTTTGACGCTGGCATTAGCGGATGATGAAGCTTTTAACTTTTATTACCCAGACAATCTGGAAATGCTGGAGCAGGCTGGTGTACAGATTCACCGTTTTAGTCCACTGCATGATCGCCGTTTGCCTGATTGCCAGATGATTTATCTTGGTGGCGGCTACCCTGAAATATATGCCGCTGAACTGGCCGCCAATAGTGCTATGCGGGAGGTTTTACAGGATGCTCATCACCGGCAGGTTCCGCTTTATGCTGAATGTGGTGGTCTGATGTACCTTGGTGAGTCATTGACCGACGGAGAAGGGAAACGCCACCAGATGACGGGCATTCTGCCAGGAGAGAGTCGGATGGGAACGCGGCTAATGCGCTTTGGTTACTGTCAGGCTCAAGCTCGTTGTGACACTTTACTGGCCAAAAAAGGCGAAATTTTGCGAGGGCATGAGTTTCACTATTCCGATTTTATCAGTTCGGTACCTTCGGTTTTTGACTGTACTAAATGGCGTGACGACATGGTGATACAGCAATGGGCCGGGGGATATCAGGTACAGCAAACTCTGGCCAGTTATCTTCATATCCATTTTGCTCAGCGTCCCGGTCTGCTGGATCGCTGGTTGGCACTTGCCAGGAGGCTGTTATGACCCTTGCTGCTTGGTTTGCTGCTTTCCTGCTCGATAGTTGGTTAGGTGATCCACCGCATTGGCCCCATCCCGTGCGGTGGATTGGCAAGCTGATCTCACTGGTACAACGGGCTATCCGGCACTGTTGTCACAGTGAACGTGCATTGAAGGTCGGTGGAGCGGGGTTGTGGATAGTGGTTGTCGGGCTGACTTGGCTGGTGAGTTGGGGATGCTTGTGGTTGATGAATTACATTCATCCTTGGATCGGTTGGTTGGCCGAAATATGGATGATTTACACTCTACTGGCTGGTCGTTGTCTGAGTGATGCGGCTATGGCGGTACATCGTGTCTTGCAGCGTGGTTCATTGGATGAAAGTCGCCAACAATTGTCGTGGATTGTTGGGCGGGATACGTCTCAATTGGATGTACCACAAATTACGCGTGCGGCGGTAGAGACGGTGGCGGAAAACAGCGTTGACGGTGTTATTGCCCCACTGTTTTTCCTGATGATTGGCGGAGCGCCGTTGGCAATGGCTTATAAAGCGGTCAATACCCTTGATTCTATGGTGGGATACAAAACGCCGGAATACCGCGCTATCGGGTATGTCTCCGCCCGTATGGATGATCTGGCGAACTGGCTGCCGGCGCGGTTGAGCTGGTTGTTACTGAGTGTAGCAGCTTGGTTTATTCAGGTTGATTTTCGTCAGGCGCTGCGTATTGGTTGGCGCGATCGTTATCAGCATGCCAGTCCTAACTGTGCCTGGCCGGAAGCGACGGTTGCTGGCGCGTTAGGTATCCGCCTTGGTGGTCCGAATTATTACTTTGGTGAACGGGTAGATAAACCTTGGATTGGTGATGAACGCCGTAAAATCGCGCTGACGGATATCCCGCTCAGTATCCATTTGATGATGGTAGCTTCGCAACTGGCTTTACTGTTGTTTGCTCTGTTGCGCTTACTGTTGGTCGGAATAGCTTAGAAAAGGGCAATGTTATGAATTACCTCCAGAAACCTCAGCAAATTGAACAGAATAGCTTCGCAATCATTGGCGACATTATTGCCCGTGAGCATCCTGATTATCGTTTTGTTGATGAGATGCAAGAAGCGGTAATTAAACGGGTGATCCACACTACTGCGGATTTTGATTGGCTGGATATTTTGTGGTTCTCGCCAGATGTGCTGACCCACATGACTGAAGCATTGCGTCGAGGATGCATTTTGTATACCGATACCACGATGGCTCAGTCCGGTATTAACAAAACGTTGTTACATCAGATGGGGTGTGAGAGTCGTTGTTATATCAGTGACCCGCGTGTAGTGGCGATAGCGAAAGCGCGGGGTATCACCCGCTCTATGGCAGCGGTGGATGTCGCACTGGATGAGGAAGGCGACAAAATATTCGTGTTCGGTAATGCGCCAACCGCGTTGTTCCGCTTGCTGGAAAGGCAGGCTTCACCCTTAGCGGTGGTTGGGGTACCCGTCGGATTTGTTGGCGCTGCGGAATCGAAAGCTGCGCTGATGCAAAGTGAATTGCCCTGTATTGCAGCCGCAGGCCGTAAAGGAGGTAGCAACGTCGCAGCGGCAATTATCAATGCCATTTTATACCGATTGCGGGAGGCGCCATGAGCGACACCATGCAATTGGATAGCATCTGGCATAACGGTAAACAGTATCGCAAAGGTTATACCACCGGTTCCTGTGCCACTGCCGCCGCTAAGGTTGCCGCATTGATGGTACTGCGCCAGCAAGTGATTGACCATGTTTCTATTGTTACGCCTTCTGGTGTGACACTGCGTCTTAATGTCGAACAACCCCTGATTGAGGGTCAGCAGGCTACTGCGGCTATTCGTAAAGATGGGGGTGATGATGTGGATGCGACCCACGGTATGTTGATTTTTGCCCGTGTCACCCTGTGCGACCACGGAGAGATCAATTTGCGTGGTGGCGAAGGTGTTGGCACGGTCACTCGCAAAGGTGTTGGGCTGCCAATAGGTAGTGCGGCCATTAACCGTACACCGCGCCAGACCATTGAAGCAGCCGTTCGGGAAGCGATTGGTCCTACGCGGGGGGCGGAAGTCGAAATTTTCGCACCGGAAGGTGAAGAGCGGGCAAAAAAAACTTACAACGGGCGATTAGGGATACTGGGTGGTATTTCCATCATTGGTACCACCGGTATCGTCACACCTATGTCGGAAGAGAGTTGGAAACGCTCATTAGCGCTAGAGCTGGAAATGAAACGTGCGGCGGGCGCTGAAAAGGTCATTCTGGTTCCTGGTAATCACGGTGAGCGTTTTGTACGTGAACAACTGGGGCTTGATGGTCAGCTGGTGGTAACCATGAGTAACTTCGTTGGTTACATGTTGCAGGAAGCAGTACGGCTTGGGTTCCGCCATATCATGTTAGTAGGACATCCCGGCAAGTTGGTGAAAGTAGCAGCCGGCATTTTTCATACCCACAGTCATATTGCTGATGGTCGCATGGAAACCTTAATTGCGTATCTGGCGCTGCTGGGCGCACCGCAGGCACTGCTGTTGGAGGTTAATCGTTGTGATACCACAGAAGCGGCTATGGAACTGATCGCAGAACAGGGTCTGCAAGCAGTTTATAACCGCATTGCTGAACGTATTTGCGAACGGATGAGTGAGATGTTGCGTTTTGCCGTTAACCCACCGCGTTGTGATGCCATTATGTTCTCCTTTGATAATCAGATATTAGGTACTAGCCGTCCATTGCATGACATTTTGGAGGAGATGAGATGATCACCGCAGTCGGTATTGGTCCCGGTGATACTGCGTATCTGTTACCGCAGGCACAACGTTATATCACTGAGGCGGAGGTATTGGTGGGTGGCAGGCGACATCTGGAGATATTTAGCGGCATAACTCATGAAACTCGCGTATTGGATGCGGATCTTGCCAGCTTAATTGTCTGGCTACAGAACAACAGCACTCGTCATATTGTGGTATTAGCGTCTGGTGATCCGCTGTTGTATGGCATCGGCAAACTATTATCTGAATATTTTACCGCAGATGATCTGCGCATTATTCCGGGTATCAGTTCAATTCAGTATCTATGTGCCAAAGCCGCGTTGGATATGAACGATATCTATCTGACCAGCGGTCATGGGCGTACCCCAGATTTTGATTGGCTTCTGCAACACGACAAAGTAGGGATGGTAACTGATGGGCGCGTAGGCCCGTGGGCAATTGCGCAGGCCATTATTCAACGTGGTCTGAATCGTACATTGATTATTGGTGAGAACCTCTCTTTGTCCAATGAGCGTATTCACCGCCTGCGGCCTGAAGCGGTGGCGACTAACTATGACATGAATGTGGTGGTGATCCTAAATGAGAGATGATGAATTTTTACGCGGCCAAAAAGTGCCGATGACTAAAGAGCCGGTACGTGCATTAGCACTGGAGCGGCTGGAGTTGATTAATGTCAAACAGTTGATTGATGTGGGGGCAGGTACAGGCAGTGTGGCGCTGGAGGCGGCTTTGCGATTTCCGGCGCTGACTGTCACTGCCATTGAGCGTAACCCGGCGGCATTAGCTTTGATAGGCGAGAATCGTCAGCGGTTGGGTTGTCATAATGTAGAAATCATTGCCGGAGAAGCGCCATTGGCATTGGAGGTCATGGCAGATGCGGTATTTATTGGTGGTAGTGGTGGACAATTGACGGCACTGATCGACTGGGCGCTGGATCACATGTACCCCGGTGGCCGTTTGGTACTGACTTTTATTTTACTGAATAATCTGAATGATGCATTGGCGCATTTGCGGACATGTCAAATCAGTAACTTGGAATGCATACAGCTACAGGCATCTACTCTGGCATCACTTGGCAGCGGTCACTATTTCAAACCGAATAATCCGGCTTATCTTATTTCCTGTTACAAGGAGGGGGGCTATGTCTGAGCATTTTGATCCCCGGAAAGTCTGGTTTGTGGGGGCCGGACCGGGTGACAAGGAATTGATCACCTTGAAAGGCTACCGTTTGTTGCAACAAGCGCAGGTGGTGATTTATGCCGGTTCGCTGATTAATACCGAACTGTTGGATTATTGTCCACCAGAGGCTGAATGCCATGACAGCGCCGGTCTGACACTGGAACAGATTGTTACATTGATGGTTGATGGCGTCCATGCAGGTAAATTGGTGGTTCGACTGCAAACTGGCGATCTCTCGTTGTATGGTTCTATTCGCGAGCAAGGAGAAGCTTTAACCGATGCGGGCATGGGTTTTGTCTCGGTGCCGGGCGTCAGTGCTTTTCTTGGCGCAGCAGCGCAGTTAGGAGTGGAATACACGGTACCGGAAGTGTCGCAAAGCCTGATCATTACCCGGATTGAGGGGCGTACACCGGTGCCACCGCTCGAACAGTTAGAATCCTTCGCTGCTCATCAAACTTCAATGGCTATCTACCTTTCTGTACAGAAGATGGAACATGTGGCTGCGCGTCTTCAGGCCGGTGGTTACCCTGTCACAACGCCGGTTGCGGTGATATACAAAGCAACTTGGGCTGAAAGCTGTACTGTGCGCGGCACATTAGCAGATATCGCCGAAAAAGTACGCGAAGCAGGTATTCGTAAAACGGCTTTGATTTTGGTAGGGGCTTTCTTGGGAGAGGAATACCACAATTCCAGGCTCTACGATGCGGGGTTTAGCCATGAATATCGCCGGGCATGAGTCGATAGCTGTGTTCTGTTTGACGCCGGGCGGGGTCAGACTGGTACGTCGGTTGAAAACGCATCTCCCTCTGACCTGTTTTACCAGCGAAAAGTTGCTGGAACCGGGGTTTATCCCTTTCAATGGCAGTTTTGGCGATACCTTACGCGAGGCATTTAAAAGCTATTCGGCGCTGGTGGTCGTGGCGGCTCTTGGGATCACGGTACGTATGATTGCGCCGCTGATAAACGACAAAATGCATGATCCCGCCGTGGTGGTGATTGATGAACAAGGTCAGCATGTCATTAGCCTGTTATCCGGTCATGTGGGTGGGGCAAATGCATTGACTTACTCTCTGGCGGAACTACTGGGGGCCGATCCGGTAATTACGACTGCCACGGATGTTAACGGGATGGCGGCACTGGATACCCTTGCCACTCAATTAGATGCCGATATGCAGGATTTTCGCCACGTGGTGAAGGTGATAAACCAAATGCTGGTCAGTGGTCAGAAAGTGGGATTGTGGTGGGATGAACTACTGCTTAGTGAATGCGAGCACTGTGATACCCGAGGTTTTGTCCCGGTAGCCTGTTTGGATATGTTGCCGGAATTGGATGCATTGGTGTGTGTCACATTGCGGGATTTGCTACCAGAATTGCCTTTGCCAGCCTACAAATTAGTGCCGAAACGTGTTGTGGCTGGGATTGGTTGTCGCCGGGATACACCGTTGCAAACACTGGTTGAGCTATTGCGGAAGCATATGTCAGAAAATCATTTTGACCTGATGGCCCTTCGCGCCATCGGTAGTGTGGTCATTAAAAAGGATGAACCAGCGCTGAATCAGCTTGCACAGCGTTGGCGTGTACCGTTTGAGTTATTCAGTGTTAATGAGCTAAGTCGCCATGAACAGCGTTTTCCCGCTTCCGATTTTGTGCGCCAGACGGTGGGAGTTGGCAGTGTTTCACAACCTGTCGCTTGGTTGATGAGTGAAGGAAAACTGGTTGGTCGGACCCTGCGTGAGCAGGGCGTCACTATCACTTTGGGGGTATCACAATCATGTTAACCGTAATTGGTATTGGACCAGGCAATGAATCCATGATGACACAGGAAGCCATTGCCGCGATCCGTGAAGCTGAAATTGTTGTTGGCTATAAAACCTACACCCATTTGGTCAAACATCTGACGATGGATAAAGAAGTGATTAAAACCGGTATGTGTAAGGAGATTGAGCGCTGTCAGACAGCAATTGATCTGGCTTTGTCCGGTCGCAAGGTGGCCTTAATCAGCAGTGGGGATGCGGGGATCTATGGTATGGCTGGTTTAGTGCTGGAGTTAGTTTGCCAGCAACAATGTGATCTTGAAGTTAAGTTAGTCGCGGGGATCACCGCCAGTATTGCCGCCGCATCGTTGTTAGGCGCGCCGTTGATGCATGATTTTTGTCATATCAGTTTAAGTGATCTGCTAACGCCGTGGCCGATGATTGAGAAACGTATTATTGCTGCCGCGCAAGCTGATTTTGTTATTTGTTTTTATAACCCACGCAGCCGTGGCCGTGAAGGGCATCTCGCCAAAGCATTTGAACTTATGCGTCCATGGAAAGCAGCCCAGACCCCAGTGGGGGTAGTGAAGGCTGCCGCACGTAAAAAACAAGATAAATGGATCACCACGTTTAGCGAGATGGATTTTTCACCCGTGGATATGACCAGTCTGGTCATCGTTGGCAATCAAACGACTTATTGCCGTGATGGACTGATGATCACACCACGAGGATATGAATTATGAATCCTCCGGCAGTCCATGTTTTTGGTGGTACCAGTGACGCCCGACTACTCTGTCGGGCATTAGACGCGGCAGGCGTGCGTTACCGTCTTTCGGTTGCTACTGATGCAGGGAGACAACTGGCGGGAGAAATTCGGGGGGATGTGGTGGTGGGGCGAATGGATACTGAGGCAATGATGCATTACTTTGATCAGCATAAAGTACGTTGGGTGATTGATGCTTCTCATCCTTATGCGGAAGCGCTCAGTCAAAACGTGATTACCGCCTGTCGTCGCTTGTCGTTGAAGCTCACCCGTTATCAACGCCCTAGTGAGATTGATTTACTCAATCACCCGTTGTTGCACAAAGCCGATAGTGTGGAAGCGGCTTGTGACATTGCCCGGACACTAGGGCAGCGAATTTTGCTAACCACCGGCAGCAAGCAACTGGCGCTATATCAGCGTTTACTACCGGAAAAAACCTTGTTGGTACGGGTACTGCCAACGGCGGAGGTACTGGTTCAGTGTGAGGCTTTGGGGCTAGGTGTTGATCATATTATTGCCTTGCGCGGCCCGTTTACCGCTGAATTCAATCATGCACTGTATGAATTTTGCCATCCCGATGTGGTGATCACCAAAGAATCCGGTGCAGAAGGGGGATATCAGCAGAAAGTGGCTCCTTGTCTGGCACTTAATATCCCCTGCATTGTGGTATGCCGTCCAGCTTCGTCTTTACAGCATGATGAAGGAGAGCGGGTTAGCTCATTGGATGAATTTGTCCAGCACCTGATTCACTGGCAAGAACAACGAGGGCAATAAAACGAGGGTAATAAAATGAAAAAAGCACTGCTAATTATCAGTTTTGGAACTAGCTATCAGCAAACCCGGCAGAAGAATATTGAGGCTTGTGAACAACAACTGGCGGCTGCTTACAATGATCGTGATTTGTATCGTGCGTTCACCTCTGAAATGATCATTCGTAAATTGCAAAAGCGTGATGGTTTACAGGTAGATAACCCACGTCAGGCGCTGGAGCGTTTAGTCAATGAAGGTTATCAGGATGTGGCTATTCAGTCCCTGCATGTTATCAACGGTGACGAATATGAAAAGATTGTCAGCGAAGTGCGTACCTTTAATGGTCATTTTCAACGTTTAGTTGTTGGTACACCGTTACTTAACAGCTTTGCTGATTATCAACAACTGCTTGTTGCCCTGAAAAATCAAATCCCCCCGCTGGCGGCGGATGAGCGTGTAGTGTTTATGGGGCATGGTGCAACCCATCATGCTTTTTCTGCCTATGCGTGTCTTGATCACCTGATGAGTTCACATAATTTCCCGGCATTAGTTGGTGCGGTGGAAAGCTACCCGGAAATCGATAATATCATCATCCGCTTGCGGCGGCAGGCGGTGCGTAAAGTACATTTGATGCCATTAATGCTGGTGGCTGGCGACCATGCGATTAACGATATGGCATCAGACGAGCCGGATTCATGGCGTTCTCAATTGGAAGCGGTTGGGATCAAAACCCAATCTTGGTTACAGGGATTAGGTGAAAATCCGTTGATTCGCCAGATGTTCGTTCAACACCTGGCCGATGCGTTACAGGTAGATCAACAGGAGGTGGTGTGATGGAAGGAAAACTTTATGCTATGGGCGTTGGCCCTGGTGCCAGTGATTTGATTACTGTTCGGGCTGCCCGGATACTTTCCCGCCTTGATGTGCTTTATGCACCTGCCGGGCGTAAAGGGGGTGACAGTTTGGCGCTTTCCATTGTGCGTGAATACCTCTCATCACACACTGAAATTCGCACTTGTCATTTCCCGATGAGCAGTAATGACGAAGAAAAACAAGTTGTATGGGATGAAGTGGCGCAACAACTGAAAGATGAAGTGATGAAAGGGCGGCAGGTGGGGTTTATCACGCTTGGTGATGCCATGCTGTTCAGTACCTGGGTCTTTTTATTGGCACGCATTGGTCGGCAAGAGTGGTTGGAAATTATCCCAGGTATCACCTCTTTTGCGGCGATTGCAGCGCGTACTGTATTACCGCTGGCAATGGAACAGCAATCAATGGCAGTCATGTCCTGTACTGCGCCGGAAGCCGAGTTGGAACAGGCACTGCAAAACCATGATTGTGTGGTGCTGATGAAAGTTTATGGCCGTTTTGCCATGGTGTGTACGTTGTTGGCTCGTCTGAATTTGTTTGAACATGCCCTGTTGATGGCAGATGCCTCATTGCCAGGTGAACAGTGCTGGCGCCGCTTGGATCAAGTGGCGATTGATCAGAAATTACCTTATTTCTCCACCATCTTAGTGAACAAACAGTGGCGTACTGGGGAGTAAATAATAAGAGAGGTCGCATTATGGGTTTATCTTTAATGTTGCAGGGTACGGCATCTGATGTTGGGAAGAGCGTATTAGTTGCGGGATTATGTCGTATCTTTGTTCAAGATGGTTACCGCTGTGCACCGTTCAAATCACAGAACATGGCGCTGAATTCTGGTATCACTATTAACGGTGAAGAAATGGGAAGGGCGCAGATTTTTCAGGCAGAAGCGGCGGGTATCGAGCCTGATGTACGGATGAACCCGGTATTGCTTAAACCGACCAGCGACCGCAAGGCTCAGGTTGTGCTAATGGGAAAAGTCGCCTGTAGCATGAATGCGGTGGAGTATCACCAATATAAACCCCATTTGCAGCAACAAATCAGAGAAGTTTTTCATAGTCTGGCTCGTGAATATGACGTGATTGTGCTGGAAGGGGCTGGCAGTCCGGCGGAGATCAATTTGCGCGATCGAGACATTGTCAACATGGGAATGGCGGAAATGGTGGATGCGCCTGTGCTATTGGTCGCGGATATCGATCGAGGTGGGGTATTTGCTGCCATCTACGGTACGCTGGCACTGTTGCGCCCAGAGGAAAAAGTGCGGGTAAAAGGGGTAATCATCAACAAATTTCGTGGTGATATTAGCTTACTCCAGCCGGGTCTTGAACAGATTGAAGCCTTAACCGGAGTACCGGTGTTAGGGGTGATGCCTTGGTTGGATATCGATCTGGAAGATGAAGACGGTGTAGCGCTGCAAACCGGCAAATATGCGGATGCCGCAGAAAAGGAGTTGGATATTGCGGTGATTCGTTTACCTCATATTGCCAATTTTACTGATTTTAATGCACTGGCGGTGCAACCGGATGTTCGCTTGCGTTATGTGACTCAATCATCGGCGTTGCAGTTGTCGGATCTGATCATTTTGCCCGGTAGCAAAAACACATTGGGAGATTTGCAATGGTTGCGGCAGAACGGGTTAGCGGATGCTTTGCTGACAGCGCATCAAGCAGGTATCCCTGTTATCGGTATTTGTGGTGGTTATCAAATGTTAGGGAGGTGGATTATCGATGGCGTGGAATCGGGTATTGAACGGATGGATGGCCTTGGATTGCTGGATATGGAAACCCGGTTTGATCATGAAAAAGTGACAACCAGAGTAAACGGTCGTTGTTGGTCTGGGTTATCGGGTTTGCTGTCAGATTGCATTGAGCAGCCTATCCGAGGTTATGAGATTCATATGGGCAGCTCGTTACTGGGGACAGATGCGACACCATTTGCCTGTATTACTGATCGTAACGGCCATTCAGGCAATTGGTTTGATGGTGCCGTTAATCGAGATAGCAGTGTGATGGGAAGTTATATTCATGGCTTGTTTGATAGTGCTAACTTTACCCGTGCTCTGCTTAATGCTTTACGTCAACGTAAAGGGCTGATGGCTTATCAAGGTGATACATTGGATTACGCTCACTACAAACAAACACAGTTTGATCGTTTGGCGAAAGCTATGCGTAAGCACTTGGATATAGAACGGATTTATCAGTGTATGAAAACCCATCAACAAGGTTCGGCGCCGTGATTCTGATTACCGGCGGCGCTCGCAGTGGTAAAAGTTTGCTGGCGGAGAAATTGGCTGCACAAGCGAGTAAGCAAGTATTTTATATTGCGACTTCTGTGGTGACAGACAGTGAAATGGCTGAGCGAATACGTTTGCACCGCGAAAACCGGCCTTCCCATTGGCGCACATGGGAAGGCTATCACGATCTTGGCGCAGTCATCATGACACAAACCCAGCCGGGGGAAACTGTCATTCTTGAATGTATTACCACACTGATTACCAACTTATTATTTGATCTAGCAGGAGAAACACCACCGGAACACATGGATTTTGCGGTATTAGAGATAGGGATTCAGCAGCAAATTAGTGATCTATTAGCGGCTTGTGCCTGCATGACGTCTCCGATATATCTGGTGACTAACGAATTGGGCATGGGCATTGTGCCGGAGAACCGTTTGGCCCGTCATTTCTGCGACATAGCTGGAAGAGTTAACCAGCGGCTGGCGGCGGCGGCCAGTGAGGTATTTCTGACGGTATCGGGGATTGAGGTAAAAATTAAGTGAATCTGCGTCTTTTTCTCGCCACCTTACAGTTTATGACGCGTATCCCAGTACCGTCGCGTTGGACGCAAGGATTGGAAATGGATCAATACGTGCGTGGTATTGTGAGTTTCCCATTGGTTGGATTGATTGTCGGTCTGCTTGCTGCTGCTCTTTTTACCCTGCTTGCACCTTGGTGTGGTACGCCATTGGCGGCATTAGGTTACGTATTAGCCTTGGCATTGCTCACGGGGGCATTTCATCTTGATGGTTTAGCGGATACCTGTGATGGCGTGTTTTCAGCTCGTAAGCGGGAAAGAATGCTGGAAATCATGCGTGATAGCTGTTTAGGAACCAATGGTGGATTGGCGTTGATCTTCCTTATTTTGGCGAAAGTGCTGGTGGTAAGCGAATTAGCATTGCGTGATGCGCCTATGTTAATGACCTTGGCGGCTGCATCAGTGGCAGGTAGGAGCGCAATTGTACTGTTAATGTATCGTCAACGTTGTGCCCGTGAAGGAGCTGGATTGGGAAATCTTTATATTGGCCGGGTTAATGGGAATCAGACATTGTTGACGCTGTTAGTTGGCGTGGTGTTGATTGCCCTGTTGACGCAATGGTCTGGTGTGTTGGCATGGGCAATCACGCTATTGGTTATTGGGTTGCTGGCGGTGTATCTGCACCGCCGTTTAGGCGGTCAGACCGGTGATACCCTTGGCGCGTCTGTAGAAGTTGGGGAGTTGGTGTTTTTACTGGCGTTACTGTGAGTAACTTTCTAACAGAATGCCCAACTCCCTATTCTAGTGCCAGGCATTAGCTAGCCGAGAGAATTACAGTAATAGGCGTGTAATGCTTACGGGCGGAAATCTGACGACTTTCCCAGCGATCATGAGCCGCCTGAAGATTAATCCAAAAGTCCTCGTCCGTTTCAAATAAACCAGCCAATTGTGTCGCTTCTTCAACAGACAGGCGGCGGGAATGATTTACGATCTGACTGATAACCTTACGAGAAATACCCATAGCATTCGCCAATTGTTGCTGTGTTATTCCTAAAGGTTTTAAAAACTCTTCAGTTAACATCTCGCCTACAGTGGTAGGTTCTGCTGTTCTGGTATCCATAAAGCCTCCTTAGTATTTATGCGGGTCAAGGTAAAGATCATAAGCATGGCCATCACGCCAGCGAAAAATGAGCCTCCATTGAATAGATACGCGAATGCTAGACCATCCATCCAAGTTTCCTGAAAGGCGCTCATAGTTATTACTGCGTGGAGAAAACAGAGATTTCTCTGTAGTAGAAGCTTCCAGAAGAGAAAGCTTTCTACGTAAAGGATTAATGATAGTAGCGGGTATGTCTCCCCCTCGAATGCTGTCAAAATAGAACCGTGCCAATGAGCCTGTTTCTCCGTCCTTAAAACTACCAATCATTGGCCTTTCCTCTAGCTTGTTCTCGATAAAAAGAATTGTACCCAAAATAGAGGCATAGTGAAACCAAAAAGGAACGACATATCCCTAAAGAGCACATGATACGCAGGATTTAAAAAAACAAAATAGTATTTCTACACGGGTAAGTAGTGACATTAGTTCATGTCATTTGTGCTGATGAGGTTGTAGAACAAGATCTATATATTCCCCATCTTCATGCGAGAAACCATCAAAGATGGGAATTTTGAAAGATGAAGGGTATATATGTCTCTGAATCAGCTGTTCTTAAACATATCTCAGATTGAGTAACGATAATGAGACTATTTTTGGTTCGGCATGGTCAGACGGCAGCGAATTTGAACGGTGTTTTCTGTGGTATGACGGATATAGCGTTGACTAAAACGGGGATAAATCAGGCCCGGCAAGTTGCTCACTATTTATCGGCAGTAAAATTTTCGCAAGCGACAAGCAGCGCGCTATGGCGGGCGCGTCATACTGCGGAGATTATTCTGGCAGATAGCTCATTATCAGCTAGCATTGATGAGCAACTTAATGAAATGGATTTTGGTGAGTGGGAAATGCGCCATCACCGTAATTTGCAGCATGAAGATGCAGAAGCGTGGGCTGCCTGGTTAGCAGACTGGCAACAGGCATCTCCTACCGGCGGTGAAACTTTTTCGTCGTTTGCCGCACGTATAGAAAATGTGGTGCAACGACTGCTGACACAAGAAAGTCAGGCTAATCAGCTATTAGTTGCCCATCAGGGAGTACTGAGCCTGCTATTGGCACGTTTGTTAACGATGCCGCCTTCTGCCATGTGGCATTTTCATTTTGAACAGGGAACATACAGTGTAGTGGAAATCCATCGTGGATTTGCCACTCTGCGTACATTTAACAACCAGTCTGGTTGGCAACCTGAGATGCGGGAATAACACCATGCAAACATTTTCATCGATCCTGAATGCTATTATGCCGCTGGATAATATTGCTATGGCGCGCACGGCTACCCGATTGGATGGGCTGGTTAAACCAACGGGCAGTTTCGGACGTCTGGAACATTTGGCAATTCAACTTGCGGGCATGCGGGGATTATCGGGCCATCATATTGATCGTAAGCAGATCATTGTGATGGTTGCGGATCATGGGGTGTATGACGAAGGAGTGACGATATCTCCCAAGCCGGTAACCGCTATTCATGCGCAGAATATGATGAAAGGGATCACGGGTGTTTGCGTGTTGGCAGCAAATGCGGGCGCAGAGGTGAAAGTGGTCGATGTGGGCATTGACAGTGATCCGCTGCCGGGACTGGTGAATATGAAGATGGGGCGTGGCAGTGGCAATATTGCTCATGGACCGGCCATGAGCTGCCAGCAAGCCGAAGATCTGTTGTTGGCAGCGGCACGCCTGACGCTGGAACAGGTTGCGACTGGCGTGAAACTGTTTGGTGTGGGTGAATTGGGTATGGCAAACACCACACCGGCGGCGGCTGTAGTCAGCGTTTTTACGGACAGCGATCCACAACAGATCGTAGGAATGGGAGCTAATTTCCCCAGAGAACGCTTGCATCACAAAGTGGCGGTTGTGCGACAGGCGATTGGCGTCAATCGACCTGATGCTAGCAACAGTATTGATGTATTGGCAAAGGTCGGTGGTTATGATTTGGTGGGTATGGCCGGCGTGATACTTGGCGCGGCCTCTGCTGGACTGCCGGTGATTCTGGATGGTTTTCCTTCTTACGCGGCGGCGCTGGCCGCTTGTCGTATTGCTCCTGATGTGCGCCATTACCTGATTCCTTCGCATTTATCGTCAGAGAAAGGTTCAATTATTGCGTTGCAGCACTTGCAATTAGAGCCTTATTTGCATTTGGGAATGCGTTTGGGGGAGGGGAGTGGCGCTGCGTTGGCTATGCATTTGGTGGATGCGGCTTGTGCTATGTATAACAATATGGGACTGCTGGCTGAAAGTAATATTGTGTTGCCGTTTTAATTGTCAGGAGTTTCGCGTGAAAGTCCAGTTCGTTCGGAGACCAGTGACATATCGCCACATGCTTCAACAACATGGCGAAGTGCTAATAAAAAGCCAGTTTCTCCGCCCTCTTCATCAAGTTCTTCAAAAGCAGTGTGAAGGTATATTTCAGCGAACTTAGGGTCTTTACGGAGCATTTCAATGACTGCTTCATCGTGACTGAGTGATCTACTCATGGTTTCCTCTGTTGGTAATCTCGCCAAGACTCAATTGCTTTCTACTCTGTTCACTCGGGTTGTGATGCGGGCTTTAGCTTGAATATCAAAGAATAATTACTTATCCCAATAATACTTTATTGTTAAATAGCCATTTTTATATGAGTTCATTGTTCTTGGGTGATAATTTTAAGAATTCAAGTAAATATATATCGTAATATTTTCTAGCCAATGGTTTCATTATACGTAGCTATCTTTGGTTAAGAAATATCTCAATATTGATTTAAGTTAAATATCTCAAGGTATTAAATTATGCTTATAACCCTAAATGGTTGAATTGATTTTTATTGTCATGAAATTTATCACGTTTTTTGCGAATAAAATCAATATCTGATTATATTTGTCATTAATGTAATATATATTTATGTTTTTGAATATTGACTAATTTAATGGTTTTTTTATGGCGAATATATACCCAATAGATTTCAAGATGCATCGCGACGGCCAGGGAGCGAATCCCCGGGAGCATAGATAACTATGTGACTGGGGTGAGTGAGTGCAGCCAACAAAGAGGCAACTTGAAAGATAACAGGTATAATCTATTTAGAAATTAAGGGTGATAAACAAGGGTTAATATCACAAGGATGTTCAACGGTTGATTCTATTGGTAACACATGTCAGATTGGTCATGAAGATCATATCTTTGTTTATGAATTGACATCGAACATAACCAGAAGTCAGAATGTTAATCATCAGCCGGTTGAAATAAGAAAGCCAATAGATAAATCATCTCCTCTTTTGGGTGCAGCGATAACCAATAAAGAATCGCTACAATGTATTTTTTATTTTTACAGAACATCAAGTAAAGGTGGTTTAGAACTTTATTATAAGATAAAACTCACTGGCGCATATATATGTGGATTGAATGGTTTTTATCCAAATTCATCTACGCATAATGAGTGTCAGCCTCAGGAAAGTTTATCTTTAATGTATCAGTCAATCACGTGGGAACATGTTATGTCTGGCACAAGTGCATATAGCATATGGGAAGATAACGTTTATTGAGGTTTTTATGAAAGGGATATCTCATCTCTCTTATGATTTAAATAATTACGCTTCGTTGTTGAAGCGTAAAGCACATTTGGCTGCTACCTTTTTTATAGAGGATAGCCAATTAAGAATGTCATATTTAAAAGAAATTGATGATTTTGTTAATATAAAAACACGTGAATTTAAAAACACATTTGATGTAAATGAAAAAAAGAGATTGGTTTATGAAGTAAAAGATGAATATGAAATAACGGAAAAAGAATATCAGGTTTTAAGACGTAAGGATTATACCAAATATATTATAACCGATATATTTGAAGATCAGGGCGTGGTTAAATATGCAAAAATAGGGGGTGGCGTTGTTGCTGGTAGTGTTCAAACAGCTGCTGGGGCTGCAGTTTTCAATTCAGGGAGACTAGTAAGATCTAAAAGGGTTCAATCAATGGGAGTTGTTTTGTTGGCGCATGGGCTTAATAATACCTATGAGTCTATAAGTCCCATTCTTTATGGAAATCAAAAAATAGGTAGGGTGAGAAGAGGCTATCGATATATTTCTCATGCTTTAGGTTATGATGATGGTGTGGGTGATATTGCTTATAGTTCTGTTGATTTATTGTCAAGTACATACGGAACGTATGGAATGCTCAAGCTTAAACCGAAGAATGCAAGTGGTTTGCCTGTCAAGCCAGGCTCTGGAAAATTGTTCAGGTATATTAATGAGGATTTTACCAGGAAATGGCAATTAACATCAAAGCCTATGTTAACCGTTCAGGTATCTGGTAGTTTATATAAAGTCAAACTTTTGGCAGATGAAATAAGACATAAATTTCATGATGATTGAAGTTTATTTTTAATTTTAAAACGAATATAGAATATTGTTAATTTCAATCCTGTCACAGGATTACAACTAACAGAGAGACTGTAATAAATTAAAAAAGAAATAAAGAAAAATAAATAAATAGATGACATTAATAGAATGCTTTGTATTTTTTCATCGAAAAACATACTTGATATCATCAATAAACAAACTGAAGTCAACAATATTAACGGTGCAGCGACTTCTGCAGCTATAAACAGTAGGTAATGACAAAAACAATCTGTTTTGCTTTGATATTTATCATAAATGTGTGGATCATCTTTATGCAGGACAAGAAAGCTTCTCTTTATCTTAAGCAATTCTTTTAAGGTGAATCCACTATTTAATATTAATTTTCTTAAGTCAGTTAGGTTCATTTGTTTAAACTCGATTTTATTTGGTTTTATAATTGGTTATTTTAATCCTATTTTATTAATGAGCGCAAGAGTTAAATTTACTTTTTATTTTAAAACGAATATAGAAAATTAACAATTTTGAGCCTGTGATTAAATTACAGCGAACGGAAAGGCTGTAATAAATAAAAGATGAGATTAAAATAAATAAATAAATCGAAAACATTAATGGAATTCCATATGCTTTCTCACTGAAAAACATACCTGAAATTATAAATAAAAAAATCGGAGTGAAAAATAATAATGGCATAGCGACTTCTTCAGCTATAAGTAACAGATAATGACAAAAGCAATCTGTTTTACTTTGGTATTTATCATAAACATCAGGGTCATCTTTATATAGCATAATAAAGTTTCTCTTCATCTTAAGTAATTCTTTTAAGGTGAAGCCACTATTTAATATTGATTTTCTTAAGTCAGTTAGGTTCATTTATTTAGGTTCGATTTCATTTTATAATTAGTTATTTTTATCATGTTTTATTGATGAACTCAAGGGTTAAATTTACTTTTTATTTTAAAACGAATATAGAATATTGCTAATTTTAATCCTGTGATAGGATTGCATTTAACAGAGAAGCTATAATAAATTAAGGAAAAAATTGTAAAGAATAGGTAGATAGATGTCATTAATGGAATTCCATATGCCATATCACTGAAAAACATACCTGTTATCATAAATAAGCAAATTGGAGTCAAATATATCAATGGTATAGCTATGTATTCAGCTATAAGTAATAGATAATGACAAAAACAATCTGTTTTACTTTGGTATTTATCATAAACATCAGGGTCATCTTTATATAGCATAATAAATTTTCTCTTTATCTTAAGCAATTCTTTTAAAGTGAATCCACTATTTAATATTAATTTTCTTAAGTCAGTTAGGTTCATTTATTTAGACTCGATTTTATTGGGTTTTATAATTGGTTGTTTTTATCCTGTTTTATTAATGAACTCAAGGGTTAAATTTACTTTTTATTTTAAAGCGAATGTGGAAAATTAACAGTTTTGAGCCTGTGATTAAATTACAGCCAACAGAGAGACTATAGTAAATAAAAGCAGAAATGGCAAAAAATAAGTAAATTGAAAACATTAATGGAATTCCATATGCTTTCCCACTGAAATACATACCTGATATTATAAATAAACAAATTGGAGTGGAAAATGTTAACGGCAAAGAAACTTCTTCGGCTATAAATATCAGATAATGACAAAAACAATCTGTTTTGCTTTGATATTTATCATAAATATATGGGTCATCTTTATGCAGGACAAGAAAGCTTCTCTTTATCTTAAGCAATTCTTTTAAAGTGAATCCACTATTTAATATTAATTTTCTTAAGTCAGTTAGGTTCATTTATTTAAACTCGATTTTATTTGGTTTTATAATTAGTTATTTTAATCCTATTTTATTGATGAACTAAAGGGTTAAATTTACTTTTTATTTTAAAGCGTATATAGAGTATTGCTAATTTTAATCCTGTGATGAAATTACAGTAAACAGAATAGCTGAAATAAAATAAAGCGAATGTTGTTGTTGATAAGTAAACAAAGGTCATCAATGGAATTCCATATACCATATCACTGAAAAACATTCCTGATATTATAAATAAATGAATTAATGTTGAATATATTAATGGCGTGGCTACTTCTTCACCCATAAGTAACAGGTAATGACAAAAGCAATCTGTTTTACTTTGGTACTTATCATAAACATCAGGATCATCTTTATATAGCATAATAAATTTTCTCTTTATCTTAAGCAATTCTTTTAAAGTGAATCCACTATTTAATATTAATTTTCTTAAGCCAGTTAAATTCATTTTTTTAAACTCGTTTTTATAACTGCTTTAAATTTTCTTTTATTTTTAGGCGAAGATAGAAAATGACTAATTTTATGCATGTGAAAAAATTATAACGATAGCGGTGATAAAAAGATTTATAGCATATGCATATTATTGTTGAAATGATATAAAGAATTGATACTAATGATAAATAGAATATTGAATTCTCGTCATAGAGGAAAATCTCCATTATTATGCAGCCTACATACATGAGAGAAAAAAATAACACGGGATCACCGGCATCTTCAGCAAGCACTATTATAACGTTGTAAATATTATCGCTTTTTGTGTAATACTTTATTACATATCTTCTTTCATCATCGTCAAGATTTTTAAAAGTCCTTTGCATCATAAGAAGTTCTTTAAATGTGAATCCACTACTGAGGGTTAATTTTCTTAATTTTTCCAAATCCATTTATTTAACCTATAATATTTTGTCGATATAATGACTTATTATAACATAACTATTGTTTTGTTATACCTAATAAATGCTGATTTTAACCCTGTATTTCGTAGATTAGCTGGATTTCCATATTAACATTTTTGTGAAAAATATTGATTACAATATAAAAATAAATAATTTCTTGATAAGAACACACAAAATATTGTATTTTTTCGGTTAAAAATTTATATTTTATTACTTTCTATACATTAAATTGTACCAGTCGTATCTATAATTTTTTACCGGCAGCCGCCGCATATTTATTTAGTCTGGTATATAAAGGGCCTTGTTGATGTTAGAACAAGCCGCGCCTGGCGTGAAATTGTTTGGTGTGGGTGAATGAGATATGGCGAATATCACACCAGTGGCGGCTGTGGTCAGCGCTTTATTGTGCTGCTGTTGTAAAGGGAAGATAATCCATAGGGTATAGCTGCCATTCCATCAACGACTAAGAGCAATGCCGGAAGCTTGCTGTTCCAGCATATTTTTCGCTAAATCGACAATAATTGCCGCGGCTTCGATGGGAGGTGTGCCACCTCGGTGAATATTAGAGATACAGGTACGATCAGCCTCAACGGTTTTTTCTACTGTCGGTTGGTAAACTGCATAGCAGGAGAGGCTTTCTGATTGCCCTAATCCGGGGCGTTCTCCAATCAGTAAGACAACCACTTTAGCTTTTAGTAACTCGCCAATTTGATCTTCTATTTTGACGCGACCATAGCGTACAAAAAACGGGGTGCCGATGCATATTCCTGCCTGTTCCAACCCTTTTAACAGTGGTGGCACAAGATCTTCGTAGTTGGTGGTAATGGCATCAGTAGAAAGGCCATCAGAGATTACAACTTGTACATCGGGGCCAGTTTTGCACTGTGTCAGCAAGGTTTCTACCGCATTCGCACTGAGTTTTCTTCCCAAATCCGGGCGAGTTAAATAGAGGTTTTTGTCGCTAACTTGAGATTGCACTTCCAGCAATCCGCGTTTTTCTATCCATTCAACCGGGACTTCTTTTAACACGGTATCTTTAGAACGGGAGTGATCAGCTTGAAAACGCAGTAATGCCTGTGTACGTGGCCGCGGACCGCTGCGGCCGGTACCGACTCTCGCCACCGTGCTGCGGCGTAATTCCTGTAAGACTTCCATGCGGTTCGGGTTTTGGACACCGATCCACTGTTTGGCTTCTAAGGAGCCTAAATCCGGCGTACAGCTCTCAGTTTCGTCGGTGATCTCAGGAGGTGCATGGGGGTTTTGGTCAGATACCATATTGTTTGCATCCTTTTTAATTTGTTCTTGGTTCATGGTCATTTATCTCAGTAAAGAATCAGAAAAAGAACGATGCATCACCCGCACGTGATGTTAAACGGCCATTTGCCATTAATCCCATGTGCTCCAGCCAACGTTCAAATTCTGGAGATGGGCGCAGATTGAGTAAATGACGAATGGTGGCGGTATCGTGGAAAGCGGAAGTCTGGTAGTTGAGCATGATGTCATCACCAAGTGGCATTCCCATGATGAAGTTACATCCTGCGGTTGCTAATAGGATCATTAGGTTTTCATTCTGGTTTTGATCGGAATCGGCGTGATTGGTATAGCAGCAATCACATCCCATTGAAACGCCGCTGAGTTTTCCCATAAAGTGATCTTCCAGTCCGGCGCGGATGATCTGGCGGTCATTGTAGAGATATTCCGGCCCAATGAAACCGACAACGGTATTCACCAGGAATGGATCATAGTGGCACGCTAAGCCGTAGTTTCGTGCTTCCAACGTGACCTGATCAGCGCCAAAGTGAGCGCCGGCAGAGAGGGCTGAACCTTGTCCGGTTTCAAGATACAGGCAGTTGCTGCCGGCAAGACGGCAATATTCCGCGCCAATAGCACGTGCTTCATCCAACATTTCCAGCTCTACCCCAAACTCTTTCAGCCCTTTTTCACTGCCACAAATACTTTGGAAGATTAAACCACCCGGAGCGCCACGCTTAATCGCTTCTATTTGCGTGGTGACATGGGCTAAGACACAGCCTTGTGTTGGGATAGCGAACTTGTCGATTACCTCGTAGAGGGTGTCTAGCACGCGAGTCAGGTTTTCTACGTCATCTGTTACCGGGTTAACGCCGATAACCGCATCACCCACGCCGAAGGATAATCCTTCGTAAATTTGAGCGCGGATACTTTGTACATCGTCACGGGTATCGTTAGGTTGAAGACGAGCACTGAATGTTCCCGGCATCCCAATGGTGGTATTGGCTTTTTTGATCACCGGCATTTTTTTCGCGCCATAGATCAGGTCAGCATTAGAGCTGATTTTTGCCACCGCCGCGACGACTTCAGAACTAATCCCTTTGCGAAGAAAGGCAATATCATCCACGCTGGTTTCATCGTTCAGTATGTATTCACGCAGTTCGCCAATGCGCCAGTTTTTGATGCGGGCATAGGCGATTTCGTTAATGTCGTCCTGAATAATGCGGGTAACGGAATCCTCTTCATAGGGAATAACTGGGTTCATACGGATATCCGCTATCGTCATTTCCGAGAGGACGTGTTTAGCGGCTACGCGTTGTTGAGAATTTTCGGCAGCCACCCCGGCCAATATATCCCCTGAACGCAGTTCGTTGGCCATTGCCAGCACCTGTTTAATATCTTTAAACTGATATGTTTTACCAAAAAGCTGTGTTTTTAGTTTCATATTTACGCTCTCTCAGGAAGGAAAAGCCAATGATTTGATGGTGACGGGAACGACGGTGCCACCAAATAGTGGAATGCCAATGTCGATATAATCTCCGGTGCGAGTAATAACTTCGTCTATAACCGCCAATTGCCGTCCTCCCATCAAGGGATGTAGCAGCATACCCAGTGCCTTGCCGAAATCTTGGCTGGCAACGATCAGCAGCGGATGAGAAGAGGAATAGCGGGCGGAAAAATCTTGTAAAGCCGCGATACAGGTCTGTACGGCGGCGTAATTTACCGGCAAGGTATCGGGCAGAGCCAATGCATACAGATCTTGTTCGGCATTGAGATCCATGTGTGTCAGCGCGTGTAACCAGTCTTCTACCAGTGATTCAGTGGTTTCTGCTTCAGGATGGACGACGGGAATGTTACACAGGGGTAGTGATAGCGTATCAAGCCAGATAGTGCTACCGGATAGTGATAATGTATGAGCGCCAGCGCCAATCACGGTGGCGCGCACAGTTTGTTTTGGTACTTGCAATGGCAGTTTGGCGAAATCATTATCACGATGAATCGCCTGCGCCAATAGCGGCCCCAGATCATGAAAACGGAATGGATCATTGTCTGATGCTTCACGATAACATTCACCTACGCCACCGGAGAGAGTGACAGCATAGAGCTTACCGCAATCTGGTAGTGGTTCTGTCATCAGTAATTGTTTTGCCAATGGTGTGAGATGCCCAACGGCGACCTCCCACAGCAACTGTGACATTCGTTCAGTAATCTGTTGCAATTGCGTGGCTGTCAGATGTTGAACATCTGTGTTTTCACCAAACAGTGAATGAACAATCCGTGTTCCGGGCGGATGTGCTCGTAAAACCTTTCCTTGTGGGTCGGTTTCTAATAAGCGGCCACCGACATTTAAACAAGCAGAGGCAACCAATCGGCCAGCATCGAATAAAGCGTAGTTCGCTGTGCCGCCGCCAATGTCAATGTTGAGCACTTTAACCATTTTCTGTTGTGACAATGCCTGAGCACCAGAACCAAAACCGGCAATCACTGATTCCAGATGCGGCCCTGCGGTTGCTACAACAAAATCTCCCAGTTTCTGTGCCAGTGCCATGATCGCAGGGCGAGCATTGCATGTTTTAGCGGTTTCACCAGTAATGATCACGGCACCGGAGTCGATATTTTCTGGATCGATCCCTGCTGCTTGATACTGTTCCTGAATCAAACCGAGTAGTTCGTTTTCGCGCAGTTGCCCGGCAAAGTCTACGGGCGTAAATAACACTGGGCTTTGCCAGATGATCTCGCGGCGAACAAATTCATAACGTGGTACTTGGGATACCGTTGCACGGTTCACCAGCAACAGACGCGAAAAAATCACCTGTGTGGTGGTGGTACCGATGTCAATACCGACACTGAATAATTCTTTGGCTTCCATAGCTACGCCCTCTGTCTGTAATAAGGCGTATGTTGGCATCTTTTTTTATAAATCAGTATTAAATGCCAGCGATTTGGTCAAAAAGACAACTGCAATCACAAAAACATTAGGTATTATAATGAAAACGATGTAGGTACAAGCTGCGGGGACAGGTTATCAGGAGAAACAAACAGATAAGGTTAGAATGTGCCAGACATATTCTCATTAACAAAAGTGAAGAATTATTGATCTCACACCATATCGTATTGCGGGCTATCGGTAATATATCTTCCAACAGACTTTCGTTACGGGGTAAGAAAAATGATCAATAGCGGAAAAGTTTGGTTGGTAGGTGCGGGGCCGGGTGATGCAGCGCTGATTACTGTCAGAGGATTGCATTGTATCCGTCAGGCTGATGCGCTGGTGTATGATCGGTTAGTCAGCACAGATCTGTTATCGGAAGCACCTGATGGTTGTAAAATGATTAACGTCGGTAAAACACCGAATTATCACCCAGTGCCGCAACAGCAAATTAATCAAATCCTGGTGGAGTGTGCACAACAAGGGTTAAACGTCGTCCGGTTGAAAGGGGGCGATCCTTATGTGTTTGGCCGTGGTGGTGAGGAGGCCGAAGCGTTAGCACTGGCGAAAATCCCTTTTGAAGTTGTACCGGGTATCAGCTCATCAATTGGTGGTCTGGCTTGTGCGGGAATTCCGGTTACCCATCGTGATTATGCTTCGGGTTTTCACGTTATTACGGGTCACCTGCGTCAGGGAAATGAGCCGCAAGATTGGGCGACGCTGGCAAAGCTAGAAGGTACGTTAGTGATTCTGATGGGGATGACTCAACTGGCAAGCATTTGTGAACAACTTATTGCCGGTGGTAAAGCGCCGACAACCCCGGCTGCGGTTGTGATGTATGCCAGCCATCAGCAACAGCAGGTTGCCAGCGCAACGTTAATGACTCTGGCGCAGCAAGTGGCGGCCCAAGGATTGACTGCTCCGGCATTGATTGTTATCGGTGATGTGGTGCGTCTACGGGAAACATTGGCTTTTAGCCGGGATCGTTTGTTATTGGCTTCAGTCCCATCACTGATGGCGCTCTGATTTTCTATTTAACATCTGGATAGGGTATTTGATGAACGAACATGGCGGTAATGTGTTGGAGATGGCGCTGAAAATTGGTGTTACAGCAGAAGAGATAACGGATTTCAGCGCTAATATTAACCCGTTGGGCATGCCGGAATCCCTGAAAACAGCCATTATCGACCAATTACAGCGCGCAGAGCATTATCCTGATACAGAATATCGCCGGTTACATGCAGCGTTGGCACAGGCTCATCATTGCGCTATCGAAAACCTGATCGCAGGTAACGGTGCTACCGAATTAATTTACGCTGTGGTGAATTATCTTAAGCCGCGTCGGGCCATGTTATTAATACCGGGATTTGCTGAATACCGGAGAGCCTTACAGCGGGTTGATTGCCAGATTAATGATTATGTGATGAGTGAAGCTGATGGTTATCAGCCTGATGAGTGTTTGCTGGTGGAATTGGATCGTTGTCGCCCTGATTGTCTGTTTCTTGCTACACCCAATAATCCAACCGGTTTGATGCCAGATACTGCGTTATTGCAGGCGGTATTTGAACGTTGCCGTCAACATAATATTGCGCTGATTGTCGATGAGGCATTTATCGATTTTCTCCCGGATACTGCCGGATTTATTCCTCAGATAGCTGATTTTCCCCGTCTCTATATTCTGCGTTCATTAACCAAGTTTTTTGCCATCCCAGGGCTACGCCTTGGTTATCTGGTTAGTAGTGATGTGAGGGGTATCCGAGAAATGAAACATTGGCGGGAGCCGTGGACCATTAATGCTTTTGCGGCATTGGCCGGTGAAATCATTCTCAATGATAACGCTTACATTCAGGCAACACACTGTTGGCTAGCTCAGCAGCAACGTTGGCTCTATCAAGCACTGGCCGCGTTACCGGAATTGTGCGTTTGGCCTCCCGCAGCGAATTACATTTTCCTGCGCTGTTTGCGCCCGGAAATCGATCTACAGCAAGCATTATTGAAACACCGAATACTCATCCGTCATTGCGCTAACTATCCGGGTTTGAGTGCAGCTCATTACCGGGTCGCCATAAAGAGCGAGCATGATAATCATCGTCTGATATCGGCGTTACATCAGGTATTGGGTTATGGCTAAAGCTCGCTGCCCTGCATCGTGCGGTGAACTGATCCAAGGATGGATTCTGGGTGGTGAAAAGTTAATCTCCTGTCCGGTGAATTGGTTCAGTGAGGTTTCCATTACAGAGGGGGTACCGGAAAAACGTGAGCGTCCTCGTATGCGCCAAATGATGAAAGCGGTATTGGCGTATTTTGACTTGCCGGTGGAGATGGCGCGAGGTTTACGCATCTCCTTGACTTCTACGATTCCGGTAGCAAAAGGGTTGGCAAGTAGTACCGCTGATATTGCCGCTACGGCTTTGGCGACGGCTCGTTATCTGGGGAAAACCCTTGATGAAACGACACTGGCTGGTTTTTGTGTCCAGTTGGAGCCTACTGATAGTACGCTGTTCAGCCAGCTTACTTTGTTTGATCATCAAACGGGCGCCACTCAAATTTCATGTCACTGGCAGCCACCTGTCGATATTCTGTTATTAGAAAGCCCGGAAACATTGATCACAGCTGATTATCACCGTTTAGATCGTCATCTAACATTACTGGAGAATGCCGCAGCGCTAGAGCATGCCTGGAAACTATTCGGTGAGGCCGTTGCTACACGGGATTGCTGGCGACTGGGGGAAGCCACAACGCTCAGTGCACAAGCTAGCCAAAAGCTGTTGGTAAAACCGGCATTTGATAGTTTGCTGGCACTGGTAGAACTGAGTGGTATTTACGGGCTGAATGTTGCTCATAGTGGCAGTGTTGTCGGGTTATTGTGTGATCGCCATCATCATGATGTTGAATACTTATGCTGGTGGTTGAAGCGCCGGGGCATCACCCGTTTTTATCCGCGTCAGCATATGTTGAGTATGATACCCGGTGGTGTGCGTTAACTATAGGAGGAGGGATCATGTTGGATTATTTGCCGATATTTTGTCAGATCCGGGATAAAACCTGTCTGCTGGTTGGCGGCGGTAAGGTGGCCGAGCGTAAAGCGCGTCTGTTATTAGACGCTGGCGCCCATCTACGGGTTAACGCACGGGAATTCACCTCACAATTCCATATCTGGGATGCAGCTGGTCAGGTAACACTGATTTGCGGTGAGTTCGAACCTCATTGGCTTGATCTCTGCTGGTTGGTTATTGCTGCGACCAATGATACCGCCGTTAATCGTTATATTAGTGATTGTGCGACGTCACGGCGCATTTTCTGTAATGTGGTGGATGAGCCACATCGGGCCAGTTTTATTACACCGTCAGTCATTGATCGTTCTCCACTGGTGATTGCTATCTCCTCTGGTGGCAGTGCACCGGTATTGGTCAGGTTATTGCGTGAAAAACTAGAACAACTGCTACCGATACATCTTGGGCATTTGGCTGCTTACGGTGGAGCACTCCGACAACGGGTAAAACAGCATTTTGATAATCTGGCAGCTCGTCGTTATTTTTGGGAGCGGTTTTTTACTAGTGAACCATTAATGCAATCGTTGATCCGTCAAGATCGTCAACAAGTTGATCGTGTGGTAGAAACATTGCTTTCTGAATCATCTCCAGCCAATACAAACAAAACAGATAATTGTTCTTTAGCGGACTAACATGTTGGAGTCATATAAATGAGTGAGGAGCGATATAAACAGAGAAAACAGCGGCAGAAAGAGAGATTTATGGCTCAGGTTGCAGCCGCTCAGGAAAGTAGAGGGATTGTGATCGTCTATACCGGTAATGGCGAAGGGAGAACAACCGCAGCGATAGGGACGATTACGCGAGCATTAGGTCATGGATTAAAGGCGGGGGTTGTCCAGTTTATTAAGGAAGCATGGTCAGCGGGTGAGCGTGCTTTGTTGCAGCTGTATGGAGTTGAATTTCAGCTAATATCGGTGGACTTGGCTGGAGAAGCGCAAAATCGTACCAAGGATATTGCTGCTACTGGGGTCTGGCAGCATGCGTTGCGTATGATGCATGATCCTACATTATCATTGGTGGTGCTTGGTGAACTGACTTATATGATAAGTAATGGTTATTTATCACCGGATGAAGTTATCAAGGCATTAAACCAACGGCCAATTAATCAGACGGTGATCATTACCGGACGAGATTGCCATCTTGCATTGATTGAACTGGCTGATACTGTCAGTGAAATGCGTCCCGTAAAATAAGTTTTTACCGAGGTATAAACGAGATTTGGATTGTTGCATGTTGCAAGGATAACGGTTCGTAAACTATTTGAAAGATAACAGGTATATTTAATCTATAAATTAAGAGGTTTAATATGTCTATTGAAAATACCGATATAGCTGAACAAACAACGGGCAAAGATTCAGTTGTACTTGGACATGCAGAAGCACCGGCAGTACATTCTATTGCAATAGGTGCATCACCCCGAAATTCTAAAACAATCAGTGAAGCGGCCATTGCTATTGGGCAAAATCAACTGGCGGGTAAACAGGGTGATGCAAAGGTAGTTTGGCCAATTGCGATTGGTGCTGATTCCGTATCCAGTGGCTTGGCTTCTATCGCTTTAGGGCAAAAGGTGACTGCGAGTGCAACTCAGGCCGTGGCGATTGGCCAACACTCTTCTGCAACAGAACAAGGCAGCGTTGCATTAGGTGCAGATGCTATTGCTAATAAACCGAATGTTGTTTCTGTAGGAAAAACGGGCCACGAGCGTAAGATTATACATGTTGCTGCTGGGGATATTTCAAATCACAGTACTGAGGCGGTAAATGGTCAGCAATTATATGCTGAATCGACAAGGATTGATATATTATTGGATGCAAAGAATAAAGAACTGGCAGAAAAGATTGAATCGCTGGAAAGTGATATAGCCAATCTTACTCTGTTGGTTCAGAATAGTATAGATGATGTTGCATTATTGAAGAAACGACTTCTTGATGCATTGAGTTATTAATACCCGCTGGTTGTTATTTCATATATTCTTGGCTATTAGGCTGAGAATATATGATATACCTGTTATCTTTCAAGTTGCCTCTTTGTTGGCTGCACTCACTCACCCCGGTCACATAGTTATCTATGCTCCCGGGGATTCGCTCCCTTGCCGTCGCGATGCATCTTGAAATCTATTGGGTATAAGTAATTTATTGGATATCCATTTTTTTATTTCCTGGGGTGTTTTGCCTTTGGCAGGAAAGATACCGACTATAGCAACTGAACACCTTTCTGAAAAATTGCAATTATTAATTGAATCCAACATCCTTAATAATTTATTCTATAAAAATGGAGTATTGATAATCAGTATACTAACTGCATTTACTTGGGTAAATTATATAAATAGTTGTATTGTTAACAATGAAATATATGAAAATAACATAGTGTCGGTTGGTTTATATTAACATTATTGATAAGTCATTGTATTTAATGAAGCTGCGTGATACATTAAATAACTCCATGAAATATATTTCACAGCCTCATAATTTTAATTTATTTACAAATTGAGTTTTACGTATAATACTTTATTTTAACGATGAGTGGATTTAATTTAAGCTCGCGTGAAAAGTGGGGGTTATAATGTGTTTTTAAAGTTAAATCAATTTGATTTAATATTTCATGATGACAAGTATGAAGATGAATTATTATATACCCAATAGATTTCAATTTGCAGCTCGGCGGCAAGTTAAAACAGCCAACAAAGCAGCAACTTGAAGGATGAAGGGTATGGTAATTTAATTTCTGAATTAAGAGGTATATATGTCTACAAAGAATATAAATATAACTGTAACTGATCAAGTTGGTAAAGATTCAGTTATCCTTGGGAATGCAGAAGCACCAGCAATAAATGCTATAGCAGTTGGTGCTTCACCATTAGCTTCTAAGTCAATTAGTGAGGCCGCTATTGCTATTGGGCAAAATCAACTGGCAGGTCGGAAGGAGGATGAGAATAAAGTCGATAAAGTTATATGGCCAATTGCGATTGGTGCTGATTCTGTATCCAATGGTACCGCTTCTATTACTCTGGGGCAAAAGGTTCTTGCCAGTGGGTCTCAGGCAGTAGCAATTAGTCAAAACGCCTCTGCAACAGGAAATTCGAGTGTTGCATTGGGAGCAGACTCTGTATCCAGTGGTTCTGCTGCTGTTGCTCTGGGGCAAAAAGCGATTGCCAGGGGGAATCAGGCAATTGCGATTAGTCAAAACTCTTCTGCGACAGGAAGTGCGAGCGTTGCATTAGGAGAAGGCTCTGTATCCAGCGGCACGTCTTCTATTGCTGTGGGACAAAAGGTTAGTGTTAGTGGGTCTCAGGCAATTGTGATTGGTCAAAACTCTTCTGTAACAGGAAGTAGGAGCATTATATTAGGATCAGACTCTAAATCCGCATCTTCATCTTCTATTGCCGTGGGGCAAAAGGTTAATGTTAGTGCGTCTCAGGGAATTGCGATTGGTCAAAACGCCTCTGTAACAGCAAGTGGAAGTATTGCACTCGGTGCGAATTCTGTTGCCAGCAAATCGAATGTTGTTTCTGTAGGAAAACCGGGTAATCAACGTAAGATTGTGAATGTTGCTGCCGGGGATATTTCAAGGAACAGTGCGGAGGCGGTGAATGGTCAGCAATTATATGCTGAATTGGCAAGAATGAGTGCATTGGATATAAAAAATAAGCAGCTGGAAATGGATATTAAAAAGTTGAAGAGTACTATAGATAATCTTACCCGTTCTATTACTAATCTTACTCTGTTGTGCCAGAAAAATGCGGATGAAGTTGCCTTGTTGAAGAAATGAATTCTTAACGCATTGGATTATTAATAACAAATGGATTCGACTAAATGAATATATTCTATGGATTTCAAGATGCATCGTGACGGCAAAGGAGCGAACCCCCGGGAGCATAGTGAACTATGTGACCGGGGTGAGTGCAGCTAACAAGGAGGCAACTTGAAGAGAGGTGATTAGTGGCAGTATTTCATCACTGCCAGTAAACCGATCAAATAATCACCTCGAAAGACTTGGGATGACAAAATACCCAATGAATTATTTAAAGGAATACGAACCTGTTTACTCTCAATCTAATGATACTGCACTTAACTATGTGACTTAAGAGTGATGGATTGCTGATAATTTTATTTAAAGAAATTTATCAATGATTGTATTCAGCATTGTTAGCATGGGATGATTTTTTAAGGGAGTTAGAGGATATTTTAGCAATATAAAAGCCAGCTTAGAAACTGGCTTTTCACGTATCGGTTAAAAAGAAGGCTTACAGAAAGCGAGGCGTTGACAGGTAGATAACAACGCTATGAACACTTGATATGAAAGATGTAACAGATTTCATGATGAACTCTCTTTATAGGTAAAATGTGATTTGTTTCACGAAAATCTAAATTGTGGCTGTGATTTTAATCAGAAAAACTTCATAGTCAAGCAGTTTTTAAAAAATATTTTAAACATTAAAATATTTTTGTATAAGTATCTTGTATGACGAAGTGAGCGATCTTGTGCATAGGGATGTTGAGTGATCTTGCTGACGATTGTCTTTAGGGTTGTATATTAGTTGATCAATCAACCAATCAATCGTTACATGAAGAAACGATAGTTAAACAGTTGGAGTCAGGCGACTTATTGGTTTTATACATACCCTATGGATTTCAAGATACATCGAGACGGCAAGAGGGCGAATCCCCGGGAGCATATACCCAATAGATTTCAAGTTGCAGTGCAGCGGCAAGTGAATGCAGCCAACAAAGCAGCAACTTGAAAGATAACGGGTATAAAAATGATAATAAAAGCCGGAACCGGTTCTGGCTTAACTTCAAACCTAATATCGATATTTTCTCCATGTTTTTAGCAAAATATCTATTTTAATATTAATATTCGATCTGAAAATCATAGAAATACCTCTACAATTTAATGAGACTATTCTTATTTCATTAGATAGATGAATTAAAATGGAATAAGATTTATGATTGTTATTTTATACCACTTATTTAATTGAACAAGAGGATGTTATAAGAAAATTATAGGGCATAGGCAGAAATATAAATGGAAATAGAAAAAGAGTTATTTTTAGGTATTGAATTATTTATTGCTGCTAATTATATAAAAACAGTTAACGTTCTGAGTTAGAATAAAATTCTATTATTATTATTTTTGAACTAGGCTGTAATATACCCAATAGATTTCAAGTTGCAGTGCGGCGGCAAATGAACGCATCCAACAAAGTAGCAGCTTGAAGGATGAAGGGTATAAAGGTATTTTCCTCATTTCTGATGTTAATTGTCTGAAACAACCAAAGTAAAAAAAAGTTATATGGTCTTGACATATTATTGATAAAGCGCTGTCTAAATAGGTAGCGTTTTTTGAATATTGAAAAATTTAGTCTGTAATTTTAAATATAAAAATAAGTAATGACAAAGTGAAATAATTTTAGATGTTGAATATGAATGGCCTGAGTATATTTCTAGTTGAAATTTGTTGGATTTTTTCTTACTGCTAATTATACAAAAATAATTATTCTTCTGAGTTAGAAGGACATTTTATTATTATTTTTATGAATTAAACTATGGTTGTCCTAAATTATTAATAATTGCCTTTAAACAATGATTTAATATATTTATACCCAATAGATTTCAAATTGCAGCGCGGCGGCAAGAGAACGCATCCCCAGGAGCATAGATAACTATGTGACTGGGGTAAGTGAACGCAGCCAACAAAGCAGCAACTTGAAGGATGAAGGGTATGATGTAAATCATTCTATTTAAACTAAGGGGTGTATATGAGTGCCAAGAATAATTTTAAGGCTTTTTCTATTAGTAATGATGCTAATGTAGTGAGTCAAGATAAATATGAGAAAGACCAGAGCTTGCAGACTGGGTTTCCACCAGATAATATTCCTATTAATCTATTAAACAAAGTATTACGTCAATCATCAACAATATCATCTGTAATAGCTAATTTTATCGCAACACAATCTGGCGATAATGTTCTGGATGATGGTGATATAGCGAAACTTACCGAGCAATTAAATAAAGCTTTAAAACAAAAAATCACAACAGAAGTTCCCAATGCGTCATTAACACAAAAAGGGGTTGTTCAGCTTACGGATGTGTTGGGTAATAGTACCACAGTAGCTGTTACACAAAAGTTGGTTCAGGAAATAGTAAATTCATTACTTGAAAATATTAATGCCAAAATACCTAATACCCGAAAAATTAATGGGAAAGCACTGTCTGAGGATATCACTATTACTTCCCAGGATATTTTGGGTGGGCTGGCGATTAGTTTAGGTGATAAGGCGGATTTAAGTAGCTATAAAACACCAGGAATTTATCACCAAGAGTATGATGCCCATGCCAAAAGTGGCCTTAATTACCCTGAACCGCTCGCGGGTTCTCTTGTTGTGTTGAAAGCGGCTGGGATCGTTCAACGTTATTTTGTTTATAACAGTAGTCGGGTATATACACGTAGCCAGTTTCATGATAATCCATGGACCCCTTGGGCTAGAGAATATAACACTCTGAATAAACCTTCGGCAGAGGAGATTGGCGCATATACAAAAATAGAATCTGATTCTCGATATATTGCCGGAATCCGTAAGGTAAATGGAAAATCTTTATCTACGGATATCACTATTTCTTCTCAGGACATTTTGAGTGGGCAGGCGATTGGTTTAGGTGATAATGTGAATCTGGATTACTACAAAACACCAGGGATTTATTATCAGGAATATAATGCTCATGCTAAAAATGGCGTCAATTATCCTGAACCACTTGCCGGTTCGCTTATTGTATTGAAAGCGGCTGGGGTTATTCAACGTTATTTTGTTTATAACAGCAGTCGGATATATACACGTAGCCAATTCCATGATAATCCATGGACCCCTTGGGCTCAAGAATATAACTCGTTGAATAAACCTGCTGACAAAGTTGTTGGGAAGGATACGGAAATAGAATCTGATAATACTTATGTTCCGACTAAAGAGGAATTAATACAGCAAGCAGAACATGAGAAATTCCAGTCACTGGCTAAAGTTAATAATCTTGTCGGGCCACTACAAGATGCTGTCGATTTAGGTATTGCCACCGAAGAAGAAAAAACAGATCTGTTGGCATGGAAGCAATATAGGGTGATGTTGAGCAGAATTGATGTTTCATTAGCACCCAATATTGAATGGCCGGAGCAGCCGAAATAATGAAAATAGGATACTGAAAGAGATTCAATCTATAACCTGAAATAGAAAAATTATATACCCAATAGATTTCAAATTGCAGTGCGGCGGCAAGTGAACGTATCCTCAGGAGCATAGATAACGATGTGACTGGGGTAAGTGAAAGCAGCCAATAAAGCAGCAACTTGAAAGATAACAGGTATAGTAAGAAATGAAAGAGGGGGATAATAACTTTTTAATATTAAATTACCTATTGTAACCAATTATACAAAAGTGGTTAATATCCTAAATTATAATAATATTTGATTGATTGTTTTTAAATTAGACGTCTGATCAAGACGTCTAATTGACCCGAATGGAGATAAGTCATTCGTATAATAATTTAATATACCCAATAGATTTCAGATTGCAGCGCGGCGGCAAGTGAACGCATCCAACAAAGCAGCAGCTTGAAAGATGAAGGGTATATATTATTTATGAAATAACTAAAGTTAATATGAATACAGCTGGTAAGGATATTAATGGTTGGTGAAAATGTGGGGATACAGGAGTGGTTTATCAGTGGGGAACCGTGAACTGGACAGGACATAATACACCCGTTAATTTTCCTATTCAGTTTCCTAATGTTTGTGTAAATGTTTTATTAACCTTAAGTAATAAAACTGATATAAAATCATCATATAATATTGTTGCGAACAAACTATCTGTAACAGAATTTAATTATTGGGCATACCCGATTGAAATCTCTGCGTTTTGGTTTGCAATAGGATATTGATATATTTTTATAGTGAAAGTGTTAGTGATTTATATTGTTAAATTGAATTTGGGAATCTGGATATTTTAGATTGAAGTTTGAGTTCTGTACTCAACGAAACTTAGACCTTTGAATTTATTTTTAGTCCGATGGTGATATGTCATAGTTAATTTATTCATCCAATGCTACTTTTTGATAATAATATATTGAGATATTTATAAATAAAATTATTTTGATTTTAATAATTATATAAAAGCAATTGGCATTCTAACTCATGAGAATGTTTTATTATTATTTTTATGAACTAGGCTATGACTAACGTGAATTGTTATGGGTTATATTAATAATGGTTTGATGTGTTTTTTGTCAATAAATAATATTATTTAATTTGAGGGTTTTATATGAGTGTAAAAAATGATTTTAAAGCTTTTTCTATTCAGAGTGGTGCTAATGTGGTGAGTCAAAATTTATATGAAAGCAGTCCAGAATTGCAGACTGGATTAGCACCAAATAGTACTATTCATGTTCATTTGTTAAATAAGACATTGCGTCAATCATCAACCATATCATCGGTTTTAGCTGATTTTATTGCAGAACAATCTGGTGAAGATGTTTTGGATGATGGTAATGTAGCGAAACTCACGGCACAATTAAAAAAGGCTTTGGAAAATGTTAGTGCTAAACGTTCAGGTGATATCTATTTATCTGCACATCCAGCATCAGATTTAGCTAAAGGAGAATATATTGCAAATGGTGCTGCTTATGCGATTGATTCAATTGTTGGTCGGGCATTGAATAATTTATCCAATGCATATAAGGCAGCATGGGGAATCAAGTTGCGTGATGGTAAAATTAACCTTCCTAATCTGTTTGTTGATGGACGAGGAGTATTTGTGCGTGCTGGTTTGCAGCCAGGTGTGATACAGGGAGATGCGATTAGAAATATTACAGGTGATGTGGGGTGGTGGACGCATGGGCTTTTTACTCGTACCAGTGGCGCATTTTATGGTGTTACGAGTACCGCAACAGTAGTTGCTGCGGGAACAAATGCTAATAGTAATCATGGATATTCAGCATACGCCGCTTTTGATGCATCAAAGGTAGTGCCAACGGCAAACGAAAATCGCCCGTTAAATGTCAGTATGATACCTGTCATTTATTTAGGTGTATAAGATAATGATAAATTATTATTTTGAGGGTATATTTGGCTGGTGGCTATTTATTGGTTAGCCTGATGCCAATTCAGGTAATAATCTCTTGATGAATACCTTAAGAATATAGCCAGAATTTAAATAAAGATTTTGGCTATATATGAATGATATGGAAAGTGATAAAGAAAAATCTCAGTTAATAGACTTGGGAAAATATAGAGTATTACTGAATTTTTCGATTACAATCTGTCGGGTTGTTTATTATTGATAGTTATATAAAAATAGTTGCTTATTTTGGTTGCAAAAATATTTTATTATCATTTTTTTGAACTAGCCTATGACAGGGTTGAATTATTTAATAGGTTATTTTCATAGTAGTTTAATGTGTTTTTTGTAAATAAATAATATTATTTAACGTGAGGATTGTATATGAGTGTAAAGAATGATTTTAAAGCTTTTTCTATTAATAATAATTCAAATGCATTGAGTCAATATTATTATGAAAGTAGATCAGAGTTGCAGGATGGATTTGATTCAGGCAAACAGCCTGATATTCATGTATTAAATAAGGCATTGCGTCAATCGTCGGTTATATCATCCGCTGTAGCCGATTTTATTGCGACAGAATCAGGCAGTGATGTTTTGGATGATGGTGATGTAACCAAAATAACCACACAATTAAAAAGCGTGATAGATCGAAAAATTGCAAAGTGCTGTAATCTTAATGTGAATACTGCTAATAAGGTTGCAAATGGTTGGTGGAAGTGTGGTGATACAGGGATAATTATTCAGTGGGGACAGGCAAACGGCTCTATGAATATAAGTGATTATAGAAATTTCACAATTCCATTTCCTAATGCTTGTTTCCAGATTGTGGCAACATATGCTGATTTTTATAATTTTGGATCTGGGGTTGCTGCTGTACCTGTTTCTGCAAGTCAGTTTATTGTAACGTGCAGAAATTCTACAAATGCGTTAACGAATAATTATGTGAGATATTTTGCGATCGGATATTAATTACTGCAGCGTGAAAATAAACGCATTTTACTTTATAGAATAGGAATGAAATTATATTGTTTCTGGTTAATTAATAAACTGGTTATTTATATATTGAAAGATCCGATGCGTAATCTTCAATGGGAAAATTTTGGTAAAAAATGAAATAGGATAGGGAATGGAAGTATTTTAATATTGAATTTTCTATTTTAGTCAATTATGTAAAAATAGTTAACATTCTAATTCATAAGAATGTTTCATTGTTATTTTTCTGAACAAGACTATGACTGGTGTGAATTACTATGGGTTATTTGCACAATAGTTTAATATGTTTTTTTAAAATATTATTTAACTTGAGGATTGTATATGAGTATTAAGAATGATTTTAAAGCTTTTGCTATTAAGATTGGTGCTAATGTAGTTGATCAAAATATATATGAAAATAGTCCAGAATTGCAGGATGGATTTTATGAATTAAAACGGTCTGATCTTCATGTGTTAAATAAAGCATTGCGTCAATCGTCAACCATATCATCTGTTGTAGCTGACTTTATTGCGACAGAATCGGGCAGTGATGTTTTGGATGATGGTAATGTAACGAAAATCACTGCACAATTAAATAAAGCATTAGAACAAAAAATCAAAGTAGAATCTGATAATCGATTTGTTCGGTTAAATACGAATACAAAAACATCTGGTTGTATCTTATCTAAGGCAGCAAATTTAGGTGATGACCCATCCCTGCGCGATTTGTCATTGTCGGGTTTCTTACGTCCAAATGGGTGGGCGGACTTAGGTGGTTTAGCTATTCATGTCGCTCACCCTAGTGCAGGGATTCCACACTCAAGAGGAATTTCTTTTGAATACGGCAGTACATCTGGAGGTCAAGAAGGGTTTGGAATACATACATACGCATTTGACAAAAATGGTAAATTTAAAGGAAAAAAAAGAATTTTAATTGAAGATGTAAACAGCGCATTCGATGCTAATGGATTTCTCAAGAGAGTCTCACCGATAGTCAAACTCTACTCTGATGGTGAGTTTTCAACTAATGAAGAATCTGAAGGCGCAAAAGTCACTAAAGAGGGAACGGGTGTATATCGCATTTCAAATATTTCAGGCTGTAATGCTGATGATGTATGGGGAGAGCATGGTGGTATTTCAGCACCAAAAGATAAAAATGGGTTAGAGTTGATTTTTATCGATAACCGTATTCAACCTGATGGTTCTATTATTATCGAAACTTTTCACAGACAACATTCTCATTTACCAGCACGTTTTCAGAATTGGCGACTTAAATGTATCGATGATAACGATGAACGTGTTTTTTATAAAGATGGAGAATCTTGCGATATTCCAGAGAATTGCCGCTTAGATATTCGTGTCCAAATGCCGGAAGATTCGTCTTGGAATTTAAAACAGAACAGGTTGCAGGAAGAGATAGAAGGAATAAGAGAAAAATAGTTTCAAGTATATATCCAATAGATTTCAAGATGGATCGTGATGGCAAGGGAGCGAACCCCCGGGAGCATAGATAACTCTGTGACCGGTGTGAGTGCAGTCAACAAAGAGGCAACTTGAAAGATAACAGGTATATTTTCAGTTCAAAAATGTTGAACTGCTTATTATCGCCAATTATATGGAAATAATTGGCTTTATAAGGAGTAAGAACAACGAATTATTATTTTTATGAACTAGACTATGACCAATGTGAATTATTATGGGTTATTTGCATAATAATTAATGTTTTTTTTGTAAATAAGTGATATTACTTAACGTGAGGATTGTATATGAGTGTCAAGAATGATTTTAAAGCTTTTGCTATTAAGAATGGCGCTAATGTAGTAAGTCAGAGTTTATATGAAAGTAGTTCAGAGTTGCAGACTGGATTAGCACCAGGCCATGATATTGATATTCATTTGTTAAATAAGACATTGCGTCAAGCGTCAACTATATCATCTGTTGTAGCCGATTTTATTGCGACAGAATCGGGCAGTGATGTTTTGGATGATGGAAATATAGCTAAACTCATGGCTCAATTAAACAAAGCGTTAGAACAAAAAATTGCAACAGACATTCCCAGTGCTTCATTAACACAAAAAGGGGCTGTCCAGCTTACAAATGTGATTGGCAATAGTGACACATTAGCGGTGACACAAAAACTTGCTCAGGAAATAGTAAATTCACTGCGTGAATATACAGATAATCGGATTAAAACAGCCAATGAAGTTCCTGTTGGTTCTCCTATTCCGTGGCCATTACTCCATCCACCTATTGGCTATTTTACTTGTAACGGTTCAGCTTTTAATAGATTACAGTATCCGAGGTTGGCGGAAGCTTATCCTGACGGTAGATTACCTGATTTAAGAGGGGAATTTATCCGGGGCTGGGATGATGGTAGAGGGATAGATCCCGGTCGAGTGTGCGGGTCATGGCAGCAAGCAGGGATACAAGATCACACTCATTACAAAGTAGCTTCAAAATATGCAGTGGAAGACATTGTGTTAGCTGGAGGCTCCACTTCGTGGGTTACAACCGTGAACGGTCAATATTTACGTTTTCTTGATCAAGACGCTAAAACGGGCGGAGTAGTGGAAACTACTGCAAACGAAACCCGCCCCCGCAACATCGCATTTAATTACATAGTAAGAGCAGCATAATGACAGAATAGAAATATTCTTTAAGCCCGAAGTAAAGTAAAAGCCGGGTTAATTAACTTATAAAAAACCAACCATAATCGGTTGGTTTTTCTAACTGAATTGTTGTCTTTGAAGCATGAATAACTAAAGTAGGAGAATAATTATTCCTATTTATTTTCCTTGTCTCATTTTTTAATTTTGGCGGTTTATATGTAAATTTCTCATAAATAGAGAGGAAGAATAAAAGGAAAATGGTTTCAATATGTTAAATATGTATTTATGAATATATATTATATTCCAAGGTGTTGAATTTCCTATTGCTGATAATTATACAAAAATAGTTAACATTATAAGCAATAAGAACACTGCATTATTATTTTTATGAACTATACTCTGATTGAAATGAATTGAGTTGGAATTTTTTTACAATAATTCAAATACATTGATTGCGAAATGGTATTATTTAATTTAAGGAAAACACATGAATCCCCAAAATGATTTTAAAGCTTTTTCTATTAGTGATAATGCAAATATAGTAAGTCAAGAAGAATATGAAGAAGATCAAAGTTTGCAGACTGGATTTACACCGGAGAATATTTCTACTCATGTATTAAATAAGGTATTACGACAATCGTCAACAATATCATCAGTTGTAGCTGATTTTATCGCAACACGATCGGGCAATGATGTTCTTGATGATGGGAATATATCCAAAATTACGGCTCAATTAAATAAAGCGTTAGAACAAAAAATTGCAGCAGACATTCCCAATGCTTCATTAACACAAAAAGGTGTTGTCCAGCTTACAGATGCGATTGGCGATAGTAACACATTGGCAGTGACACAAAAGCTTGTTCAAGAAATAGTAAATTCATTACGTAAATATACCCTCGAAGAGATAGATAATCGGATTAAAACGGTCAGTGAAGTTCCTGTCGGTTCTCCTATTCCGTGGCCATTACCTTATCCACCTACAGATCATCTCGTCTGTAACGAGGCATTTTTTAATAAATTACAGTATCCAAAGTTAGCTGAGGCTTATCCTGACGGTAAATTGCCTGATCTAAGGGGTGAATTTATTCGAGGCTGGGACAGTGGTCGAAATGTTGATCCATTTCGTCCAATATTGTCATGGCAGGAGGGGGCTTATTTAGTACAGAATGTTGATCGGGCGAATAATTTTATTATTACCTTCTCACGCAATGAGCTATCAAAATTGCACTGGGATATTCCCCAAAATAAAAATATTTCGGTAAAATCGGTATATTCTGGAACTCAGAAAGATTGGTCAGCGGATTACAGTTTCATAGGGGTGTCAAGACCACGAAATATCGCATTTAATTACATAGTGAGGGCAGCATAATGGGCATATCTTTACTTGAAGAGATTCCGGTAGGAATACCTCTTCCCTGGCCGACTGACGTACCACCAAATGGATGGGTGAAATGTAATGGAGCGATCTTTGATAAATTTTTATATCCAAAATTAGCGGTAGCATATCCATCTGGTGTATTACCCGATTTGCGGGGTGAGTTTATTCGTGGCTGGGATGATGGGCGTGGGGTGGACGGATATCTACTTTCCAATCAACTGGCAGATATCGCTCCGCATAGTCATAGGATTGGCCGGATGTGGTCCAACTCAAATGCTGGAGCTGAAGGTTTAGGTACATACACCAAGCCGTATTCTCAATAGTGTTTACCAAGGAGTTAACTACGGAATTGATTCTCGCGGATTAGGTATTGCTATCGGAATGGGATCTGGTGGCTTCGGTTATATGGATAATGCGGTTGCTGCTTCAACAGGAATAGAAACACGTCCGCGAAACGTAGCACTTAATTATATTGTGAGGATTGCTTGATGAATAAGGCTGTATTGGATCAAGTTCCTGGCATCGAATGGCCGGAAGTGTCGAAGTGATGAAAATGGCCTGTTTATTCAGGCCATTCAGACAGTGATTTTGTTGATGCTGTAATTACAGAACTAAAATATTACTCTGAGATATAAAATATTTCAGTAAGTAATACAATAGCAGAGTGATTTCGGATGTTAAATATAAATAGATTTAGCGTGGTGTCTTTGGTTAAGAAATATTGGTTTTTTACTCTTTTAATTACACAAAAATAATCATATTTCTGAGTTATAAGGATGTTTTATTATTGTTTTATTGAAATACACTGAATTGTGATAAGTCGTCTATAAAATAATATCATTTAATTTAAGGATTATATATGAGCCAGAAGAATGATTTTAAAGCTTTTTCTATTAGTAATAATGCGAATGTCGTGAGTCAGAGATTATATGAAGAAAGTAAGGATTTACTGACTGGGTTTCCACCAAATGATGTTTCCACTCATATGTTAAATAAGGCATTGCGGCAATCATCAACTATATCATCGGTTTTAGCTGATTTTATTGCGGAACAATCTGGTGAGGATGTTTTGGATGATGGTAATGTAGCGAAACTTACTACACAATTAAATAAAGCATTAGAACGAAAAACCACAACAAGAGTTCCTGATGCTTCATTAACACAGAAAGGTGTTGTTCAGCTTACCAATGTGATTGGCAATAGCGACACATTGGCGGTTACACAAAAGCTTGTTCAGGAAATAATAAATTCATTGCGTGAAGATATTAATAATAGTAGAGCCAATGATCTACCCGTAGGTACTCCTATTCCTTGGCCGACAGCCATACCACCTAGCGGGTGGTTGCAGTGTAATGGTGCGACCTTTGATAAATCGAAATTTCCGGAGTTAGCCAAGGCTTATCCCAGTGGTAGATTACCTGATTTACGTGGTGAATTTATCCGTGGATGGGATGATGGGCGTGGTATTGATCAAAACCGTTCATTATTGAAATGGCAAGAAGGGTCTTATTTATTACAGGAAGGCGGTCAAGGTGATTATGTTCTTAATTTCTCACTTAATAATCTAGGGGTATTACAGTGGGATGCCCCTCAAAATAAAACTCTTTCATTAAGAGCCAGGGTTGCTAGGCCAATTTCTACTTGGAATGATATGAAAGCTTCTTATATAGGGGTATCAAGACCCCGAAATGTTGCGTTTAACTACATAGTGAGAGCAATATAATGACAGAACAGAAATACTCTTTAGAACATGAAGCCGCGGTGTTGGGATAGAGTAAATATCGGGTACGGGTATTATTCATTTATGTAGATATCTCACGGGCTCCCGATATTGAATACCTTGGGGCGCTTGGATAATAAAATCAGCTTTATTCTAATTAATTAGATAGTTTTATATTTTTAGGTGGGGGGAAATGATTTATTAATGGCGGTAAATTCCTGGTTTTAAATCGGGATTTTACCAGCGCTAAACCCCAGATATAAAAAACCAACTCTAAGTAGTTGGTTTTTTCCATAGGAATTTGGTCGGCATGAGAGGGGTTTAATTTACGACCTCCGACATTATACTACGTTGGCGATTTTTCCCGAAGACAGGGTAACTATGGGGATTTCATCTGGAAATAACGGATATGCGTATTTGCGATTAGAAAATAATGGCAGAATATTACGGTATGTATATCAAGGGTCTAACGCCAAGGTATCTAAGGTATGGGTTATTTAAATGAGTAATGGCCTGAACAAACAGGCCATATTTAATTTTTAATGTTTTTTTCTAGCCATCTACTTCATTTTTTATAATCTGATGAGCTTTAGAAATGAAATTATGATTACTATGGTGTTTTTTAATATAGTCAATAGCTTGTTTCGCAATTTCTTGTCTTTTGATATCATCTTGCATTAATTCACGGATTGCTGAGACAAATAAATCTACTTTATCAAAACCATCTCCTAAAACATCACCTACATGAATTCCAAATTTAGATGTTAAATCATCAGGATTTCGGTTACTAACAAGTAAAGTTCCGAATGATAATGCTTCAAGGAAAGAAACGGGTAAGGCTTCGTGAATTGAAGTGTTAACTAAGATTTTTGCATCACGTAAAATTGCATCCTTTTGTTCCCCCTCAATATGGCCAGTAAAGTGGAGGTTCTCAATATTTTTATAGCCTGCTATTATTTCGTGATTTTTATCGTCGTCTCTGTATACTCTTCCTAAAACATAAAAATCATATTCAGGCATTTTCTTTGCGATTTCACAGAATAACCAGCCACGTTTTACAGACGCAATTCGTCCTAAGAAGATAATCATATCCTTTTTTCGGTGTGTGGTTACGTCGAATGTTTCGTCAATATCAATAGGGTTTGGAACATACTCAATCTTAACGTTCGGATCTAATTTATATAAATCTTTAGCTTTATCATTCAGGCAATACGCTTGTGATATGAATTTCACTCTGCCTTTCTGGTACCAATCATGAACTAGATCATAAATCTTTTGGTCGTAATATGATGTTTCAGGAAAGAGTTTTACAGTAAAAATCTCATCCCATTCATACATTGGACGGGGATCTTGAATCCATAATATTAGTTTTTTACCTTTATTGGGTTCATTTTCTATAACATGGCTATAGGTTAACTCAACACTAAAGTAAATATCGTAGTTTTTATTTTTTAACCACTGGCGTGCAAACCATTTTCTACGTGGTAGTCGATAAAGAGGAACATTGTCTACAATATATTTCTCTGCAAAAAAATGGCTTTTACCCTTACCTAGTAGTACTTCGAATTCAAACTCCTTGTTTGGTAAGTATTTTGCAATATAATGGCGTGCTAAATAACCATATCCTCCGAACCGAGTATCCGCAGCGCCAAAGAATTCGTCAACAATCAATCCTACTTTAATTTTACTTTTGCTATTCATACTCATTAAAAATTCCTCTATAATTTTTTACTTATCCTAGTAAGATATAGCGTCTTCCAAAATGACTTACAACAATAAGTATACCATTCGATTTCATGTATGCAGCCCAAAATGAAGCTTCTTTCTACTTTCTACCTCTCGATCCCATTAATGGAATCAACAAATTCTTTCTGCTTCAAGTTGGTGTAAAGTGAGGGCTGTATTTAAGAAGAAAGACAATTAAGAGAATGAAGATAAAAAAATAAATTATTCTAATGGATTTCAAATAGACATTACCGAGAAAATCAGCAAGAAAAAAGAAGCTTCACACCTCTTTGACCAACAATAAAACCTATCCCAAAGTTAGCGTGCTTTTACCATTTGTCGTCGGCCATTTTTCCCTCAGCAAATTCCACCCATAAAAAAACCAACCGTAACAGGTTGGTTTTTCCAGGGAAATTTGGTCGGCATGATAGGATTTGAACCTACGACCCCCGACACCCCATGACGGTGCGCTACCAAGCTGCGCTACATGCCGATAATTCGTATTATAGTACTGATTTTTTGCCTAAAAGCAAGTACTGAATTTTGTGACCGATTGATTTTTAAGCATTTAATTAGCTATGAAATGTTTAACCTCTGTTAGTATCTGTAACAGCTGTGCCAGATTGGGTTTAGCATCTTTGACTTCGTTGCCTTCGAGGTCATATAGGTAATAGCCCCCGTTCTTATCCAGAAATAAAGTATTTTCACTGGTTGTAATAATTAGAGAACCATTATCACCAGTAATAATCCATGGATTGTTACGTTGTGCTGCAAACAGGTCTTCACCTTGAGAATAATCATTAGGAGAATTGCTAACATGCAACAAGCGTTGCATTAATGTTGTCATGATGTCCTGATGGCTAGTCAGTTTATCGATTGTCTGTGGTGGCGTTTCGGGCCAATGAATAAGCAGGGGAACATGCATTTGCACACGATTGAATCTATCATTATTTATCCACTTAGGTGGCTGGGTAGCTGCGATTTCGCTATGGTCAGCGGTAATGATAATTACCGTGTTATTCAGAGCGTTTTTGTTTTTCAGTGTCTCTAATACGGTGTTAATTTGGTTATCCAGTGCTGATTTGTCAGCTGGCTCGGCAGCTTTATCTAATCCATTTATCTTCAGTAAAGAAAACCATGGGGTACTGGTATTGGGTAAATTCAGCCATTGTTGCCATTGTTCTACTGTAAGTTGGTTGCTTTGGTTGACCGCAGTGGGTAATGAATAGTCGGAAAGCAATGCCTGACGATAAAGCGGAGTTTTAAACCCTTCCGAGGAGAATAACCCAAATTGGTATCCTTGATGAGTCAGTGCATTGAATAGTGCTGATGATTTACGCCCAGCAAGTATTCCATCTAGGTAGCCGGAAGAAATGCCATAAAATAACCCGAATAAGGCTGTATCATTTTGAATACCAGTACTGAAATGCTGATTGAACTGGATGCCGGTTTCTCTGAAATGGGAAAGAGCGGGCATATTCTTTGTAATATTTTTATTATCCAGCCCGTCAACAACGAGTATCAATAGGTTGTATCCGCTTCCCTGATCCTGATAAGTCAGATTATTAAGTGGGTATTCAACGGACAAAGCAGCAGGATCACCCTGTTGCATAAGGCGATACTGAAATTCTTTCTGATCTAGCAGGCCATGTTTCTCAAGAAATTTACGCGCTGTCATTGGATAAGAGAGCGGTAGGTTAGAACGCTGCATGGTTATCGGGCGGTAAAAATTAGCGTCAGACCAGATATACATCAGATGGGAAGCCAAAAAGGCAGATATGAAAACCGCTGCTAATGGCTTACTGACCCGTTGCCGATTCAGGCTACGTAGTTTCTGCCAACTCCAAGTGCCAAATAACATCTGTACCAGAAAAATGACTGGAATACAGATAAACATCAGTTGCCATTCCCGTGCCAGTTCCCCCTGATCAGGATTGATCACCAGATCCCAAACTAAAGGTGTAAGGTGAAGGTGGAAACGGTCGTATACGGCGCTGTCGAAGATCAACAGCGTTAGCCCGGCTGTGGCGAAAATAGCCGAAAGGAATCTTAGCAGGCGCTGTGACATGACAATAAATGTCAGCGGAAACAGAATTAACAGGTAAGCGGCGAAAACAATAAAACTAAAGTGTCCAAGCCAACTGACCAAAGCATAGACTCGGCCGAACAGTGAGCCCGGCCAGTCGGAAATAAACAAGTAACGGCTGCCTAATCCAAGGCTGAGCAGGATATTAAACAGGGCAAACCAATGCCCCCAGCTAATCATCTGGGAAACTTTTTCACGATAACGCTGACGGCTAGTCACCATATTTTGTTTACGTTTTGGTCTTTAGTTAAAAAATTAATGGGCTTTATCTTCGTTGACTGAAGATTTAAGCGCGTGTGCAAACGAGTCAGCTATATGTCTGCGCTGTGCAGGAGACACACTCGTATTGATTAAATTTGTTACCATATTGCCCAGTACCATTAGAGAAAGGTCTGTCGGCGTATGGTTTCTTTCCAGAACACTGACTAATTCTGTTAATAAACGTTCAACGTGTTCGTCACTGTAACGGGATGATTGTGGCATAAATTTAAACTTCCTGAACTAACAAAGCACACTATCTTACCGTATAGGTGAGTGATTTTCTGCTCTTTTATAGCAAATTAATTCATGGTTAATATTATGTTGCAATAATTAGGGGGTTTTTGGCAATTTTCTGGTATTTGTCGGTGAATAGTAGTGAAGAGTGCATGGTAAACGCGATTTTTTCCCGGTTTTTTTATTGCAGCAGTTTGTTATCAGTGTTTGAATACGCCGTTAAAAGCGAATGAAGTAAGCAGCGAAAGGAGTGGAAAAAATGAGTCTGCAAATAGACCAGATTGCTTTGCATCAATTAATCAAGCGTGATGAACAGACGCTTGATGTCGTGCTGCGTGATTCTCTGCTCGCCACCGATCAAGTGGTGGAAGATATGATGGCTGAATTACACCGTGTATACAGCGCAAAAAGCAAAGCTTATGGCTTATTTAATGAAGAGAGTGAATTAGCAGAAGCTCTCAGACATCAGCGTAAGGGTGATGAAGATTTTCTTGGATTCAGTCGTGCCGCAACAGCACGTTTGAGGGATGAACTGGCTAAATATCCGTTTGCTGAGGGTGGGACGGTCCTATTCTGTCAGTATCGCTATTTGGCGGTAGAGTATTTATTGATTGCTGTGCTTAATAGCTGTAATAGTATGTCTGTTAACGATAATCTGGATTTGAATACCACTCATTATCTAGATATTCCTCATGCTGATATTGTTGCTCGTGTAGATTTAACTGAGTGGGAAACTAATCCTGAATCAAGTCGTTATTTAACTTTCTTGAAGGGGCGGGTAGGGCGTAAAGTTTCAGATTTTTTTATGGACTTTCTCGCTGCCAGTGAAGGTATGAATGCTAAGGTACAGAATAAAGGCTTATTACAGGCAGTTGATGATTATTGTGAGTCGGGGCAGCTTGATAAAAATGAGCGGCAGGCATACCGCCAACAGGTATACAGTTATTGCAATGAACAATTGCAGACGGGAGAAGAAATTGAGATCAAGGAATTGTCTCAGGAATTGCCAACGTTTGGAGAACAGAGTTTCCAGCAATTTTCTCAGGAACAGGGATATGAACTGGAAGAGAGTTTCCCGGCAGATCGTAGTACATTGCGTCAGTTAACTAAATTTGCCGGCAGTGGTGGCGGATTGACGATTAATTTTGATGCGATGTTATTTGGTGAAAGAATTTTTTGGGACCCGGTGACGGATACTTTAACAATTAGAGGGACCCCACCCAATTTACGTGACCAATTACAGCGTCGTAGTGGGGGGCACTGATACCATAAATAAATAACGCCGCAAATGCGGCGTTATTTACTCGGCGTCCCGAAAAGCTCGACTGTGGCTAATTAAGCACGCAGGAAGTCAATGTGCGCCAGTTTTGGCTTAAACGGATGGCGCTGTACAGCCTGCACTTTAACTTTAGTTTCTTTACCATCAATAACCAGAGTCAGAATTTCGCTATAAAATTCTGCTTTGCGTTCCATATTGATAACTTGGTCGTGATCCAGTTCAATAGAAACAGGCTCCTGGTTGCCACCGTATACGATAGCTGGGAACTTGTTGGCTCTGCGCAGGCGGCGGCTCGCACCCTTACCCTGTTCTTTACGTACTTCTGCATTAATAGTAAACATTATTTTTTCTCTTTCTCACATAAGAGGAAAATAAATCCTGCTACAGGCGACCCAGCAGCAGGTTCGAGATTTGGCTTAACGTAGCGTTAAACGGGCGGCATTCTAGCGAAAAATGGCAGTTACAGCAAATGGAATACGTCCATTTGCACATATTAATACAATTCATCTGCTCGTCGGAAACGTCCTTGATAGTCAAAGATCTTTTCACGGATCTGCCAGAATTGGCCTTTTTTACGGGCAATAACGAAGTCTGGGTGGCGTAATAAAGGTTGTTTCTGAACAACTTCTGAGGCGGTTGTCCAGTTAAAAGGGACAGCCGGAGCACGCTGATGCTGGCGGAGAAATTGGTGCTGAAAGGCTAGTCGTTGGGCAGAGGTTGTAAGCCGAAAACGCTCGGAAACATCGGCACCATCTTCATCGTAATAGATGATTTTCAGCCATTCTCCTTTGCTGTCAGTTCCAGGGATGAGTTGCATACCACCACAACGTAGTACCAGCCCATCTTTGAGTTTTAATGCTGTTTTCAGCATATCATCGGGATCGACCAGCACTTTTTGGCAATTATAACAACGCCGTGCCGCAATATCATTTTCGGCGCCACAATGGGGACACAGTTTAAAGCGAAAACGGAAGTTGCATTGGTGGCGTTTGCCATGTTGATCCGCTTCCCAGCCTTGACAGCGACGTCCAAAATGCTCAATAACTTCACCGTCGGAGGAGCACTTTCCCCAGAACATATTGGCAAAGTTGCAGATAGGGCAGAATACTTGAACTGGCTGGCTTTGTTTATTTGGTTTATGGTTACCGACTTCCGGTGTGTAGAGATCGTGGGGATTTCCTGCGTAATCAAGAATAAGGCAATCTTTTTTACCTGGAAATAACCTCAGACCACGGCCAATAATCTGTTGATACAGGCTGACAGATTCAGTAGGGCGCAGGATTGCGATTAAATCGACATGAGGTGCATCAAACCCGGTGGTTAATACGGCAACGTTAACCATGTAACGCAATTGTTGAGTTTTAAAGGCTTCGATAAACAGATCGCGATCGGCGGTTAATGTATCGGCACTGACTAAGGCAGCTTGGCCGGAAGGGAGTAATTGAAGAATCTCTTTGGCATGTTCGACAGTTGCAGCAAAAAGCATGATTCCTTTACGGTCAACTGAATATTCAATAATTTGTCTGATAATATGAGGTGTGATGCGTTTTTGTCGTTTAATTTCGCGATTTAAATCAGTTTCATTAAAAATACCTTGCTGACTGGAACGGACCTGGCTGAAATCATATTGTATAACAGGCATATCCAGCCGCTGTGGAGGTACTAGAAAACCATGTTTAATCATATAACGCAGGGGCAATTCGTATATGCAATCACGGAAAAAACTATTTTCATCACCACGGATCATACCATGATAGTGATATTGATATATCCAACCAATAGCCAGTCTGTAAGGTGTCGCAGTTAATCCAAGAATACGTAGTTGTGGATTATTTTGCCGAAGGTGATGAATAATTTGCTGGTACTGGCTGTTTTCATCGTCACTGATACGATGGCATTCATCGATTATCAGTAAGGAGAATTGATTATCGAAATGTTCAAGATTACGGGCGACAGATTGCACGCTGCCAAATACGACTTTTCCTGAACTTTGTTTCTGTTGTAATCCGGCGGAAAAAATATCTGCTTGTAACCCATAAGCGCAATATTTGCTGTGGTTCTGTGCAACCAGCTCTTTCACATGAGCCAGTACTAATACTTTCCCTCGGGCTAATTTTGCCAGTTCAGCAATAACCAGGCTTTTACCAGCTCCGGTTGGTAGTACTATGACAGCGGGTTCATGATGGTGCCGGAAATGATTAATAGTGGCATTCACGGCTTCTTGCTGATAGGGACGTAAAGTAAATGTCATATTTGCTCTGTAACAGAAAAACACTCGCAAAAGGGTAACATTTTTCCGATGAGTTTACTGTGAGTAGAAGTGAGGTAAGATAATTCTCTAATTGATTGAAATTATAATCAGTTATACCTGTTGTCTTTCAAGTTGCCTCTTGGTTGGCGGCACTCACTCACCCCGGTCACAGAGTTATCTATGCTCCCGGGGATTCGCCCCCTTGCCGTCGCGATCCATCTTGAAATCCATTGGGTATATAACAAATAGATAATTGTTGTTTATAGTAAACATAGTTATGATTAGCATGAAAAGCTTTTACGTTCACCTCACATCTTCTTTTTTGGTGGCTCTGCGTTGTAGTGCCAAGATAGTAGGGCCATATTCATTTTTGAATTAATTTAATATAGGTGTCTTCATCCATGCGATTGGATAAATTTTTGTCACAACAGCTTGGTATCAGCCGGAATGACGTGGGACGTGAGTTGCGCGCGGGGCGTATTACCGTTGATGATGAGATTATAAAAACCGGAGCTTATAAAATAACGCCAGAACAACAAATCATGTTTGATGGCTCGTTACTAGAACAGCAGCAAGGGCCGCGTTATTTTATGTTGAATAAACCATCAGGGTATATTTGCTCCACGGATGATCCTGTGAACCCGACGGTCCTCTATTTTATTGATGAGCCGGCAGCCCATAAATTACACACTGCTGGCCGGTTGGATATGGATACCACAGGTTTGGTCTTGTTGACTGATGATGGTCAATGGTCTCATCGTATCACTTCCCCCAAACACCATTGTGAAAAAACCTATCTAGTAACACTTGAATATCCAGTTGCAGAAGGGACGGCAGGTAAGTTTCTTACTGGTGTTCAACTTAATGGTGAAAAAACGCTGACAAAACCCGCTCAACTGGAAGTTCTGGCGTCTCAATTGGTACGTTTGACGATCAGTGAAGGACGTTACCATCAGGTAAAACGTATGTTTGCAGCCGTAGGGAACCGGGTGATAGAACTCCATCGTGAACGAATCGGTGAAATTATCTTAGATTCCGCCCTAGAACCTGGGGAATACCGACCGTTAACTGAGCAAGAAATTGCCAGTATTACGGTTCCTAAAGCTTAGTTTTAGTTAATCATTTTAAATTATTGGAGTCATACGCGTGCAACAACAACGCTCATCCTATTTGGGGTTGATTTTGATCCTTGGGCTGCTTTCTATGTTAATGCCTCTTGCTATTGACATGTACTTACCCAGTTTTCCGACCGTTGCCAGGGATTTCGGTGTGGATAGTGGGCAGGTTCAAATGACATTGAGTAGTTATATTCTCGGTTTTGCTATCGGTCAGATAGCATATGGTCCGATGGCTGACAGTTTGGGGCGTAAACCGGTCATTCTGGGTGGGGTTATTGTGTTTGCTCTGGCTTCAGCCGCGTGCGCAATGGCTCAAAATATCGATGATTTTATTTATCTGCGCTTTTTACATGGGTTTTCCGCTGCTGCTGCGAGTGTTGTCATTAATGCTTTGATGCGGGATGTGTTCACGAAAGATGAATTCTCACGTAGCATGTCTTTTGTGGTATTGGTGATGACTATTGCGCCATTAATTGCCCCGATTCTTGGGGGAATGATGATGATTTGGTTCACATGGCATGCTATTTTCTGGAGCATTGCGGTGACTTCTGTTATTGCTGCATTTCTTGTTGCTTTCTTTATAAAAGAGACTTTGCCGAAAGAAAAAAGACAAAAGTTTCATCTTCGCACAACCATAAGTCAGTTTATTATGTTATTCCGCCAGAGTCGTGTGTTTTGCTACATGCTTGCCAGTGGTTTTTCGTTTGCGGGAATGTTTTCTTTTCTCAGTGCAGGGCCATTTGTTTATATTGAGTTAAATGGCGTATCGCCGCAGAACTTTGGTTATTACTTTGCGCTGAATATTGTATTTCTGTTTGTGATGACGATGATAAATAGTCGTTATGTTCGGCGCTTTGGTGCGCTGAAAATGATGTATTTTGGCTTAAGTATACAGTTGATGATGGGGATTTGGCTATTATTGTCTACTGCGCTGAATTTGGGCTTCATGTCTCTGGTAATGGGTGTTGCAGCTTATGTTGGTGGGATTTCTATGATTACATCCAATGCAATGGCGGTGATTTTAGATGATTATCCGCATATGGCAGGAACAGTATCTTCATTGGCGGGTACTATCCGTTTTGGTATTAGTGCCTTAATTGGTTCACTGATTGCTCTGGTACCTGCGTGTAACGCTTGGCCAATGGTTGGTTCTATGGCTTTATGTGTTATTTCAGCTACGTTACTTATTACATATGCAAGAAAATGTTGTAAATAAAAATATAAGGCTGCTTTATGTGCAGCCTTTTCCTTACTGCAAGTTACAGGTACTTTTGACTGTGTTATTTGGCTATGATCTTATGTGAGATTATTGCGGAATAATTTTATTCCAATATGTACATTTGTCTCCACTTATATATTCTTGATTGATGACATGGGGTTTTATTCGATTTTTCGTTAAATTTCCAGTTATATCAATAGGTTGTTCATATTGTGTTATTCGAAAATTTGACATTAGATAATGAGATTGTGTTAGCTGTGTGATATTAAAAGCATTTTTTGCATTACTAAAATTATCATTAAAAAAGATAATGTTATTAGGAGAATTATTGGGCTGGTTCCTTAATACTTGGGGATATTTTGGAATTGAGTGACTGGCTTTCTTATGATTAAACCTGTTCTTATACTTGTTTTTGTTGATTGGGCTAAAGGTTTAATCTCTCAATGTAAGGAAATTCCGAACTATCAGTTTGTGATAATGAGTAAATGTCAACACATTGATAACGATTGTGACTTTTGTGTTGCATTTTTGTTAAATTGAAAATATTGAAGCATGTTATCATCAGGTTGTGATTGGATTTTCCTTATAGAACACATTGTTATCTATTTATTTTTATAGTTCTTGTTCGATTTTTATGTTAACGCATTGAGTTGAAAAAATAAAATATGTAAATAATTATTAAATATGAAGTTGTTTTTTTGCATAAAAATAAGTTGAGTTTTCTTCAAAAAAAGTATAAATATATGCAAAATGCGAGACTGATCGCACTTTTTCTAAGGTGAAGTTTGAATTTAATGTAATAATATAAACACAAATTTAACTTTTTGTTTACCTTTCGGGGGAGTTATTCGGTTTTGGCGAGTAGAACACCTGAAGATAGTCGCTAACTTTAACTTTAATATATTTATGTTCTTTCAGGTAGGAATGATTCGTGAATAATATTCAGCTTTCGGTGGTACATCGACTACCGCAAAGTTACAAATGGTCACCCGGCTTTGTGGGTATCAAAGTTGAACCACTCCCGGTTGATGAAGTGAATGTAAAAAGTAGCCTGATGGGGTTGAAACTACTCAGCCACGAAGATGCGGCTGCGTGGAATGTTATGCAAAAATTACAGCAATCACTTGCTGATATGCAAATTGAAAGCACAGTGATTGAATGGGAAGGTCAGGCATGCTTGTTTGTTGATAGTGAAGACGAAAGTGCAGTTATGTGCCGTTTGAAGACTCTTGGTGCGGCGATTGCCGAAAAAATGACGGCGCTTTATCCATTCTGACTGTAAAAAGAAGAGAGGCGCTTCCTTTAGTGGAGGCGCTTTTGTATGGCAAGGGAAAAATTGTTTTTAACCGTTAGGCATACTGATGACCCGGCGACCATCATAATAACGCTTACTCCAGTATGCGCTGCTTAATCTAGAAACAATTACACCATTACTGGTAGAGGCATGAACAAATTGGTCATTGCCAACATAGATGCCAATATGCCTTGTACGCGCGCCAGTCTTAAACAGGACCAAATCACCAGGACGTAATTTTGAGCGGTCGATTTTTTTACCAATGTTTTGCTGTTCAGAAGTTGAACGTGGCAACTCCATACCAAACTGGTCACGGAAAGTACGTTGAACAAAGGCAGAGCAATCTATACCGCGTTTAGTATTGCCACCAAGCCGATAGGCAACACCTTTCCAGCCATTGTATTGACTAAGAATTTTAGATTTTATATCCAGATTGCGAACCAATGCCTCGAATTCATCCTGAGACGCTTGCAGTAAGAAACCGTTCTTACCATTTACTGCATGCGTGTCAGTTTGTGCATTGCGAAACTTTGAAGAATCTGGTGAGCTGCACGCGGATAAAGTTATTGCCACGAACAGCGCGGGTATCAGCCGCTTAATGTATCTCAGTGCCGGTTGAGATTTGACCATTATTTTTGTTTTCCCTTGCTATCCTTACCTTAATTGGTCGCTATTATTGAAAAATATCAAACGCTTCGAAGCCTGGTGTTAGAAAAAACAATAAGTAAACAATGCGCTTAGTGTAAAAACGCGCTGGATGCCACGTTTTATAACGATATTCACAATAAATGTCATTCAAACCGAGATTACAGAAACAATCAGGAAAAGGCGAGTATTTAGTAGCATAATTTACAAAAAATTAGATTACTGAGTACGAGAGAATAGGAATGTTGTTATTTTATGTTATTTATGTGGATCTTGTGAGCGATTGGGAAGGTCGAATACCTTCCCAATATTATTCAGTAAAAAGGAGCTTAATGAGAAAGGTTTTAAACCGGGCGGCCAATTTGTGGTAGATGTTTATCCAGCCAGTCAACCATTATGTCACTCAATGGTGTTAATAATAACCAACTTGTTCCAATCAGGACCAGAGATAAAGAACCGACTGCAATATCAGTAAACCAATGAGCTCCCGCCATAATACGGGGTAGCGCAAATATGACTACGATCAGTAATGCAATGGAGAACGCTTTACCTGAGATATAGCGCAGAATAAAACAGCTAAAGATCAGTAGCATTAATCCATGATCGCCTGGAAAACTATTGCCAGATGCATCTTTTGTCACTAGCTTGGTCATTTCGCTAATACGATTGATATGATCAAATGTTAATGTTGGGCTTGGGCGAATGACAGGGAGTTGATGACCGATTTGATTAAGCGTAATTGCGCTTATTAGCATAGCTAAGCCAATCATGAATAACCTGCGCTTTCCGTGGTAATTCTGCTTACGGAATGCACTGTAATAAAGCAATCCCATACAGAAAAGCGAGATTACATCAAACGCTCTGATATTCACAAATGCTACAAATTCTGTGAATTTTGAACCAGGAATTAATTTTTCGTTAAAGAAGTAAAAGATTGCGGAATCAATGTTGAACCAAAAACCATGGTGTTCTGGCAAATACCAGGAGAGAAATAAAGCGATCCCCAACAGGTTCAGTGTAAATATGGCAAACGGGTGACTGCGTGTCATGGGATACCTATTTGTTAAAAGTAAAATTCAGTGATAACTAAGCTCACAATATGTAGGTTAATATAACAAATATTGGGTAATAATGTCATGAATCTAGTTCTTATCTTAAGTTAGTCTGATGATTTTTTTATCTATTTTTGTGCTTTTTTCTTTCTGTTTACCATTTTCACTTACTTGTTTTGATAAGTTTTCCAGTCCAATTCTATAGGTTCTTATCGAGTTGTATCAGATGATATTTTAAATTATATATTTTTAATTTATTGAAAATTAGTCCTGAAAATTCACATATCGAAAGATATAAATATTTTAATCAGCGTTAAAAGCTAAAAATCATAAATAAACACCGAAAATAGCCGTTACCAATGACATGGCCTCATAAATTTTTCCGATTTCCAGATTGATTTTGCTTTTGGAAATAGAAGCAAATAATGCTGTCTTAATGGCGAGGGTTTTATGCCTATGTTCCGGGTTATGATTGGTTGTTTTTTTCTGATGATTCCTGGCCTTGTCAGTAGTGGGTCAGATGTAATATCAAGCTCAGGGGTTATTCGCTTCTCAGGTGCAATTGTTGAATCACCGTGTCGTTTTGATTGGCATGATAACTGGGCTGATACCACTTGTTGGCGGAAGGGGCATAAAATTACTCAGCGACGAAAACTTGATCTCCAACGTGATGCTTATTTTTATTTACCCCACCAAATTGGTATAACCGAAATTAAGTGGGTAAAAGGAAAAGAAAAAGTTGGAGTTGTTACAATTTTCTATAATTGATGTTATGAAAAATTTTAAATGTTATTTCTTCAATATTTAATTGAAGAAGAGTGGAGATTTTATCTGTCATTGTGCAAATGAATTAGTGACAAATTTATATTGTATATTATTTGAGAATTGAAATTATGCTCAAATGCTTAGAGAAAACAGGCAACTGATTTAATTGATGAAATGGCAAAAGTAAGTTACCCTGTTTTATATAGGGTAACTCAGAATTAGCTAATGTCGTTAATCGCAACGTCCCATATAGCGACGTTCTGCAATATGAATACGTATTTTTTCTCCACTACTGATATATTCAGGTACTTGCACGGTGAGCCCGGTACTCATTTTAGCCGGTTTTGTCCGCGCACTTGCTGAAGCGCCTTTAATTCCAGGAGCCGTTTCTTCAATAATCATATCGACAGTTTGGGGAAGTTCAAGGGCAATAACTTGTCCTTCTATTGTCAGAACTTGCATGCCGGGCAGACCACCTTCAGGAATAAATAACAACTCTTCTTCGATTTGTTCCTTTTTAAAATGGTAAGGTGTGAAATCTTCATCATCCATGAAAACATATTCATCGCCATCAATATAGGAAAAATTAACGCTACGACGAGTTAGGCTGATTGTATCAAGGATATCATCGCCCTTGAAACGTTCTTCCACTTTTTGACCGGTGCGGATATCCGTAAATCGCATTTTATATAATGTACTGGCCCCCCGGGCGCTTGGTGCTTGAATATCAATATCTTTGACCAGCAGTAATTTACTATTATAACTGACGGCACTACCGCGTTTAATTTCGTTGGCTTTAGCCATATGTAACCTTCCATAAAACTGCGAGAGAATAATCGGCGACAAAATTACTCGTAGTCAAGGCATTAGGCAAGTGGGGGATTAAAAAACCCCAGTGTTTTTTACATTGGGGTTTGTAGTAAGAATGATTTATACCCTTCATCCTTCAAGTTGCTGCTTTGTTGGCTGCACTCACTTACCCCGGTTACACCGTTATCTATGCTCCTGGGGATGCGTTCTCTTGCCGTCGCGATCCATCTTGAAATCCATTGGGTATATATATCAACGATACACAGGTAATAAATCAAGAGAGGCCAAAATATGAGCTATAGCATTTATCAAACCAAACAAAATGACGAACCCAATCAGGAAGTTCCCTCCTGGTGCTCGGTAACTGGCTACAGGGAAACGTTGGCGACTGGCTCGTGCCATAAGGGCCGGAATAATAACTGCCCAGATGGTTGCGGCCAATCCGGCAAAACCAATAGCATAGAGAAAACCATTCGGGAATGGCAAAGCTAAGGCTGTAGGTGGAACAAATGTGACTAATGCAGATTTTAACCGGCCAGTGTTGTTATCTTTGAAGTTGAAGAGATCGGCCATGTAATCAAATAACCCTAAAGAGACACCAAGAAATGAACTAGCCAAGGCCATATAAGAAAATGCAGTAAGAAACTGGGTGACTGTTGTGCTGTTTATTGTATGATCCATTTGTTTCAGTAAATCGCCGATATTCCCACCATCAGCAATAATCTGTTTGAATGTTTCTCGGGGAATATTTCCTTGAATGACATATTGCCACAGGATATAAATAACTAACGCAATTAACGCACCAAATAACAGACTGCGAATAACGGCTTTGATATCTTTATTATAATATTTTACTAAACTTGGGATGTTACCGTGATATCCGAATGAGATAAGTAAGTAGGGCAGAGCAGCTAAAGCGTAAGGCATATATCTTTCTGCCGTATCGTTTGGTATGGCATTGCCTTGATTGAATAGGATTACAGATTTAACTTCTGTAAACATACCACCAATGGACATAAAAAAGGTAATAACCATACCACCGATTAAAATTGTGCTCAGACGATCGACAGCTTTAGTTGATAACCAGACAATAAACGCGACGATAAAGGCAAAAATCAAGCCCGCATTCGCCTGTGATATTGGAACAATATTTTTAAAATTGAGGGCAATGATTGAGCCGCCTGCTGAAATGTAGGCGTAGGTCAGTGTATAGAGAACGAATGTAATAGAGATACCGTTTATTGTATTCCATTTTTTGCCGAGTAAGTCTTTAGCAATAGTATGAAAACTCGCCCCTGGTGGGTAGTTCAGGTTGGCTTCCAGAATCATTAAGCTGGAAAAATACATACACGTCCATGTGTAAACCAGTAGAATAATTGAGCCAGTAAACCAAACACCGGAAGTCACCACGGGAATGGAGAACATCCCGGCCCCAACCGTGGTTCCGGCAATTATCATGGTACCACCGAGTATGGAAGGGCGCTTTAAACTCTGAGCTGTCTCAATGGACATATTAACTCCTGCTGGGTATAGTGTCTTTGTACTAGCTTAAAGATACATTTTTGAGTATAGAGTGTAAATAGACGTCATAAAGTATTATTTGAAATTAAACTAATAATATAGGTTAGTTCATTCAATAAGGTAAAATTTATTCTCTTGCCACATTTTTATTGCATTCCAGCTGGCTTCAAAATGAGGTTCAGGAAGATTATCAGGATCGCACCACATAAGTTGTTCGCATTTTTCTGGTTCCATTAATTTTGGTTCTCCACCTGGGTGTTTCGCGAGCAAACACACTGAAATAGTATGTTTCCCTTCTTGTTGATAAGTCTGAAGATTATTACAAATGCCGTAGACTTTTGGTGATTGTATTGTTAGACCTGTTTCTTCTTTAATTTCACGGATTGCACATTGTTCAAAAGTTTCTCCGGCATCAATATGACCACCAAAGATTGACCAGTATGGAGCATGCTTACTGTTGCGTTTTCCAAGTAGTACTTGACCATGCTCATTTACAATAACAACGCCAACACCCACAATTACGGACATTTAATATATTCCTTCATTTAAGTTTCAATAAGTTAAGATCTCTTTTTAAGAAAAAAGAGTTTAGATATTATTCTGACTTGCAAATCAGTTTAAGACAATGAGAAAGAAAATATGGAATTTAACTGAAACGATTCAATTTTAGTGGTATAAAGTGATATATACCGAATAGATTTCAATATGCATCGGGACGGCCAGGGAGCAAATCCCCGGGAGCATAGATAACTATGTCATAGATAACACTGTGACCGGGGTGAGAGAGTGCAGCCAACCAAGAGGCAACTTGAAAGATAACAGGTATAAATAGAACTGAAAATTCAATAGTCATAATAATTATCTACTAAAGGAGACACTGGGCAAAATGAGCCGTAGAGTTGCCACTATTACCTTAAACCCTGCTTATGATTTGGTTGGATTGTGCTCGGAAATTGCCAAAGGGACTATTAATCGTGTGCAAACAGTCGGATTACATGCTGCTGGTAAAGGCAATAATGTTGCTAAGGTTTTGCGTGATTTGGGTATTGACGTTACTGTCAGTGGTTTTCTGGGTAAGGAAAATCAGGAAGGATTTCAGCAATTTTTCAGTGAAAACGGTATGACGAATCGTTTCCATTTAGTACCGGGTAGAACACGAATTAATGTCAAATTGACAGAAAGAAATAGTGAAGTGACGGATTTCAATTTCTCTGGTTTTTGTGTCAGCGAAGGAGAATGGTTTGAATTTTTTAATGATTCACTTTCATGGCTTGGACAATTTGATATGGTTGTTGTGAGTGGTAGCTTACCTACGGGGGTTTCTGCTGAGTCTTTTACAGACTGGATGGCTCGTTTATGTCAGATTTGTCCTTGCATTATTTTTGACAGCAGCCGTGAGGCATTGGTGGCGGGATTACAAGCCACTCCTTGGTTAGTTAAACCGAATCTTTATGAGCTTGAGATATGGGCTGGCCGCCAGTTGCCTGATTTGTCTGATGTTATCATTGCTGCACATCAACTCAGGGATCAGGGAATTGCTCATGTGGTTATATCCTTGGGGGAGCAGGGCGCATTGTGGGTTAATGCATTTGGAGCATGGCTGGCAAAACCACCGCATTGTAAAGTTGTCAGCACTGTTGGCGCGGGTGATTCAATGGTCGGTGGTCTGGTTTATGGTTTGCTGATGCGGGAATCCAGTGAGCACACATTGCGATTGGCGACGGCTGTATCTGCGCTGGCCGTCAGCCAGCCTAATGTGGGGATAAGCAATCGCCTTGAATTAGCCGCAATGATGGCTAGAATTGAGCTGACATCAGTTAAATGATGTTTAATTTAATGAATAGTTAATTTTGTTGTGATTTCAACCAGGCAATTTCTTGCAGCCAAATATCTGGGTTAATCGTTTCAAGGATCAGAGGAATTTTCGTAAAACGGGCATCTTTCATAATGTAACTGAAAGGTGTTTTACCAATATTACCTTCTCCAAGGCTATGATGTCGGTCAACACGGCTGGCAAATTCACTTTTGGCATCATTTAAATGCATTCCACGCAGATACTGAAAGCCAACAATTTTTTCAAATTCCTGAAAAGTCTGTTTACAAGCATGCTCTGTACGTAAATCGTAGCCAGCGGCAAAGGCGTGACAAGTATCAATACAGACACCAACTCTGCTTTTGTCTTCAACTCCGTCAATAATTGCGGCCAGATGTTCAAATTTGAAACCTAGGTTTGTCCCTTGACCTGCTGTATTTTCGATAACTGCAGTAACTCTTTGGGTTTTATTGAGAGCGATATTGATAGATTCTGCAATTCGCGCCAGACACTTATCCACATCTATTTTATTAAGATGACTGCCTGGGTGAAAATTCAGTAGATCAATACCTAGTTGTTCACAACGTTGCATTTCATCAATGAACGCTAGCCGGGATTTCCCCAATGCATCAGTTTCTGGGTGGCCCAGATTAATCAGATAACTATCGTGAGGAAGAATTTGCTGGCTGCCATACCCATAGCGTTCACAATTTTCTTTAAATTTATCGATGATATCAGTGGTCAACGGTGATGCATTCCATTGTCGCTGATTTTTTGTGAACAGAGCAAAGGCGGTAGCTTTTAATTCGTGTGCTCGAATAACGGCCTGATCGACTCCACCTGCCGCGCTGACATGTGCCCCAACAAATTTCATATTCTTCTCCTTCCTAATTATCCTATTATGACATTGTTCAGGTGGTCAATGAACCTTAAGAACAGATAAAGTTATATGTTGATAGGTTCCTCTGAACGAATATTCTGATTAGCCAAGCATATGTTGGATGCCTAGATTTATCAGAAATCCACCGCCCATCAGCCATACAAACAAAATCAGAGCTAACAAGATAGGTTTAAATCCAGCTTGACGGATAGCACTGACATGAGTAGTTAAACCTAATGCAACCATGGCCATAGCGAGCATAATTGTATCGATGTTGATCAAATAATTAACTATTACTGTAGGTAATAAATTAAAAGAGTTAAAACCGGCTATTGCAATAAAGATCACAGCAAACCAAGGGATGGTAATTCGGGTTCTTTCTTGACTGTTTTTGCTATTTTTAGTAGGGGCACTGTTGATATAACTGGATAATAACAACAGAAATGGCGCCAACATCATAACTCTAATCATCTTACTGATAACGGCGGCATTCTCTGTTTGATCGCTAATAGCGTGTCCAACAGCAACAACCTGAGCAACTTCATGAATGGTGGAGCCAGTAAAGATACCGAAGGCTTCCTGCGTGAATGAGAACCATTGATAATGTTCGTTGAGTTGATAAAACCATGGATAAATGAAAATAGCGATAGTGCCAAAGATGACAACGGTTGATACAGCAACAGCAACTTTACTGGCGGGAGCATTTACCACAGGCTCTGTTGCCATAATAGCCGCTGCACCGCAGATACTGCTACCGGCACCAATTAATATTGAGGTTTGTTGGTCTAATCCAAAGAGTGATCTGCCTAGCCAGATTGTAATAAAGAAAGTTGAAGACAACATAATTGCGTCAGTTAAAAGACCAGTAGCACCTACGTCAGCAATTTGCTGAAATGTCAGACGGAATCCATAAAGAATAATGCCTGCTCGTAGGAGATAATGTTTGGAAAAATGAATACCTTCATCACAATAAGGTTTAAGTAAAGGATAAACGGTGTTACCGATAATAATTCCTGCCAGAATCGCCAGTGTCAGTGCTCCCAGCCCCATATTAATAAACCATGGAATATTTCCAGCATAGATTGAAATTGCGGTAAGTATTGCCGCCACTATTAGCCCAGGTATTAATTTCATTCCGGGAATAGATTTTTGTTTACTAAGTTCTTCAGCTTGAATGTTAGACATAGATATTGTTCACTTTGCTTATATATTTTAAACATAAGTATATAGCAGACAGTCTTATCATTAAAATTGATAAAATTTTTATATATAATCTAAAAAACTGGTAATTAAGAGAGGATTTTTGTTAAGTTGTTTATTTCTGTATAAAATTAAAACAATCTATTTGGCTGATATTATATTTTGTGAGGCAATATGCATATTACACTGAGACAATTGGAAGTTTTCACTGAGGTATTGAAAAGCGGTTCAACGACACAAGCCTCTCTGCAATTATCGCTTTCTCAATCTGCGGTGAGTGCTTCACTAACGGATCTGGAAAGCCAGCTTGGCGTGCAGCTTTTTGACAGGGTAGGAAAACGACTGGTAACTAATGAGCACGGGCGTTTACTTTATCCCAAGGCTTTGGCATTACTGGAACAGGCAGGGGAAATTCAGCAGTTATTTAAACAAGAGCTGGGTGCATTACGTATTGCTGCCAGTAGTACCATTGGTAATTATATGTTGCCGGAAATGCTGGCAAATTATCGTCGGGATTTTCCTGATACACCCTTGGAGTTAAACATCAGTAATACTCAGGATGTCATCAATTCTGTGCTGGAATTCCGAGTTGACCTTGGTCTGATAGAGGGTTCTTGTCACAGCCCTGAATTGATAACTCAACTCTGGATGGAGGATGAGTTGGTTATTTTCTCTGCTCCTGAAAACCCGTTAGCTAAACAGGTGCTGAAATTGGATGATTTAGCTAACGCATCGTGGATATTAAGAGAAAGGGGATCGGGTACCAGAGAGGTATTGGATCATCTGTTATTTGCCCGTTTACCTGGGTTCAAGATTTTGATGGAATTGGGGAATTCTGAAGCGATAAAACATGCTGTTAAATTTGGCATGGGAATTAGTTGTTTATCCAGACGAGTCGTTGCAGAACAATTGGAAAATCGCACTTTGCTAGAATTGAAGGTGCCAGAATTGAAGCTTTTTAGGATGTTGTACCTGATTTGTCATCGGCAAAAGCATATGTCTAATGCACTGCAAAAACTGCTGAGTTATTGCCAGTGAATTTTATTTTTTATTTAAACGTTAGTTAAGAATTAGTTATATTACTTATAATTTTTTCTGAATTATGAAGGTATCTTATAATTGTGCTTCCTTGCTATTTTGATAGCGAGGATTTGCTACAATCCGCCATCAGGTTTATTCTCAGATAACAGGAACATAATGTCTCAACAACAAAGTATTCCCCGGAAGCCAATAGCGCAACATTTACGCCGTGAATTAAAAGCGCGGCATTTGGCAATGATTGCTATTGGTGGATCAATAGGCACGGGGCTATTCGTGGCTTCAGGTGTGACGGTTTCACAGGTCGGGCCAGGTGGAGCATTACTTTCCTATGCGTTGATTGGCCTGATGATCTACTTCCTGATGACCAGTCTGGGAGAGCTGGCTGCTTATATGCCTGTTTCTGGTTCTTTTTCAACTTATGGCTCCAAATATGTTGAAGAAGGATTTGGTTTCGCCCTTGGTTGGAATTATTGGTACAACTGGGCGGTGGCTATCGCGGTGGATTTGGTGGCTGCTCAGTTGGTTATGGGTTATTGGTTGCCGGATGTGCCAGGTTGGGTTTGGAGTGCGTTGTTTCTTACATTGGTTTTTTTACTGAATTTTATTTCAGTGAAAGGTTTTGGTGAAGCTGAATACTGGTTTTCTTTGATTAAAGTTACCACGATTATTGTCTTTATTGTGGTCGGAATATTGATGATAACCGGTATTATGAAAGGTACAGAAGGTGCTGGATGGCATAATTGGACTATTGGTGATGCCCCTTTTGCCGGTGGTTTCTCTGCTATGATTGGTGTAGCAATGATAGTTGGATTTTCTTTCCAGGGAGTCGAACTTATTGGCATTACGGCGGGTGAGTCCAAAGATCCCGCGAAGAATGTTCCTCGTGCAGTACGTAAAGTATTCTGGCGTATTCTGTTGTTCTATATTTTTGCTATTCTGATTATTAGCCTGATCATTCCTTATACTGATCCAAATTTGCTACGTAATGATGTCGGGGATATTAGCGTTAGTCCGTTTACGTTGGTATTTGAAAATGCCGGTTTATTATCAGCGGCGGCTGTGATGAATGCCGTTATTTTAACGGCGGTATTATCTGCGGGTAATTCAGGAATGTATGCATCTACTCGTATGCTGTTCACATTGGCAAAAGAGGGCAAAGCGCCAAAGATTTTTGGTAAATTATCTCAAGGTGGTGTGCCGCGCAATGCTTTGTATGCAACAACGGTTGTTGCTGCTTTGTGTTTCCTCAGTTCAATGTACGGTAATCAGACAGTGTATCTGTGGTTGTTGAATACCTCTGGGATGACTGGTTTTATTGCATGGTTAGGGATTGCTATCAGTCATTATCGTTTCCGCCGTGGTTATGTAGCTCAGGGATTGGATCTAAATAAGTTACCTTATCGTTCAGGGTTTTTCCCGGTTGGCCCGATCTTTGCGTTTATTCTCTGTCTGACCATTACATTAGGACAGAATTATCAGGCGTTTCTGCAAGACAAAGTTGACTGGTATGGTGTAACCGCAACTTATGTTGGTATTCCATTATTCCTATTGATTTGGTTTGGTTATAAATTAGCAAAGAAAACCCGTTTTATTAAATATAGCGAGATGGAATTTCCTGATATCCCCAATAAATGAATTTGATCACGTTGAATAATAATTAACAGGCTGGTAGGGTCTTTGGAAAGACGTAAACCGGCCTGATTTTGCAGTATTTCAATGCGATTCATGATCAATTTATTATTATCTTAACGTTTTGTTCTATTATGGTTAAATAGCTATTGACAGGAAACCAGCAGAAAACGCTCATTTTTGTAACTAAATAGACGTTTTTTTATTTTTCATGCAGTTGGTCGTATAACTTAGTCATGTTATTTCCAAAATCTCTGTAAATCACATTGATAATTATTCTCGTTTGCTTTATTGTTAGCGCCATTATTATTAATATGAAAGAGGCTAACAAAGTGAAATTTGTATCTCGATCTATTGCAAAGAGTATCAATATCAGCCTGTTGGCGGGTTCGGCAGTAATGGCAAGCTTCGCATCATGGGCTGAAACGGTTACTGATGTAGTTGGCCGTACTGTTGACGTTCCTGAGAATGTAAACCGTATTTTGTTGGGTGAAGGTCGTTTGTTCCACGCTGTCGCTTTACTTGAAGGGGATAAACCACTGGCTCGTATCGCGGGTTGGCAAGGTGATTTTCGCAAACTGGACCCACAATCCTATGCCATCTATAAAGCTAAATTCCCTGAGATTGACAAAGTTCCTTTGATTGGTGATACCAGTGCTGACAGTGTTAGTTCTGAAAAAGTATTAACTCTCAATCCAGATATTGCTATTTTTGGCTTGTCTGGTCATGGTCCGGGTAAGAACAGTGAATTGGTTGCTCAGCTTGAAAAAGCAGGCGTTCCAGTTGTGTTTGTTGACTTCCGCACCGATCCACTAAAAAATACGCTGCCAAGCATTCGTATGCTGGGTAAAGTATTGCACCGTGAAAAAGAAGCAACAGAATATGCTGATTTCTACGAGAAGAATATAAAACTAGTAACGGAAATCACCAATAAGATCCCGGAAGAGAAAAAGCCAGCTGTATTTATTGACCTAAGAGCGGGTGCTTTTGAAGACTGCTGTGCTACTGCCGGTAATGGTAATATGGGTAATTTTATCGATCTGGCGGGTGGTAAAAACATTGCTAAAGATGTGCTACCAGGTGCACTTGGTAATATGAATCTCGAAAAGATTATTGCAACTGATCCTTATATTTACATTGCCAGTGGTGCAAAAGCGTCAGACAGTAATGAACCTGGTGTAAAACTGGGCGCGCAAGCTACACCTGAGCTGGCAAGAGCTAGCCTGAAAAAAATAACTGATCGCAAAGGTATCAGCTCTTTGACTGCGGTTAAAGAGGGTAGAGACTATGCTATTTGGCATAATTATTATAATTCTCCATATAACGTAATAGTCGCGCAGGTATTTGCTAAGTGGTTCTATCCTGAACAATTTGCAGATTTAGATCCACAAAAAACACTGAATGAATTACACAGTAAATTCCTGGCAGTTGAACCATTAGGTGTTTATTGGATCAGTGAGAAGTAATCAGTAAGACAGGTAACAGAAATAATGAGTGTCACTACCGAGCCTATGCCAACGGTGAAACAACAATCAAATAACAGCGGTGTAAAAGCCCATTACCAATATATTTTACGCCGCCGTATCGTGATGATGGTGTCCATCTTCTTGGTTATCGGTGCTTCCGTGGTATTAGATTTTACTATAGGGCCATCAGGTTTATCTTTGCAGTCTCTCTGGCAGACTTTAGTATCACCAGATAGTGTAGATGCGGGTACACGGGTGATTGTTTGGGATATTCGTTTGCCATACGCTCTGATGGCGGTAGTGATTGGCCTGTCTCTTGGGCTGGCTGGCGCTGAAATGCAGACGATTCTGAATAACCCATTGGCAAGCCCTTTCACGTTAGGGGTTTCTCAGGCGGCTGCATTTGGTGCTGCGTTGGCTATCGTGTCAGGTATTGGTATTCCGGGCGTGCCTGACCAGTGGTTTATCTCTGCGAATGCCTTTATTTTTGCTTTGCTGGCAGCGTTGGTGCTGGATGGCGTTACTCGTTGGACACGGGCTGCCACTTCTTCTGGCGTGGTGTTGTTTGGTATTGCGATATACTTTACTTTTGACGCATTGGTTTCCATGATGCAGTTTATCGCAACTGAAGATACCCTTCAGGGGCTGGTACTCTGGACAATGGGTAGCCTTGCCAGAGCAACCTGGATAAAACTGGGTGTTATGTTGCTGGTATTTGCAGTTATTTTTCCGATTTCAATGATGAATGTTTGGAAATTGACAGCGTTGCGTTTGGGTGAAGATCGGGCCATCAGTTTTGGTATTGATGTTCGTCGCCTGCGCTTGGGTACATTATTGCGTATCAGTATTCTTTCCGCCTTAGCAGTTGCATTTGTCGGACCAATTGCCTTTATCGGTTTGATTGCGCCCCATATTGCTCGTATGATATTTGGTGAAGATCACCGCTTCTATTTGCCTGCCAGTGCATTAATTGGTGCATTAGTACTGTCTTTGACGTCGATTGTCTCGAAGAACTTGATCCCAGGTGTCATTATTCCGGTTGGGATTGTTACTGCATTGGTTGGGGTTCCATTCTTCCTTAGTATAATTTTGCGTTACAGGGGGAATGTATGAAGCAAGGGTTAACTATCAGCAATTTTTCTGCTGGCTATCCGAAAAATCCGGTAATTGAAAATCTAAATGTCGCGCCATTGCCTCGCGGGAAAATTACAGTACTGTTGGGACCAAATGGCAGCGGTAAATCAACACTCCTGCGTTCGCTGGCTGGCTTAAATCGCGCCAGTGGGCAGCTCTGGCTTGATGGTCAGGATTTGATGAAAATGAATTTTGCGAAGAGGGCGGAAAATGTGGTTTATTTGCCACAAAGTTTACCTGCTGGCGTTCATTTACATGTGTTGGAATCGATTATTGTTGCTCAACGTGCATCCGGTGGACATCATTCTGAAACCAGTGAAGAAGAAGTGATGTCTTTATTAGGTCAGCTGGGGATTGAACATCTGGCATTATGTTATTTAGATCAATTATCTGGTGGTCAAAAACAGTTAGTCGGATTGGCACAATCGCTAATTCGTAAGCCGACATTATTATTATTAGATGAACCACTTAGTGCATTGGATTTAAATTATCAATATCACGTAATGGAATTGGTTGCACAAGAAACACGCCACCGTAATATTATTACTGTAGTGGTCGTGCATGATATTAATATTGCTTTGCGTCATGGTAATTATACATTAATGTTGCAAAAAGGTAATTTAATTGCCGAAGGAATTCCTGAACAGGTTATTACGCCGGATAGCTTAGCACAGGTTTATGGTGTTAGAGGCAGGATTGAACACTGTTCTCAGGGTGTTCCACAGGTATTAATTGATGGGTTGGTTTCTCGGTTAGAACCTATTCTATAACCTATAGATTTCAAGATGCATCGAGACGGCAAGGGAGAGAATCCCCGGGAGCATAGATAACACTGTGACCGGGGTGAGAGAGTGCAGCCAACAAAGAGGCAACTTGAAAGATAACAGGTATATAACCTTGTTACAGGATTAAATCATGGACATGGATAGTGCATAGAAACGAGAGCGTACATGGTAATAAGTAAGGAATAGGTTTTTCCGCTCGTAATAAAGTACGTTTAAAGGCTGTCGTTTTTGTCTGAATAATACCCATGTCCACTCTTTATTATTACAAAGAGTGGGTGATAAAATAATTGAATAATATAGATTATTTGAATTAATAGAGAATATTGGCTTATATTTTATAGTAATAATATGTAAGAAAGTCGAATAAAACAAAATAATAAAACCATACAGGGATGAGTGTTTTATCCCTGCTATTTGGGCATATGTTAATTATCCATTTTATAAATTAATAAAACATAATTATACCCAATAGATTTTAAGATGCATCGCGACGGCAAGGGAGCGAATCCCCGGGAGCATAGATAACTATGTGACCGGGGTGAGTGAGTGCAGCCAACAAAGAAGCAACTTGAAAGATGCGGGTATATATTTCTTGGAGAATTGGGAATGAGTGTTTTTAATAAAAGAAAAATCGCGTTAGGGGTTATTGCTGCAATTTCATCTGGCTCTGTTTTTGCGGCCAGTGACAATAATGACACCATTGTTGTGACTACAGCATCAGGCTTCCAACAGAAGATTGAAGATGCACCAGCGTCTATTTCTGTGGTGAGCCGTGAACAATTAGAAACCAAGGCTTATCGTGATGTGACTGATGCCCTGAAAGATGTGCCAGGGGTCGTTGTAACGGGAGGTGGTAGCAGCAGTGATATCAGTATTCGTGGTATGGCGCCTAAATACACCATGATTCTGATTGATGGTAAGCGTATTGATACCCGTAATACCCGCCCAAACAGTGACGGCTCTGGTATTGAGCAGGGGTGGTTGCCACCTCTGGCGGCGATCGAGCGGATCGAAGTGGTGCGTGGGCCGATGTCTTCTCTTTATGGTTCTGATGCAATGGGTGGGGTTATCAATGTCATCACTCGTAAGGCGCAAAAAGAGTGGAAAACTAGCTTGCGCGCTGATACTACTTTGACTGAGCGTAAAAATTCGGGTAACAGTTATCAGAGTAGCATTTATACAGCAGGCCCGATAATTGATGGCCTATTGGGATTAAAAGTGCATGGCCTGTATTCTCACCGTAACGAAGATAAATTCATTGGCGGCTTTAAAGAGCAAGAAATGCGTAACGGTTCAGTCATTTTTTCTCTGACACCTGATGATAAAAATACTTTTGATTTCGAAGCGGGTCGTTATGAGCAGGATCGCAATACTACTAGAGGTAAATCGTCTCGTGGTGACTCAGAGAACAGCGATTATAATCGTAACAATTACTCTATCTTGCATAATGGTATTTATGATTTCGGTACCATGACTTCATACATCCAACATGATGATTCACGTAATCCAGGGCGTGACATGAAGTACCAAGATACAGTATTTAACAACCAAACTGTTTTCCGTTTCGATGATCATACTCTGAGTATGGGGGGGCAATATCGCCATGAAAACTTACATGGTGGTGACAATCTATTAGCGTCCGCTAATGGTATGGATAAATTGACTCGCTGGAGTTGGGCTCTATTTGCTGAAGATGAATGGCAAATGACCAATGATTTTGCCCTGACTAGTGGTATCCGTATGGATAAGGACGAGAATTTTGGGAGTCATTGGACACCTCGTCTGTATGGAGTATGGCATGCCGATGAACAATGGACGATTAAAGGTGGTGTATCTACTGGTTACCGTTCTCCTGATTTACGTCATTCCACATCAGATTGGGGGCAAGTTACAGGAGGAAGCCCTAAAACTATTAATGGATTTAGAGAAAAGCCAGGAATTATTGTTGGCGACCCAGACTTAAAACCAGAAAAGAGTTTTGGCCAAGAGATCGGTGTTATTTGGAATAATCAAGAAAACCTTGATGTCGGTTTGACAATATTTAATACAGAATTTAAAGATAAGATCACTGAAATTAGTCGCTGCGCTGATCCAAGTGGTGGGAAAGATAAAAAGTGTAAAATTGATGATAATGTTTATAAATTTATTAATGACCGCATTAACGTAGATAAAGCCAATATACGCGGTGTAGAAGCGACTATAAACTGGGATATCGTTGAAAACTGGTCATTGTCTGCGAACTATACTTATACAGAGTCAGAACAGAAAAGTGGGAAAAACAAAGGAAAACCTTTGAATAAAATGCCTAAACACATGGCGAATGCGACTCTGAACTGGCAAACTTTACCGGAAATGCAAACCTGGACCCGGATAAACTTCCGTGGCAAAACCTCAGATTATTTAGGGCGTGGTGATAGTATGACGGAAGGAGCTCCGTCCTACGCCTTTGTGGATATCGGAGCCAGCTATAATTTAACCAAGGAATTGCGCGTGTTAGGTGGAGTGTACAACGTATTTGATAAACGCGTTACTCAAGAAAATTATGAAGTGCAACTGGATGGCCGTCGCTATAACATCGGTCTTACTTACGACTTCTGATAAATAATTCTTATTAAATGTGTGTTAACCCCCTTGCCTGTTTTTGGCAGGGGGTTTTGTTTTTTGCTTAACCCTAAAAACTGGATAGTAATTCGTTTTGTGTTGTGCTAAAACTTGGCACATGTCAAAAGAATGTATATGACATGGTTAAATTCCATAGCGTAATCAATATGTGTGGTAAAAAATAATGAACTTTTAGTGCGGCGAGTATTGCTATTTTAGGTCTTCAAGTGCAGAATTCGCCCACTGGAAAATAACTGATGCGTTTATATGTGTCGGTTATTTTTTTTGCTTTGACTTATTTTTTACTATACCCAATAGATTTCAATTTGCAGCGCGGCGGCAAGTGAACGCAGCCAACAAAGCAGTAGCTTGAAAGATGAAGGGTATATACCAAGAGGCCGGACTCTGAGCCGGATAGATAATTGGCCCACGTGCAACCAGAACGAGAATCGGTTGCCGTAATGAGGAACGCTAATATGGAGCAATTATTCTCTATCGCACTTGTGCCAATCGGCGCATGCTGCTGCATCGATGACTATGGAGCATTGCGCTCTATGTACAATCCAGCCTCTAACTCCACTGTCTATTCTGCCTATAGGCAGAAGCGAAGTCTTCCCAGTAACTGTCGATTAAGTAGTGATAAAACACGAATCGGAGTTATGGGAGGTTTCGCTCATGTCGCATAATACTGCAATCTCAATTGGCACCAACCAAACTGGTGCGAACAATCGTGTTCAACTCAGAAAAACACTGACCTTAGTTCAGGTGGTGATGATGGGCCTTGCTTATCTGCAACCTATGACTATCTTTGATACTTTTGGCATTGTTTCTGGTTTGACTGACGGTCATGTAGCAACATCTTATGCTATTGCTTTGATCGCAATTCTGTTTACTGCCTTAAGCTATGGGAAATTAGTAAAACGCTTCCCATCTGCTGGGTCTGCATATACTTATGCACAAAAATCCATAAGCCCACATGTTGGTTTTATGGTAGGTTGGTCGTCGCTACTGGACTATCTGTTCATGCCGATGATTAACATCTTGTTGGCGAAAATTTATCTTCAGGCCATCTTTCCTGGTGTAGAGCCATGGATATTCGTTGTGGGTTTGGCATTATTGATGACAGCCTTTAACCTGCGTGGTATCAACGTTGTTGCTAATCTCAACACCGGCATTGTTATTGTTCAGGTTGCAATAATGGTGGTATTTGTGGGTTTGTTGATCCACGGCGTATACAATGGGGAAGGTACAGGAACTTTATGGAGTGTAAGACCTTTTGCCTCTGAAGATGCCCATTTAATCCCGATGATTACTGGGGCAACGATTTTGTGTTTTTCATTCCTTGGGTTTGATGGCATTAGTTCGTTGTCCGAAGAGACGCCGAATGCAGGCAAAGTGATCCCGAAAGCGATCTTCCTGACAGCATTAATCGGTGGCGTTATCTTTATTATAGTTTCTTATTTCTTACAGCTCTATTTTCCTGATATCTCCCGGTTCAAGAACCCGGATGAATCTCAGCCAGAAATTATGCTGTATGTAGCGGGTACTTTATTCCAGTCCATTATTCTGGTGTTCTCTTGTGTCACTGTTTTGGCCTCTGGTATGGCATCCCACGCAGGTGTTTCGCGTTTGCTCTATGTCATGGGGCGCGATGGCGTATTTCCTGAGAAAATATTTGGCTATGTTCATCCAAAATGGCGGACTCCGGCAATCAACGTATTGTTGGTAGGTATCGTAGCACTGTCTGCTATTACCTTTGATTTGGTGACTGCAACAGCTCTGATTAACTTTGGGGCGCTGATAGCGTTCACCTTTGTAAATTTATCGGTTATCTCTCAGTTCTATATCCGTGAACGTCGTAACCGTACATTGAAAGATACAATCAACTTCTTGGTATTGCCTGTGGTTGGTGCCTGCACTGTTGGGGTGTTGTGGATGAACCTGGAACAAAGCTCTATGGAGTTGGGTTTAACTTGGGGAGCAATTGGTCTGGTTTATATGGTATTCCTGACCCGTCGTTTCCGTCAGCCGATGCCTCAGTGTTCTGAAATGATTTGATATCCGGTTTGAAAAAGAAAACGGTACCAATGGTGCCGTTTTTTTTCATATTTCCAGTTTGTCGTAATAATGCAGAAGAAGGATCTTAGGAAAGAAAACAGCGAGGTAGCTTGCAGATAAGAAAAATTCCGGCGGTAAATAAAGAAAAACAATCTATGCTCTGAGAGGTAATTTACTATTAAGGAAGCGTCTATGAATGATGCACAGACCTCTCAAAATCAGCAATTCATTACTATACTGACTAATATTGTTGGTAAATCTCATATTCTGACTGCCCCCCACAAAACTGAACGCTACCGTAAAGGTTTTCGCTCGGGCCAAGGTGATGCTTTGGCCGTAATATTTCCCGGTTCATTGGTAGAACAGTGGCGCGTGTTTAAAGCCTGTGTTGAAGCAGATAAGATCATCTTGATGCAGGCGGCTAATACCGGTGTGACCGAAGGTTCTACTCCGAGTGGTAATGATTATGACCGTGACATAGTGATCATCAGCACGTTGCGCATGAATAAGATCCAAATCCTGAGACAGTATAACCAGGTAGTCGCACTGCCGGGCAGTACCTTGTGGCAACTTGAACGTGCGTTAAAACCGTTGGGACGTGAACCTCATTCGGTCATCGGTTCTTCCTGCATTGGGGCTTCTGTAATTGGTGGTATCTGTAATAATTCAGGTGGCTCTCTGGTTCATCGTGGTCCAGCCTACACTGAAATGGCCTTATATGGGCGAGTGAACAAGAACGGTAAGCCAGAATTGATTAATCATCTGGGTATCTACTTGGGAGAAACACCGGAAGAGATCCTCTCTTGTCTGGAAGAACAGCGTTATAGTGACCAGGATATAGAACAAGGTCAGCATAAAGCATCTGATTATGAGTATGCCCAACGTGTGCGTGACGTAGATGCCGATACACCATCTCGTTTCAACTCTGATGAACGTCGTTTGTTCGAAGCGTCGGGTTGTGCAGGTAAGTTGGTCGTATTTGCTGTCCGGCTCGATACTTTTCCAGCCGAATCTTTGTCTCAGGTATTTTATATCGGTACCAACCACACTGACGTGTTGACAGAATTACGTCGCCATATATTAGCCAATTTCCGTAATTTGCCGGTGGCGGGTGAATATATGCATCGGGATATTTTCGATATCGCAGAAATTTACGGTAAAGATGCTTTTATCATGATTGATAAGCTTGGTACGGATAAAATGCCGACCTATTTTACGTTGAAAGGGCGAATGGACGCTATTTTCAATAAGGTTCCATTTTTACCTTCCCATCTTATTGATCGCATGATGCAAGAGTTGAGTCGTTTATTTCCGTCGCATTTACCTAACCGTTTGAAAGAGTATCGAAATCGCTTTGAGCACCATTTGATATTAAAGATGTCGGGTGATGGGGTTGAGGAAGCTAGAAATTGGCTAAAGAGTTATTTCAGCCAAGCAGAGGGGGCATTCTTTGCCTGTACGACGGAGGAAGGAGTTAAAGCATTCCTGCATCGTTTTTCCGCTGCCGGCGCAGCGATCCGTTATCAAGCCGTACATAGTAACCAAGTGGAAAATATCCTTTCGCTTGATATTGCTTTGCGTCGGAATGATCGAAAATGGTTTGAGCAGTTACCGCCAGAGGTTGATGATGTATTAGTGCATAAACTTTATTGCGGGCATTTTATGTGCCATGTATTCCATCATGATTACATTGTAAAAAAGGGTGTGGATATACATGCACTAAAAGAAAGAATGATAGAACTCCTTGATCAGCGTGGTGCAGAATATCCCGCAGAACACAATGTGGGCCATCAATATCAAGCTAAGCCTCAGCTGAAGAATTTCTATCGGATGACTGATCCTACTAATACTCTCAATCCAGGAGTTGGGAAAACGTCTAAGCTGAAAAATTGGGGGGAAGAATCTTAATGCCAGTATTCTCAACATCATGGCAGTACTAAGAAGATGTGAGTCTGTAAGCATTACCCCATTTAGGAAGAAGGCGAGCATATATGACTCGCCGTTCTATGATTATTCAGCCAGTTTCACTGCATATTCCATCAGAGCCTTAAGTTGACGGCATTTTTCTTCATTGCTTTGGTATTCAATAAAAAGTTGCTCAATGATAAAGATATATTCACTAAGTTTATCTTGGGTTAATGCATCTTGACGATGGCGTAGCCAGCTCTGTTGTTCATCATCAGTCAGAGTAGAAGGGTAATTTCTGGCACGATAGCGGAATAATAGCGTTTTAATGCGCGGGTCCTGGAAAGTCAGGTCTAAAGCAGATAAATTCTGCGGTTGTGTTTCACGGATAATATTCATTGCTGCTTTATCTGCATCACTAAAGAAACCGTCATACAGCTTAGCGTCAACATTATCTGATTCAGGGAAAGATTCAGCCTGAACAAACAGTTCGACAACTTTTTCTCTGATTTGTGGATTATTGCGTAGAATCGCCAGATTTTTCTCACAATGATCACGATCTAACCCAAGACGTTCAGCGTCTTCTGTTCGTAAAGTATTATCAGGTGCGATTATCGGGCACTTATTAACATGGACCAGCTTAACAGGGACTGGTAGCTGATCTGGCTGCAATTCATCATGGCGGGTATACAGACGTTCACGTAAAGCATCTGCATCCAGTTCCAGCAATGGTGAAATATCTCCAGTCAGATCACACATGATAACGGCATTTCGGTTTATCGGATGCCATGCAAGAGGTGCTACCAGACTGGTATTGCTACGGGCAGCGCCAAACATCCCGGAGACATGAACTAGCGGTTTCATTTGTGGGATATCAATGAGATTGCTGATTTTCTGTTTATTTCTTAGCTGAAAGAAATAATTGAACATCCGTGGTTGTGCTGCTTTAAGCAGTTTTGCCATTGCAATTGTAGCGTAAACATCGGACATAGCATCGTGAGCATGCGAATGCTCAATACCATTTGCCTTGGTCAGATGCTCCAGTTTAAAGCTGGGCAGACCATCGTCATTTTTGGGCCAGATAATACCTTCGGGGCGCAGGGCATAACAGGCACGCAATACATCAAGTAAATCCCAACGGGAATTACCTTTTTGCCAGCTATAAGCGTATGGATCATAAAAATTGCGGTAAAAAATATTCCGGCTGACTTCATCATCAAACCGGATATTGTTATAACCGAGGATACAACTATTAGGCACACTGAATACATTATGAATTTGTCGGGCAAATTCCGCTTCGTTGACACCTTTTTCCAATGCAATCTGAGGCGTAATTCCTGTAATCATGACCGCTTCTGGTTGAGGGAGATAATCATCAGTAGGTGAACAGTAAATCACTAACGGCTCTTCAATAATATTGAAATCCATATCAGTGCGGACACCGGCAAACTGAGCTGGTCTGTCTAATGCGGGATGTTTACCGAAAGTTTCATAGTCATGAATGTAGAAAGTGGGTTGTTCGCTGCTGTTTTTCACTGTTGTTCAATGTCCAATTATGTTAATTAATTATTTGTTTTTTCTGCTTTTTAAATGGATAAATGATCTTTTGTCTGAAAATGTGGATAATCTTTGCTTACTATCTTAGAGAATCCATGCGATTGCAATATTGTATACCTATTTTCTCGCTTTCTGCACCACGATTGGAATGCTATTGGGTATTGATGATATCTGTGATTAAGACTCAATTTAAGGTTAGAGAAGCATTAGAATTATTTCTTGGTTAGAAGGCAACATGGAGTTGTGTGTATCAGAGACCTGTAAGTGTATGATTAAGTTTGGGGTTTATTTAATGAGATATTTAATGAGATATTTAATGAACTCTCCGCAGGACTGGATAAATGATGATGACGAAAATAAGTATATTGATGAGAATCGTAATGCATATAACTCAAGGGATAATTGGTGCGGTGTGTGTATTTTCAGTTATGGGATGAGTTTATTTTACCTTGATGTCAACATTAGAAAATCGGTATCAGTATGCGATAGTTGCAGGTACAGGTATATGCTTGGCATTTTCTGTTTTTTTTTACTATATAACAGAAAAAATAAAAGAAAAATGCCAATTGTTTCAGTAAGTGTTAATAAAGATATATACCCAATAGATTTCAAGTTGCATGGCGGCGGCAAGTGAACGCAGCCAACAAAGCAGCAGCTTGAAAGATGAAGGGTATAAATATTGGGAGGGATTATTACCTACTATATTATATCAGGTCATCTCTTTTACCAACTAATTACAAATGGATTCATCAGTAAATCAACCATTAAACAGAATAAACCGGATATGCAGTACCTTGGTAATTTCCAAGGTACTAAAACAGAAGGATATAACTTCCTGTTATATCTGGTTTTTTAAGGGTAATTAATTTCTTGAAAATGTTCATTAATACGCTCAAGATATTGATCTTTTAAACCAGTTTCATATTGGATTCTTTCAAGTAAATTCACTCTGTTGACACTATAGAATGGCCTAATAGGAATCCCATTTCTGGGATGGGTTATTTTTATAATTGGAATTTTTGTTCTACGGGCGTAGCCATAAGAGATTTCGTAACCATCTAAATCAAAGGGGATTTTTTTCATCACTTGGCCTAATCTAATCTTCGTCATGTTTTTCGTCAATTTTAATACTATTTCAGTAATAAGGAGTTTTTTATTTTATTATTAAGATGAATATCACAAATATAGTTATTTTTGAAAGGGGTTTAACTAATAAACTAATAAACTAATAAACTAATAAACTAATAAACTAATAAACTAATAAACTAATAAACTAATAAACTAATAAACTAATAAACTAATAAACTAATAAACTAATAAACTAATAAACTAATAAACTAATATTTATTTCTGGTTGATATAATTTTTATCTGAATTGTTTTTTTAATGGCTCTGTTATATAACGTTTCAAAATATGATTACATATATACCCAATAGATTTCAAATTGCAGCGCGGCGGCAAGTGAACGCAGCCAACAAAGCAGTAACTTGAAAGATGAAGGGTATAAAATTTTTCTTCCAATAGATTTATAATTTCGGTTTTAAACAGTTGTAGCGATCATCGTATTTTGGTCCTGTCGTGGTAAGGGAAGGGGGAAAAAAGCTTCGGTTTTTATCAGTGACAGATTGACTGTTTGTTATTCATTTGTATCAGGCAGTTTTTTTTAAACAATCAATGTGATGAAATTTTCAGCAAAAAGCCAGGAGCTAACAAGCTTCTGGAACCACTTAAAATCAATAAAGAATAGAAACTGGCTTGTCTATTAATGGCTTTAACCTGTATTGTGTAATCAGATTATAATCTGTATGTCTAGGTTGAATATAAGGTAGGAAAATGGACAACGTAAATAAGCCGTCATTTCAGAATGTGTTGGAGTTTGTGCGTATGTTTCGTCGTAAGAATAAGTTACAGCGCGAAATCGCAGACAATGAAAAGAAAATACGTGACAATCAGAAACGTGTTTTATTGCTTGATAACCTTAGTGAATACATCAAGCCGGGTATGTCAATTGAGGATATCCAGAACATTATTATGAATATGCGTAGTGACTATGAAGACCGTATAGATGATTACATCATTAAAAATGCGGATCTCTCCAAAGAGCGCCGTGAATTGTCCAAAAAGCTTAAGACAATAGGTGAGCTTAAGTAAATATCATTATACCCTTCATCTTTCAAGCTGCTGCTTTATTGGCTGCGCTCACTTGCCGCTGTCCTGCAACTTGAAATCTATTGGGTATAGATAACCACGCATTAATGCGTGGTTATTTTTATCGATTATGCAGTAGCCCAATCAGGCTTAAGTTCTGGATCAACCAAGGCATAAATCTGCTGATATGAAGATTCTTCTTCTGCTATTACTGCCAATTCATGTGCAACATCTTTGCGACTGACCACACCATGAATATCATTTTGATATCGCTGGCAATGGCCTGTTCCTGGTTTATCTGTTAATCCACCTGGGCGAATAATTGTATAATTTAGAGAACTGGTCTGAAGGTAGCTTTCTGCCATTGATTTACGTCTGACAGACTGACCAAATAATGATTTGGCTCTGGGTGACAGGGTTTTCCAGCTTTCACCACAACCTATTGATGTGACGAGTAACATACGTATTATTCCTGCTTTTTCAATAGCATCAATGATAGTCATATTACCCAGGAGATCTGAATCAACTCCACCAATAGTAGAAAATACAATTGCTTTTGAGCCTGCATTTTGCACCGCTTTTTCAACACTTTCTGCATCACAGGCATCGCCTTGTATCACTCTGACACCTAAGTTACTAAGCTCGCAAGCCTGTTGAGAATTGCGGATAAGTGCAATTACGGGGCGTTTTTGTTGCAATGCGATAGCGACTAAATGGCGTCCAATCCCATTACCTGCACCAAAAATAAGCCATGGTTTCATGAAGAGTGTTCTCCAGATTGAAAAGTAATTCATCAATAGGGTGATAACCGTTTAATTTAAACCTTATTGTAGATGGAATGAAATTGATGATAAGTATTTTGTGAGGAAAGTGGCAAAAAAATGGCTCCCGGAAAAAGAGCCATTTTGTTAAATTTTGCTAATGTTAAATAATGTTGTTATTCAAAAAATTGTGGCTTAGCCATCGGAGAAGTAGCTGAGTTAGTCGCTGAATGGCCTCCTGCTCCCCCTTTCCCTTCGAAATGGGAAAAAGGTCGTTGCCATTCACTGATAATAACAAGTTGTTCAATCATCTCTGGGGCTGGTGCTTTGGTCATTGGCGCGTAAGCGTAATGACTTTTAACTATAGCAACAGGTTGTTTAATTGTTTCAGCTTCACACTCTTTAACAACGGCCACTTCCGAAATTTCTTTAGGAACGACAATTTCTTTTATCTGAGGGTATTGTTCGAGTTCAGTAGTCACCGGTGTTATTGCAACAGGTTCAATAACTGATAGTTCTTGTTGTAATGATTTATTTTGCTGCAAGACAGCATCATTTTTTTCTGCAATGGCTGCTTCTGGTTTGATTTCATCCTGATAATCTTCTGGTACCTCTACTCTAGGTAAGTCAGTGATGATTTGTTTAGGTTCTGTCGTAACTATCATTGCAGGTGCTGTTTCTGTCACTATTATTGGCAGGGCCTCATGCGGTTGCTTAACGACTTGTTGTTCAGCTACAGAGGTTTCTTCAGGAGTTTCGCTGGAAATAGGAACCACCGGGTAGCGAACCCAAACTTTCCCAGAAGCCATTTCTGGTGATGCAACAGCCATAGATAATGGTACCGGTGATTGAGGCAGATTTCTCTCATCACGGTAACGGCGGCGGCGCTGACCACTCACACGGAGATGGCGAGGAGAGCGACGAGAGCGACGCGGCATAACATTGTCTTGTTGCTCTTTATTTTCCGTCGGTTGCTGTGGTTGAGCTGTTTCAGCCCGTATTTCAATTGGTGCTGGTAATTGTTCTTCCGTGATTACAGGCGCGGATAGGGAAGTGATGACAGCTGTAGTTTCTTTCACTTCATCTGTAATACGGATTTTTTGCTCAAGCTGACGGCGCTGACGGCGAGGAATAACCGGTAAGCATTCTTCAACCTCATTCTCATTTTCAGCAACTTCTGGTTTATTCGTTTCAAGCTGTTGCTGACGTTTTTCTTCCTGACGACGGCGTTGACGTTCTGCTCGTTGCTCACGACGTTGCTGTTGCTGAGTTTCATGAGCAGCGATATCTATGGTGTTGTTATCCTGAATGCTATTTTTCTGCTGAGTATTACGATTTTTCCGTTGTTCATCCCGATCACGGTTATTACGTTGCTCATCACGCAGGTTACTATCATCACGATCTTTACGTGAATGCTGACGGCGCTGGTTGCGTCGCTCGGAAGGGCGGCGGTTATCATGACCAGATGATTTGTTGTCTTTTCTCTGGACTGTTTTTTCTTCTTCTGCGCTGAACATTTTTTTCAAGGCAGTTAAGAAACGCTTTAAGAGACTAGGTTGTTCTATTTTAGTCTGAGCAGGACGGTTAGGCTTTTTCTCTTTTGCTTTATTTGATGGTTGTTGTGCCGGTGCATCGGTTGGCAAGGCAAAAGCAGAGATAGCTGGTTGCTCAGGACGTTTACGTTCAGGCTGGATATCTTCTTGCGGATTTACTGCGCCAGTTTCATGCAACTGAGGCAACAGATAACTTAAGGTAGAAACTTCTTCACCTTTACGCACGCGCAGAACAGAGAAGTGTGGGGTTTGCATTTGATCGTTAGGAACGATCACTACGCCAACATCTCCCTGACGGCGTTCGATTGCACTGACCGCCTGGCGTTTTTCGTTTAACAGGTATGACGCAATTTGTACCGGCACAATAGCATGTACTTGATGCGTGTTCTCTTTCAGTGCTTCTTCTTCAATCAGACGTAAGATGGACAATGATAGAGATTCGTTATCACGAATAGTGCCGGTGCCGCTACAACGCGGACAAACGTGATGACTGGATTCACCCAGAGATGGACTCAAACGCTGACGAGACATCTCTAGCAAGCCAAAGCGGGAAATACGACCAATTTGAATACGGGCACGATCCTGACGGACAGCATCACGTAGACGGTTTTCTACTTCGCGTTGATGGCGTACTGGTGTCATATCGATAAAGTCGATAACAATCAGGCCACCGAGGTCACGCAGGCGTAACTGACGAGCAATTTCATCGGCTGCTTCAAGGTTAGTGTTAAAAGCTGTCTCTTCAATATCGCCCCCGCGTGTTGCACGGGAAGAGTTAATATCAATCGCTGTTAATGCTTCTGTGGTATCGATAACTACAGCGCCACCTGATGGCAGGCGAACTTCACGTTGAAACGCAGATTCAATCTGTGATTCAATCTGATAATGGCTAAACAGAGGAACTTCACCACTGTACAGCTTAATTTTGCTGGTGAAATCCGGGCGGCCAAGTGCGGTGATATGTTGACGTGCCAGATCGAGAATCTTAGGATTGTCGATTAATATTTCACCAATGTCTGGTCGCAGATAGTCACGGAAAGCACGGACAATAACATTGCTTTCTTGATGGATTAAGAACGGAGCAGAGCGGCTTTCGGCGGCTTTTTTGATGGCTTCCCAGTGCTTGAGACGGAATGATAAATCCCACTGTAGTGCTTCTGCGGATTTACCGACGCCTGCGGTGCGGACAATCAGTCCCATTCCTTCTGGCACTTCTAAAGATGCCAAGGCTTCTTTCAGTTCTGTACGATCATCACCTTCGATACGGCGGGAAATACCGCCAGCGCGGGGATTGTTTGGCATCAATACCAGATAACTACCCGCCAAACTGATAAAAGTGGTTAATGCTGCGCCTTTGTTACCACGCTCTTCTTTATCGACTTGAACAATAACTTCCTGGCCTTCCCTCAAAACATCTTTGATATTAGGGCGACCGTGGGGATGGTAGTTATTAGGAAAGTATTCGCGGGCTATTTCTTTGATAGGAAGGAAACCATGCCTTTCAGCACCATAATCAACAAAAGCGGCTTCCAGGCTAGGTTCAATTCGGGTGATTTTACCTTTGTAGATATTTGCTTTTTTTTGCTCATGTCCTGGGCTTTCGATATCCAAATCATAAAGGCGTTGCCCGTCAACCAGAGCAACACGCAACTCTTCTTGTTGAGTTGCGTTGATTAGCATTCTTTTCATTGTAACTTACTCATTATTTTTACATTAGTTATAGAGCTACGGGCAAATATAGATGAGCTACTAGTAACCGATGGTCTCGTGTCTTTTACAAATCCGCCAACCTCCCGGTTGTCGTTTGTATAGAGACGCATATTTTCGGTGAGCCTGAATTTTCACTTAAAAAACAGCGCTCTTTCCCAGGAATAATCTGCAAATATAAATGAAGCGGATTTGGTCCAATCCCAGTAAGCTGCTACCCGTAGCCCGCTAATTATTTGATTCCCCAGTACGTCTTACGCCATTGCTGCGCTTTTGTGCAATCAAATAAAGAACAAACATTTAACTTCGCCATTCAGAATTAAAAAAACTGACGGTACCTGCGCATTATTCCATTGCTGTTGGGGTGATAGCAAGGTGACTTTATGCCTTTAAGAGCTTTTTCTGATGAAATATGAATAAATAGTTAATATTTGGTCTTTGTCTTAAACAGGGAAAGGTCACTGGCGGAAAGTATGTGTGATTTTTACTCATATTTAAAAATGAGTAGCACTCCGCTTGAGTGATAATTAGAATCGCTGTCATGAAAACGAATAATCAAATTGTACAATTTGTCACTATAGATGACGATGAGGCTGGACAACGCGTTGATAACTTTTTATTAGCGCGTTTGAAGGGTGTTCCTAAAAGCATGATTTACCGGATTGTGCGTAAAGGAGAAGTTCGGGTAAACAAAGGCAGGGTAAAACCCGAGTATAAATTGTCTGCGGGAGATGTGGTTAGAATTCCACCTGTTCGGGTCGCAGAACGGCAAGAGGTATCGGTTTCAGCTAAACTGCATAAAGTCGCGGCACTGGATGACTGTATCTTATATGAAGATGACTATATTCTGGTGATTAATAAGCCTTCAGGTACCGCTGTGCATGGAGGCAGTGGTTTAAGTTTTGGCGTTATTGAAGGGTTGCGGGTTCTACGTCCAGAGGCAAAATTCCTTGAACTAGTGCACCGTTTGGATCGTGATACGTCTGGAATTTTATTAATTGCGAAAAAACGCTCAGCTCTACGGGCCTTGCATGAGCAATTACGGCTCAAACAGATGCAGAAAGATTATTTGGCTTTGGTACGGGGACAATGGCAATCACATTGCAAGGCTGTCCAAGCACCATTGTTGAAAAATATCTTGCAAAGTGGTGAACGGATTGTGAAGGTGAATGGCGAAGGTAAGCCTTCTGAAACACGCTTTAAAGTAGAAGAACGCTTTACCAATGCAACGCTAATGAGAGCCAGCCCAGTAACGGGCCGGACTCATCAAATTCGTGTTCATGCTCAATATGCCGGTCATCCGATTGCTTTTGATGATCGTTATGGCGATAAGGCTTTTGATTCGCAGCTATCAGATACGGGCCTTAATCGTTTATTTTTACATGCTAGTGCGTTGAAATTTACTCATCCATCGACAGGGGAGACATTACGTCTTGAAGCACCGATGGATGGACAATTACACGATTGCATAAAAATGTTGCGTCAAGATACTGTACGTAATTAACGTGTAGCCGTCAGTGGGTTTATCCCCTGACGGATTAATAATTCCGTCAATGTAATTAATGGTAAGCCGATCAGCGTATTCGGATCTTTCCCTTCAAGCCGTTCAAATAAAGTGACTCCTAATCCTTCGCTTTTAAAGCTTCCAGCACAATTAAGCGGTTCTTCTGCTTTCAAATAAGCCCAGATTTCATCATGAGTTAGCTCTCTGAAATGAACATTGAATAATTCACAACGGGTATCTATTTCCCCTGTTTTACTATTAAAGAGAGAAATACCGGTATAAAAGGTGACGCAATGACCACTCGCTTGCTGTAATTGTTTAAAGGCATTTTCGAAACTATGTGGTTTGCCAGTAATCTTGTCGTTAATAACACAAACTTGATCAGAACCAATAATTAAATGTTGAGAATATTTTGCTTGTAATGACTGTGCCTTAGCTTGTGCCAGACGCATAACGAGTTGTTCAGCGTTTTCATTAATTTGAGGTGTTTCATTAGCCTCTGGAGCCGCGCATATAAAGGTCAGACGGAGTTTTTCCATTAACATGCGGCGATAAACTGATGTGGAAGCTAAAATGATTTGTGTCATAATTTTTCCAAAATACATGGCGAAATAATTGTAGGCATTTTAAACTAAGCAATGCTTAATAAGCGAATATTTGGCGGAAAGGTGCAGATGTGTGGCCTTTTTCTTTGACTATATCTCATTACAAAGATAATATGCGCGCCTTATGCAAAAGGTAAAATTACCCCTGACCATTGATGCGCTTCGCGCAGCTCAGAAACGATTAGACTACACAGGTAGTTATTCACCTGAGCAAGTTTTGCGTATCGCGGAATCTGTGGTTAGCGTGGACAAAGATGTAGACAGCGTTTTATCGTTTCAGATAGATAATCAACGTCTGGCAGCTGTACGGGGGCATTCCGATGTGGATGTCACGCTTCAGTGTCAGCGTTGTGGCGGTAATTTCAGTCATCACGTTCACATAACATATTGTTTTAGCCCGGTCGTCAATGATGAACAGGCTGAAGCATTACCGGAAGAGTATGAGCCAATTGGCGTTGACGAATTTGGCGAAATAGATTTGCTGGCGATGATTGAAGATGAAATAATTCTTTCTCTGCCGGTGGTTCCGGTACATGATTCTGAACACTGTGAAGTGTCCGACGCGGACATGGTATTTGGTGAATTACCTCCAGAGGCTGAAAAACCAAACCCATTTGCCGTATTAGCCAGCTTAAAGAAAAGTACTTAAGGAGTAAGGTCAATGGCCGTACAACAGAATAAACCAACTCGTTCTAAACGTGGTATGCGTCGTTCTCATGATGCACTGACTGCACCATTATTATCTGTAGACAAAACTTCTGGTGAAACTCACCTGCGTCACCATGTGACTGCTGATGGTTACTACCGTGGCCGCAAGGTCATCAACAAATAATCTCCGCTAGTCATTAGCAAGTTGATACCTTGACTAATCTGACTTTAGCGTTAGATGCCATGAGCGGGGACTTTGGTCCTCGCGTTACAGTGCCTGCTGCATTGCAGGCACTGGCATCTAATCCTAAACTTAAATTATTGTTGGTCGGACTCCCCGATATCATTTCTCCTTTGCTTGTAAATATCGATGCTGAACTGCTCAGTCGCTTACAAGTGGTACCTGCTGAACAGGTTGTGGCTAATGATGCTAAACCGTCGCAGGCAATTCGAGCCAGCCGCGGAACATCAATGCGAGTTGCACTGGATTTAGTCAAATCTGGTGAAGCGAGGGCGTGTGTCAGTGCAGGAAATACCGGAGTATTGATGGGGTTGTCCAAATTGATGCTAAAATCTATTGATGGCATAGAAAGACCTGCTTTGATGACAGTATTGCCAAACTTGGAACAGCAAAAAACTGTGGTACTGGATCTGGGTGCCAATGTTAATTGCAATAGCCGTATGTTGGTGCAATTCGCCATTATGGGTTCAGTGATGGCAGAGGAAGTCGTCGGTATGGTTAATCCTCGGGTAGCATTACTAAATATTGGTACAGAAGAGAGTAAAGGGCTTGATAATATCCGCGAAGCCGCCACTATTTTAAAAAACATTCCAACAATGAATTACATTGGTTACCTAGAAGGCGATCAATTGTTAACAGGCAAAACGGATGTGTTGGTGTGTGACGGCTTCGCAGGTAACGTAACGTTGAAAACGATGGAAGGGGCGATCAGAGTTATTTTGTCCCTGCTTAAATCATCGGATGGGCAAAAGAGACGATTCTCCTGGTTGTTGAAAATAGTCAAGAAGTGGTTGCAAAAACGGATGACAAAACGCTTCGGTCACCTGAACCCTGACCAATACAATGGCGCATGTCTGTTAGGATTATATGGAATAGTAATCAAAAGCCATGGGGCGGCTAATGAACATGCGTTTAAAGCCGCAATCGAACAGGCTGTTCAGGCCGTTGAAAGGCAGGTTCCTGATAGAATTGCTGCACGCCTGGAAACAGCATTACCCAAGAGTGACTGAACATACATGTATACAAAAATTTTAGGTACAGGTAGTTATTTGCCTGCGCAAGTGCGCACTAATGCTGATTTAGAAAAAATGGTGGATACCTCTGACGAATGGATTGTTACCCGTACAGGTGTCCGTGAACGCCGTATTGCTACTGATGATGAAACTGTTGCAATTATGGGTTTTAGGGCTGCGGAAAAAGCGATTGAAATGTCTGGCATTGATAAAAATCAGATTGATTTAATCATTGTGGCGACGGCTTCATCCAGTCATGCTTTCCCAAGTTCTGCGTGCCAAATTCAGCACATGTTGGGTACCCAAAATTCAGCTGCTTTTGATATTTCTGCGGCTTGTTCTGGTTTTGCTTATGCACTGAGTATTGCTGATAAGTTCATTAAAACCGGTGCTGCAAAACATGCGTTGGTTATCGGCTCTGATTCTATTACCAGAACGCTTAATCCAGAAGATCGCGGAACCCTTATCCTGTTTGGTGATGGAGCGGGTGCGATGGTAGTCGGTGCTTCTGATGAGCCAGGGATTCTTTCAACTCACCTTCATGCAAACGGTAGCTATGGTGAATTGTTAGTGTTGCCTTATCAGGATCGCCAGGATCGGAAAGAACCAGCGTATGCCAGTATGATTGGTAATGAAGTATTTAAAATTGCAGTCCGTGAGTTGGCTAATTTGGTTGATGAGACATTAGAAGCTAATAATTTATCGCATAGTGCGCTGGATTGGCTGGTACCTCATCAGGCCAATTTGCGTATTATCGTAGCGACAGCTAAAAAGTTACATATGACTATGGATAAAGTGGTGGTGACGTTGGATCGTCATGGTAATACTTCCGCGGCATCGGTACCTACTGCATTTGATGAAGCGGTGCGTGATGGCCGGATTAAACGTGGTCAGTTAATTTTGCTTGAAGCTTTTGGTGGTGGTCTTACCTGGGGCTCAGCACTGATACGTTTTTAATTTGACAGGAAAATGAACATGTCTGAATTTGCAATGGTATTTCCTGGCCAAGGTTCTCAATCCCTTGGTATGTTGGCCGATTTGGCCGCAGAGTTCCCGGTTGTGGAACACACTTTTGCTGAAGCAGCTGGTGTGCTGGGATATGATCTTTGGGCACTGGTTCAACAGGGTCCGGCAGAAGGACTGAATAAAACATGGCAAACCCAACCCGCGTTACTGGCAGCTTCAGTTGCTATTTGGCGGGTTTGGCAGGAAAAAGGTGGAAAAGCACCAGCACTAATGGCAGGACATAGCCTGGGTGAATATTCTGCACTGGTTTGCGCAGGTGTCATTGATTTCAAACAAGCGATTAAACTTGTTGAACTGCGTGGCAAATTGATGCAAGAAGCTGTACCTGAAGGCACTGGTGCAATGTATGCAATTATTGGCTTGGATAATGAGTCTATTGACAGAGCCTGTAAAGAAGCAGCTCAGGGGCAAATTGTTTCCCCTGTTAACTTTAACTCACCTGGTCAGGTTGTTATTGCGGGTGAGAAAGAGGCTGTAGAACGTGCTGGCGTTGCATGCAAAGTTGCAGGCGCAAAACGTGCACTGCCTTTGGCAGTTAGTGCGCCGTCCCATTGTGCACTGATGAAACCAGCCGCAGATAAGTTGGCAGTTGTTTTGGACGGAATTGAATTCAGTCATCCTCAGTTCCCAGTGGTAAACAATGTTGATGTGAAAATAGAACAATCTGCTGAAGCTATCCGTGATGCACTGGTACGACAACTCTATAATCCTGTTCGTTGGACAGAAACAGTTGAATTTATTGCTGGACAGAGTGTCGGACAGCTATTAGAAATAGGGCCAGGTAAGGTTTTGACAGGTTTAACTAAAAGAATTGTCGATACTTTAAGCGCAGCAGCGGTTAATGACACAATTTCATTAGCAACCGCATTGGAAAATAATTGAGGATAACATGAGATTAGATGGAAAAATTGCACTGGTAACAGGCGCCAGCCGTGGAATCGGACGTGCAGTTGCTGAGTTATTCACTGAACGTGGAGCCTGTGTTATTGGTACAGCAACGAGTGAAAAAGGTGCTGAGGTCATCAGTGCTTACCTTGGTGAAAAAGGTAAGGGGTTTGTACTGAATGTTACTGATCTGGAATCTATTGAACAGGTTATGTCTACCATTCGTACAGAGTTTGGTGAAATTGACATATTAGTCAATAATGCAGGTATTACTTGTGATAACTTGGTGATGCGCATAAGAGATGATGAGTGGCAAAATGTTATTGACACTAATCTTTCTTCCGTTTTCCGCATGTCAAAAGCGGCAATGCGTCCTATGATAAAAAAACGTTACGGTCGTATCATTTCTATCGGTTCTGTTGTTGGGGCAGTCGGTAACCCTGGTCAAGCGAGTTATGCGGCGGCGAAAGCCGGGCTTATTGGTTTCAGTAAAACATTGGCTCGTGAAGTTGCTTCCCGTGGTATCACGGTCAACGTTGTCGCGCCAGGGTTTATCGAAACTGATATGCTCAGAGCATTACCAGATGAGCAGCTGGAAAGTTTTTCGAAGGACATACCAGTTAAGCGGTTTGGGGATGTGAAAGAAGTTGCCAGTGCTGTGGCTTTCTTAGCTTCTGATGAAGCGGCCTACATCACAGGTGAAACAATACATGTTAATGGCGGCATGTATATGAGCTAAAAAATGAGCGAACCAGTTGCATTTTTTGTGTTAAATAACGCAAAATAGAGCAAGATTGTGGTTCGACCAGCCGGGATTTGGTTGCATCTTTTCCTGTATTTTATAAACTACGAAAACCATCGCGAAAGCGAATTTTGATAGGAAATTTAATAGCATGAGCACTATTGAAGAACGCGTTAAAAAAATCATCGTTGAACAACTTGGTGTTAAAGAGGAAGAAGTTGTTAATTCAGCTTCTTTTGTTGATGACTTGGGCGCTGATTCTCTTGACACAGTTGAACTGGTAATGGCTCTGGAAGAAGAGTTTGATATTGAGATTCCAGACGAAGAAGCAGAAAAAATCACGACAGTTCAGGCAGCTATTGATTACGTCCAGAACGAAAGCAAATAAGTGAACACACCTAGGCGGTCACTCGACCGCCTATGTTTCTGTCCTAAATTCTATTTCCCTCCCTGGAGGATAAGCGTGTCTAAGCGTCGAGTAGTGGTGACCGGACTAGGCATGTTATCTCCTGTCGGTATTACAGCTGAATCTTCTTGGAAAGCTGTTTGTGCCGGACAGAGTGGTATCAGCCTGATTGATCATTTTGACACCAGTCACCATGCAACTAAATTTGCTGGCCTGGTTAAAGATTTTAATCATGAAGATTTTAATATTTCGCGCAAAGATGCACGAAAGATGGATGATTTCATTCAATATGGTATTGCAGCAGGTGTGCAAGCCATTGAAGATTCTGGAATCGAAGTAACAGAAGCCAATGCTAGTCGTTTTGGTGCTGCTATTGGTTCTGGTATTGGTGGTTTGGGTCTTATTGAGGAAAATCATGGAGCATTGGTGGCTAATGGTCCCCGTAAGATCAGTCCATTCTTTGTACCTTCCACAATTGTAAATATGGTGGCAGGTCATCTGAGTATTATTTACGGTTTACGTGGTCCAAGTATTTCTATCGCTACAGCGTGTACGTCAGGTGTGCATAATATCGGTCATGCAGCTCGTATTATTGCTTACAATGATGCTGATATCATGTTGGCAGGGGGTGCAGAAAAAGCTAGCACCCCTCTGGGTGTTGGTGGATTTGGTGCTGCCCGTGCTTTGTCTACCCGTAATGATGCTCCTCAGAGTGCAAGCCGCCCGTGGGATAAAGGCCGTGATGGTTTTGTTCTGGGGGATGGTGCAGGTATCCTGGTACTGGAAGAGTACGAGCATGCGAAGAAACGCGGCGCGAAAATTTATGCGGAAATCGTTGGGTTTGGCATGAGTAGTGATGCCTACCATATGACATCACCACCAGAAAATGGTGCTGGTGCTGCGTTGGCGATGGAAAATGCGCTAAAAGATGCTGGCATCACCACTGAACAAGTGGGATATATCAATGCACATGGCACTTCAACGCCTGCCGGTGACTTAGCGGAAGCCCATGCAGTTGAAGCAGTATTTGGTGAAGGTACTGATGTTTTAGTCAGTTCAACCAAATCAATGACGGGTCATTTACTGGGTGCAGCTGGTGCTGTGGAATCTATTTTCACAATTTTGGCACTGCGTGATCAGATTGTTCCGCCAACTATCAACCTGGAAAACCAGGATGAGAATTGCCGTCTGGATTTTGTTCCTAACAAATCCCGTAAGGTAGAAGGTATGGAATATGCACTGTGTAACTCTTTCGGCTTTGGTGGTACGAACGGTTCACTGATTTTCCGTAAGATCTATACCCAATAGATTTCAAGATGGATCGCGACGGCAAGGGAGCGAATCCCCGGGAGCATAGAGAACTATGTCATAGAGAACTCTGTGACCGGGGTGAGTGAGTGCGGCCAACAAAGAGGCAACTTGAAAGATAACAGGTATAAACTTTATTAACAAGCAAAGCTTGATATTACAAATACATGCTACTGAGAGCCACCTTTTCAGTATGATTTTGTAAATAGTTTAAGGCGCCAGAATAAAAAGCTCCAATAGTTGATCGTTATTGGAGCTTTTTTATGACAATTTCTGCGAGCATTTTTGCACTCATATCAGCTATATACTATGATACCGCTTCTTGATAAGTTGGTTGAAATGCCTTTTTGAGTAATTAAGAACAAAATCATATGCATTGGATTAATGGAGAGCTGTGTGACTACTTACCTGTGAATGATCGTTCAATTCAATTCGGTGATGGTTGTTTCACAACAGTAAGAATAGAGCAAGGACAAGCCGCTTTTTTGCCATTGCATATTAAAAGATTACAAAAAGGTGTTGAAAAGTTATCTCTTCCGCAACTTAATTGGCAACAGCTTGAAAGCCATATAAAGCAGATCGCTTCCACTTCTGAACAAGGCGTACTCAAGATTATCCTCTCCCGTGGAACTGGGGGACGTGGTTACAGCGTTCAAGGACTTACACAACCAAATCAGATCTTGTCTCTCAGTCCTTACCCCGAACACTATCTGAGGCTGCGTGAAAAAGGTCTTTCTTTAGTACTTAGTCCAATACCTATAGGGATAAACCCCTATCTTGCTGGAATTAAACATCTTAACCGATTGGAACAAGTATTGATTAAATCATTTATCGAAAAATTAAATGCCGATGAAGCTTTGGTACTTGATACAAATGGTTTATTGGTCGAGTGTTGTACTGCAAACATTTTCTGGCGCAAAGGGAAGGATGTGTATACTCCTGACTTGCAGAGCTGTGGCGTTGAAGGCGTGATGCGGGAAAGAATAATGCAGTTACTATCAGAAAGTGACTATTACCTTTCCTGTATAAACCATTACCCTGAGACATTGGCTTGTGCAGACGAGGTGATAGTCTGTAATTCGTTAATGCCGGTGATACCTGTCAACGAAATTCAGGTACATGAAAATCGGCCTGCATGGAAATATCAGTCAAGGGAGCTGTATGAATATTTGCTTCCTGAATGTTTGAAGTTGTAATTCATTCTGTGTTTAAGTGATTAATCGATGAAACGGAAAAAACGCCTTTTTACCCTATTGGTTCTGATTGTCATTGTGGTAGTGATATTGTTCTATGCGGGCTATAAAAAAGTTGAAAAATTTGCAGATCAAACACTGGCAATTAAACAAGATCTGATATTTACACTGCCAGCCGGCATTGGTCGCAATAGTTTGGAAACATTACTGGTTCAGGATGGTCTGATTGAAGACAGCCATATTTTCCCTTGGTTATTAAGGCTGGAGCCAAAACTTGCCGAGTTTAAAGCGGGCACTTACCAGTTGACACGAGAAATGACTTTGCGAGAAATGTTGCAATTATTCTCCAGTGGTAAAGAGGCACAATTCACGGTCCGTTTTGTTGAAGGCAGCCGTTTGTCTGATTGGTGGAAAATACTACAACAATCTGAGTATATTAAGCATGAATTGGATGATAAAAATGCTCAGGAATTAGCTAAGATTATGGGTATCAAGGACACAGATACCTTAGAAGGATGGCTCTATCCTGATACTTATCTCTACACGGCGGGTACAAGCGATATAGCGTTACTGAAACGGGCATACCGACAGATGAAAATGACGCTTGAAGAGGAATGGAAAGAACGAGCTAAAGATCTACCTTATAAAAATGCTTATGAAATGTTGATCATGGCGTCGATCATTGAGAAAGAGACAAGTGTTGAAGCGGAGCGGACAAAAGTGGCTTCTGTATTTATTAATCGCTTGCGAATAAATATGCGGCTACAAACTGATCCGACGGTGATCTACGGTTTAGGTGAAAAATATAGAGGCACTATTTTTCGCAAAGATTTAACCACATTGACACCATACAATACTTATATGATTAATGGCTTGCCACCAACACCCATTGCCATGCCCGGTCTGGCTTCAATAAAAGCCGCTGCGCATCCGGCAAAAACCGAATTTCTCTATTTTGTGGCGGATGGTAAAGGTGGTCATACTTTTACGACCAATCTGGCTGCACATAACAGGGCGGTGAATATTTACCGTCAGGGACTAAGACAAGGCAAATGAACAGCAAATTTATTGTTATTGAAGGGCTGGAAGGTGCCGGAAAAACCTCAGCGATGAAAACGGTCGTTGAAATATTGAAGCAGCATGGTATTCAGGATTTAGTGTTCACCCGTGAACCGGGAGGAACACCGTTGGCAGAAAGATTGCGTGAGTTGATTAAGCAAGGTATTGAAGGTGAACTTCTGACTGATAAAGCAGAGGTGTTGATGCTATATGCAGCCAGGGTTCAGTTGGTTGAAAATGTAATTAAACCTGCTTTAGCTCGTGGTTCATGGGTTGTCGGTGATCGTCATGATCTCTCTTCTCAGGCTTATCAAGGAGGAGGGCGTGGTATTGATAAAAACTTGATGACTTCGCTGCGTGATGCTGTCCTTGGTAGTTTTCGCCCTGATCTGACTATTTATCTTGACCTTCCTCCTAAAGTTGGTTTGTTACGTGCCTGTCAGCGTGGGGAATTAGACAGAATTGAAAAGGAATCGATGGATTTCTTTGATCGCACTCGTAGTTGTTATTTGGAATTTGCGGCACAGGATAAGAGTATTGTGACAGTTGATGCTTCCCAACCAATAGAGCGGGTACAAGCGGATATTTGCCAAGTACTTGAGCAATGGTTGAAACAGCAGGAAAATTGCTGATGAACTGGTATCCATGGCTTAATCAGGCATATCGTCAGTTGGTAGAATCTCATCAACAAGGACGTGGTCATCATGCTTTATTGCTTCATGCTAATGCAGGATCAGGGGCTGATGTATTGATATACGGATTAAGCCGCTGGTTGATGTGTCAGAATAAACAGGAAATGAAAAGCTGTGGAGAGTGCCATAGTTGCCGTCTGATGATGGCAGAAACCCACCCAGATTGGCATATTTTGTCACCGGAAAAGGGTAAAACCAGTATCGGTGTTGAGGTGATACGCCAGGTTACGGAAACGCTCTATCGCCGTTCCCAGCAAGGTGGGGTAAAAATTGTTTGGTTACCTTCAGCGGAAGGTTTGACAGACGCGGCGGCTAATGCATTATTGAAGACACTGGAAGAACCGCCGGAATATACCTATTTTTTGTTGGAATGCCAGCAGCCAGTCAGCCTTCTGGCAACTTTACGTAGCCGTTGTTTTTATTATTTTTTACCTGTACCCAAGGTGGAGAGCAGTCTTTATTGGTTACAAAAACAGTTACCCTCAATTTCTTCGAACGATGCAATGACGGCTTTGAAACTGTCTCAAGGCGCTCCTGTTGCGGCAGAGCAATTACTGCAACCGGAGCAATGGCAGGTGCGGAGGCAGTTTTGTCAGGCTATTGAACAGGCGTTGGATAAACGTGATGCTTTGTCACTTTTACCCCAATTAAATCACGAAAATGCGCCGCAACGTCTTCATTGGCTCATCAGCTTGTTACTTGATGCGGTCAAGTGGCAGCAGCAGTCCCCAAATTATTGCATCAATCAGGATCAACAAACGCTGATTTATCAATTGAGTTCCATGCATACTACAATTGTTTTACTACAAAGCGTTAATGACTGGACATATTGTCGTCATCAGCTACTTTCAGTAGTGGGCGTAAATTGGGAGCTGTTACTGACAGAGCAATTGCTTAATTGGGAAAAACAGTTTAATTCATAACCCTGAAATTTTTTTGTATACGAGTTTAATATGTTGTTAGTTGATTCACATTGTCATCTCGATTGCCTTGATTATGAAAAGCTACATAAAAATGTAGATGACGTTGTCGCAAAAGCGGCAGATCGGGAGGTAAAATTTATGCTGGCAGTAGCGACGACGCTACCCGGTTTCCGGCAAATGAAAACTTTAATTGGTGAGCGGGAAAATATCGTTTTTTCCTGTGGTATTCATCCACTTAATTTAGATGAAGGCTATGATTTTGATGAGTTGGCACATTTAGCTGCCGGCAATGAAGTTGTTGCTCTGGGTGAAACTGGGCTGGATTACTATTATCAACAGGATAACGCTGAACTACAGCGAACTTCATTTCGTGAACATATCCGTATTGGCCGCAGACTTAATAAGCCTGTTATCGTTCATACCCGCAGTGCTCGTGATGATACCTTGAGGGTATTGCGTGAAGAGCAGGCACAAGAATGTGGTGGTGTTTTACATTGTTTTACCGAAGATAAAGATACCGCCAGAGAATTACTGGATTTAGGCTTCTATATTTCATTCTCTGGTATTGTGACTTTCCGTAATGCAGAGCAAATTCGTGAAGCGGCAAGATATGTACCGTTGGATCGTATTCTGATTGAAACTGATTCCCCTTATCTTGCACCCGTGCCACATCGTGGCAAAGAAAATCAGCCTGCATACGTGCGTGATGTAGCGGAATATATGGCTGTACTCAAAGGCGTAAGTATTGAAGAAATGGCTAAAGTTACCACGCAGAATTTCTGTGATCTATTTCATGTTGAAGTATACAAAAACTGATTTATTAGCTTGAATTTGTGGTTTATAAGCATTCATATCTCTCTGTATTATTTGGATAAAAGGAAAATGTGATGGCAGAAGAAACTATTTTCAGTAAAATTATTCGTCGTGAAATACCTTCTGATATTATTTATCAGGACGACTTGGTAACGGCATTCCGTGATATTTCTCCGCAGGCACCGATTCATATTCTAATTGTTCCAAACGTTTTGATCCCAACGGTAAACGATGTGAAACCAGAGCATGAATTAGCGTTGGGGCGAATAATGACGGTTGCTGCAAAAATTGCTGAACAAGAAGGTATTGCGGAAGATGGATATCGTTTGATTATGAACTGTAACCGTCATGCAGGGCAGGAAGTATATCATATCCACATGCATCTGGTTGGTGGTTGCCATTTAGGGCCACTACTGGAGAAGTAAACGTGAAGCATCCCCAGGAGCATAGATAACGATGTGACTGGGGTAAGAGAAAGCAGCCAACAAAGAGGCAACTTGAAAGGTGACGGATATAGGCAGATATTCGGAGAGAATACGGGTTTCAGGATCACTCCGGGTATCTTGATTTTTTAAATAAATGCTCCGACTTTGTTACTGGGTTGAACTGATAGTCAATTGCTAGTGTCACAGCAGGAACTTATCTATTTTTTAAAACTCTGTAATTGGAATAGGTTGATGAAAAGAATTATTTTTGTAGCATTATCGGTCATGTTGTTGGCTGGTTGTCCATCCTTGCCACCACAGCAGCCTGAGCCTCCAGCTCCGGTTATACCTGTGCCGCCACCAGAACCGATATCACCACCTGATAAGGTTCCAGAGCCACCTAAAATGCGTATAACTGACTGGGAAGGTAGTGTGCAGCCATTAGTAGAACAAATGGTTAAGACTCATGGGTTGGGAAACGGGAAGTTACTGTTAATTGATACGGTAAAGAATAATACCAATGGGGTGTTGCAAGCCATGCAAGCAACAGATGCTTTGCGTCAAGTCATTAGTAGCAAAAATGTTTTTGAATTAGTTTCCCAAAATCAGGTGCAGAGTGCTCGTCAATCTTTGGGTTTAACTGAAGAAGATAGCTTGGGATTGCGCAGCAAAGCGATTGGCTTGGCTCGCTACTTGAATGCGGATTATGTTCTCTATTCTATCGTTTCAGGTAACACTGATAAACGTGACATCGTCATGCAACTGATGTCGGTACAGACTGGTGAGATTCTCTGGTCAGGGTTCAGTGACGTTAAGTAATTATGATCGTTTGTTGGAGGCAGTGTGTAGACAATGGCCTCATACAATAGCAAGTGATTGGAAGATAAGACCGCTAAGCGGTCTGACACATGAAAGCTATTACGTGACTCATGGTGAATATCATGTTGTCGGTCGCAGGCAGTGGCAGCAAGGGAGTCAGCTCGGTGTTAATCGTCAGCGTGAGCATGCTATTCTGCTCCATCTCAGCCAGACAGAAATTGCTCCGCAAGTGATTGCCATGGATCGCCACTGGTTGTTATTAGAATGGTTGCCTGGCCATGTTATTGGACAAGATGAGTTTTCTCAGCCTGATTTTTTGCAAAAATTGGCGGCACTATTGGTCACTTTGCATCATCAGCCGCTGTTCGGTTATCCGCTTCAACTACGGCATCAGTTAGAAAGCCAGTGGTTGCAAATCGATAAAGCTCGTCTTACTCCGGGCTGGTTGCGGCTACATAAATATTTTATCTCCTCTCCAACGCCTTCAATACTGAAACTGTCACCGGTTCATATGGATGTTCATTGCGGTAATTTAATCAATACGCATCAGGGATTGAAACTCATTGACTGGGAATATGCAGCGGATACAGATATTGGGTTTGCATTAGCGACATTGTTTCGGACTAATCATTGGGATAAACCGCAGCAACAGATGTTTTTGAACTATTATTGTGGTCAACCATCAGGATATCTGGATCGAACGTTATTGGAGCGTCAGATTAAACGTTGGCAACCTTGGGTTGATTATATGATTTTAATGTGGTTTGAAGTGCGTTGGAAACAGAGCCGTGATAGACAATTTTTAGAATTAGCACAACAGTTGCGTCTCTCTTTTGGTCTGGCGTTTTAATCTCTTACGCTGCATCGATTGCAGTACATTTACAAGTGAGGAATGTTATGGGTCCGGTAATGTTAGATGTTGTCAGTTATGAACTGGATAGTGAAGAAAAGGAAATTTTACAACATCCATTAGTGGGCGGTTTAATTCTGTTTACCCGCAATTTTCATGATGTTGAGCAATTACGTGAATTAGTACGCCAGATTCGTAAGGCTTCCCGTCATCGTCTTGTCATTGCTGTTGATCAGGAAGGTGGCAGAGTTCAGCGTTTCCGTGAAGGTTTCACCCGTTTACCTGCGGCCCAGTCTTTTGCTGAATTGAGTGATAATTTTGATGGTATGAAATTGGCGCAAGAAGCAGGGTGGCTAATGGCATCCGAAATGATTGCAATGGATATCGACATCAGTTTTGCTCCCGTTCTGGACTTGGGCCATCAATGTGTGGCTATTGGTGAACGTTCATTCCATGAAAACCCTGAACAGGCCATGATGATGGCAGAACACTTTATTAAAGGTATGCATTCTGCTGGCATGAAATCGACGGGTAAACACTTTCCGGGACATGGTGCTGTTTGTGCCGATTCCCATAAAGAAACGCCTCACGATGATCGTCCTCTGGAACTCATTTGCCGTCATGACATGTCTATTTTTCGTGATTTTATCCAGCGTAACTTGTTGGATGCGATGATGCCGGCTCATGTGATCTATTCTCAGGTAGATAAATATCCTGCCAGCGGATCATCATATTGGTTGAAATCAGTGCTGCGCCAGCAATTGGGCTTTAATGGCGTGATATTTTCGGATGACCTTTCTATGGAAGGTGCGGCGATTATGGGCAGTTACGTTGAGCGCGGACAGGCTGCATTGAATGCTGGATGTGACATGATCCTGGTGTGTAATAATCGTGAGGGGGCGGTCAGTGTGATTGATAATCTACCTCTGACCAAAGCAGAGAAAGTATCAGAATTGTATCATCGGGGCGGTCAATTCAGTCTGAATGAGTTAAAGGATTCAAAACGCTGGCAGCAGGCTAGTAAAGCGTTAATTGCTTTACATGATAAATGGCAAGATTGTGTGAGGTAGTGATAAAAATATTTCAAAGCTTCATTTGTTTATCAAAATGAGACAGTTGCTAATCCCAGGGTAGGGTAGAGAGTCTCTATCCTGGAAGTTCATTCCTATAATTTCCTCAATGTCAGGTTTTTTAGGAATTTCTTCTAAATCGTATTTTACTTTTTATGTAAATAGGAAAATGAGACAAATGAGGGATGAACCGAACCAGCTGAAAATAAATTGACAATTTCTGTGATTGATGTTTATTTATTCAAAAGAATTTAATGTCACTCAATTTTGGTATGACCAACTAACCAGTCGTGATATTCTGTAACTATCACATCAGTTATTTATATAAAAATAAATGTTATTTAAGGGCATTACTTTAATGTCCTTAAATAACATTTTGTTTACATTTTAGTGGAGTAGTCATGACAACACCAAAGAAGAGAATTGTGATCATTGGTGGAGGTGCTGGTGGTTTGGAACTGGCAACCAGTCTGGGGCATAAGCTGGGACGCAAAAAGAAAGCAGAAATTGTGCTGGTGGATCGTAACCAAAGCCATTTGTGGAAGCCGCTATTACATGAAGTTGCGACAGGATCATTGGACGATGGTGTTGATGCATTGAGTTATCTGGCTCATGCCCGTAACCACTGTTTCAATTTCCAATTAGGGACTTTGACCGATATTCACCGTGATACCAAAAAGATTTCTTTGGCTGAGATCCGAGGTGAATATAACGAGATACTGGTTCCTGAGCGTGAATTGAGTTATGACATTCTGGTTATGGCCTTGGGCAGTAAATCTAATGATTTTGGTACGCAGGGTGTGAAAGATAACTGTATCTTCCTGGATAACCCACAACAAGCTCATCGTTTTCATAATGAAATGCTGAATCTGTTTCTTAAGTATTCTGCCAGCGGTAATCAGCAAGATAAAGTTAATATTGCGATTGTTGGTGGTGGTGCGACAGGCGTTGAGCTGTCGGCGGAATTACATAATGCAGTAAAACAGCTTAATAGTTATGGTTTTGAGGGGCTTAATTCAGAAGCGCTAAACGTTACGTTAGTAGAGGCTGGAGAGCGTATTTTGCCGGCATTGCCAGTACGTATTTCTGCTGCGGCACATCAAGAGCTGACAAAACTTGGCGTTCACGTATTAACTAAAACCATGGTGACCAGTGCTGATGAGTATGGGTTGAATACCAAAGAGGGTGAGCTGATTAAAGCTGATCTAATGGTGTGGGCTGCTGGCATCAAGGCACCGGATTTTATGAAAGATATTGCTGGTCTTGAAACTAACCGGATTAATCAACTGGTGGTGAAGCCGACGTTGCAAACGACATTTGATGACCATATTTTTGCAATTGGCGATTGTGCATCATGCTCGAAGAAAGAGGGTGGTTTTGTTCCACCAAGAGCACAGGCGGCTCACCAAATGGCCAGCCGTTGTCATAGCAATATTATTGCGTTGCTGAATGACAAGCCGTTAAAAGAGTATGTTTATAAAGATCATGGTTCTTTGGTTTCATTATCTAAATTCAGTACGGTTGGTAGTCTAATGGGCAATCTGATGCGTGGCTCAATGATGATAGAAGGGCGTGTGGCGCGTGCAGTCTATATTTCTTTATACCGTATGCATCAGGTAGCTTTACATGGTTATGTTAAAACTGGCTTGATGATGTTAGTGGGTGGAATTAACCGTGTAATTCGTCCACGATTAAAATTGCATTAATTATTTATACCCAATAGATTTCAAGTTGCAGTGCGGCGGCAAGTGAACGCAGCCAACAAAGAGGCAACTTGAAAGATAACAGGTATAGTTGATAAGGCTACCTGCGATAGCTGGTAGCCTTTATAGGGCATGACTTTTTTACTTGAAATAATCTACTTAATTAAGAAAATAGACGATCCATTAGTTTGAAAGCATTTTCGACATTCGGACGCGAGCCGATTCCCTGTGGTTCTCCTATTGTAAAACCACTGTTTTTAACCAATGTCGCTATTTGAGAGCAATTAAGATATTTATGATATTTTAATTTTGCATAAGACTGAATGAGTGCTAGTGCGCCTGAAACTAAAGGTGTTGCACTGGATGTCCCATTATAACTACGAGTGTAGTTTCTATTATTTCCGGGTAGGCGTTGTAAGTTTGAATATCCAGTGGTTGTGACATTTTCACCCCAGGAATTTAAACTGGTATAGAGATTATGATTGGAAAAGCCTAACCTGTGTCCATTAATTGATGTACAGGCACCGATCATAATACCACCATGATCTCCATAATTAGGGAAAGTGAAGTCATAGGCTAAATTAATACCACTATTACCAGAAGCAAAAATAATGATTGCCCCTGCGTCGGCACAACTTTTTATTTTTTGCCAATTAGATGCTAGATAGGTAAAAGGATAATATCTATTATTGGCTACAATTTGAATATTTAAACTAATAATATCTCCTGGTAAAAAGCTATATATAATTCTATCAAAATCATCGACGTCATAAAAACGGAATTGACATTCGTGAGCAATACCAGTTACACCGAATTTATTATCCTTTGCGGAAATACAGCCGGTGGCGGCTGTGCCGTGATTACAATCTTGTGTTTCTGGGCGACTATTGATAACTGTAATATTACCAACTAGATCTTCATGGTTTCTGTAAACACCAAAATCAAGGTGGTGTACAGTGATACCTTGACCTTTATAACCTTTATTCCAGGCATTTCGGATATTCATACCATTGTGCTCATTTAAATATCCCTGTAGATATGAAAAATCAGGTGTAGTGATATCAATAGTGAATTCGGAGGGGATCTTTTGTGCTAAAAGCAAAGGAGGTGGGGGCATATTTTTCAGCTCAGGAATGAGAGAGCAAAACTCGACATAATCCAGTTTCTCCAGCTCATTGGCTAACTTGACTAAATCAGAATGACTAATATCTGCGTTTATCTTGTAAAGATAAGTTAATTTACTAAATTCTGGAGTTTTCCATATTTTTTTATCAAAATCTTCTTTATCAAAAACCGGCCTTATGTCTATTTTATGCTTAAATGAATTAAAAATAGGTAATAAATCCGTTCTTTCGGCTTCAAATCTTTTTAATCCATCGGCAGAAAACATGATCTCAAGATGGTACTTCAAATTATCATTTAGAATATGGTTGTTTCCTTTTAGAGAGACAATTCTATCTTTAGATGAAATTTGTTTCGGAGGGATATGGTTGATATTAATATCATTACTTACATTTTTATTTATTTCATCTATTTCTTTATCTATATCAAATAGCAGGTCTGATTCTTTTATTTCTATGTTTTCTGGTGTAAGGTTTTTAATAGTTTTACCATCTTTCATGATAGTAGTTTCTATTATATAATTTGCGGGTTTAAGTGAAGTAAAACAGGCGAGTTGATTATCTTCACTGTAACATTCATATATCTCTTTTTTGGTTAAGTTGGTTAATATATATTTTATTACTGTATGTTTATCCATTTCACCATGACATTTAAGATATAGATTTCCGTCAAATTTTGCAGATTTAAAATACTCAAGAGATATGGACATGGTTATTTTCCTCTTTAGTGTTAATTGCCTCCTTAGTATAACTATAGTTGGTTATTTAAAATTATTATTATTTCTCAGTCCATAGAGAGTGATCGGACCATCTATATTGATTATTGCTGAGTGTGATTTATAAATAAATTTATAATCTATCAGGAAATAAATTTATTATTTCCTGAGATCTGATTGAAAAGGTCAGGTTCTAATATATTCCATTAATAACGCAGGGTAACCTGTATTTTTATCTATTATTTTTTCTTTTTCTGAGAAACCACAGTTAAGATAGAAATGGATGGAGTTTATATTTTGGCAATAAACCTCTAATTCCAGCTTATCCCGTAGATTTTTTGCATAGTTGATAAGTTGTTTACCGATACCTTTTCCTTGCTCTGATGGTGCAACAAAGATCGCAGCAATATTATTTTCATATAGGCTGAAAAAACCTATTACAGAACCTTGATTTTCATATACATAATTTTCTGATAATGGAATATAAATATCACGCATATCATCTACTTTGCTTTTCCAGAAATCAGCATCAATAAATTTGTGGGAAATCAATGATGCTGATAGCCAGATGTGCAGAATAGAATCCATATCCTGTGTGTTAAAAGGGCGGATCATTCTTGACTCCCGGTAGATTGATTTTGGCTGGTATTATATTGCAAAAACAAAAGGCCAGCGTACTACAATGGGAGTTGGGAGTCAAAGTAATAATCTTTCCAGTTCTTCGTCCGTATAAAAATATTATGATCTTAACGCTTGATTATTAAAGACCGGATCAGATTGAATGTGGATTCTCTGTAAATGCCGTTCTGATTTGGAAGTAAATCCTTCACGTCCATGCAGTAGAGAGAAATTATCCACAATCACGAGATCACCTTTTTGCCAGGCATGAGCATATAAGTGACGCTTGTCGTACAGTATATTTATAAAATCTTGCTGGAATTTATCTACCTGATCGGAGTTGATATTATGGTATTCAATAGCATGTTTATTAAGGAATTTTTCACCATCTACTGCTGGCTCGTTATATCTGATAACGAATCCGTTTCCGTCTGGATGCTCTTCTAATAGAGGGGAATGAACTTCTCCACCATAATGAGTGACTTTATTAATACGATAAGTAACAGATATATTTTTCCATTGTTCTAATTGCTGTTGGGTAGCATTAGCAATAACACGACGGGTATTGACAAAGGTTGTCCTGCCTCCTTGGTCACTTTCAGGTGCATGGGCACAATGGAACATAATAAATTCGGGAATTGTCGGTTTATACATACCATCCCAGTGAAGTGGCATATAGGTGTTATCAAAGACATGGTCGGTAGCATCTTGGTGTTCACGGACATCTAAGATGGCACCAAATGGCCACATCATTATTTCTCCCCAACTACGGGCATATTCTTCGTATTTTTCGCGATCGGATAAGTTAGATTTGAAACCACGCAATATAAGCAGATTATGTTTTTTAGTCAGTTCTCTTAGTTGTTCTATTGGTAGAGAATCAATATGTTGATCGGAATATTGCGGTGTGATTTTTAGACCAAAAGGTATGATCTCTTCTGTCTGAAATTTATTTAATTCTGTCATTATCTTTTTCCTTTAAATTACATAATGGCTGGGTTTTCCATGAATATTGACTAATTTTCCGCCCATCATCTGAACTTCTTTGTGTTTCATAAGTATAAATTGCCCATTTACATTGGCTGCGACACCATGCCAAGGGGTTAACCAGTCATCCCGGGTTGGCATCATATGAATACCGAATTTAATACTGTCTGCTGGTTGAGGATGAATAGACAGACGTATAGATTTTGGGAAATGAGTATCTAATAAACTTCCCCATGCCCAGCTTCGTTGAATAACACCGATAGCTCTTTGTTTGGCATCTTTTTGCAAGGCATTGTTTGATCCGGTATAACCAGGTAATAAGCTGTCTTCATATAAAAAGCGGGTGACTGCACGATACAGTTGCAATCCATCATTATTTTGTAACAATTCATCTTTGATGGATTCTTCAGAGCGGGCGTAATGTTTTACTAGCATATCTCTCTGTAAGTTAAAATTATCGCTATGCTCGCAGAGTTCCTTATCATCGTTGAGATTAAATGTACCTAAATTGATAGCACCCATTTCATGGAGTAATTGTTTAATATCTTCATGATATTGGCTGATAACGTCGTCTTTGACACGAATTAGATCACCGAAAACATGTCCGTCAGAACAAATGATAATACGTGCACCAGGAGGATAATAAAGCTGGATACGTTGGCATAGAGAATTAAGAAAACTCAAAGACAAGCGTTCTGCCATATCGGGAGCGGTACCAAGTACTTTATTTTTGTTTGGCGATTTGGTTGGGAATGCGGGTAAAATAAATTCTATAGGCTTTTTATTTTTGATAAAATATTCAATTCTAGGTAATTGTACACCTTTAATGATTTCTTCTTCCAGAGCTAAATCTCTTTCTGAATCGGTTAGGTGTCGGCGATATTGCAACAACTCATGCAGAATTTGCATCGAAATACTTTTAGAGGAAATTTTATCGGAAGTGATATTATTATTAGTGACACTTTGCATAATGACTATTTCTCATATTTGTTATAAATGTCTATTATTTTTTCTTAACAGATAAATAACGGTTTAACTAATTGGTATAGACGAAGTGTAAGATAATGCAATTAAAAGATAATATAATATTTAGGAATATATAATAATTTATTTTCTAATAAACAATATGTTTGAATATGATTTTTATAATTACTCAATATATTTGATTGATTGTTACAATAAGGCACAGTTTCACAATATTATTAGCCTATTAGATAACTGGTACGATCACTATAATAGAATGGTAACTTAAGCTAAATTTAGGTGCGTGGAATGAAATGATTGAACGGTCTTATATCGGTGTTCTAGTAAAATTGCGCTTAAATAATGAGGCTAAGAGGCATCTTTTTTCTAGTTATTATCTTGGGTTATATAATATTACTTATACATAAGTAAAAAAAATAATTATAACAGGATAGAGTTAATATAAATTAAAATGGCCCATTGTTAAATAGGATTGATAATATGGGTTGTTATTACGAGCATGACTATATCTGATTGGTATTTCATGGGAATTAATCTTTTTCTTAATCTAATCAAGGTGATAATTCTGCCTAAGTATGAATATTGCATATAATTTTAATCTCAAAAGATACTGATGGATAAGTTACATCACAATTATCCAATATTCCATAGATCAATATTGGTTTCACTTATTTTACAGAGTTACATGGAACAAATGGGTAGTTTAAGTTTTGCAAAGCGAATTGCCGCACTTCCCCCACAGACTGATAATCAATCATGACGGGGGAAGTGAAAAATGACTTAGGAGTTGACCTGATGCTGTTCAAAAGCATTCAGTAACTGTTGGATAAATTCCAGACGTGATGTCCTTTCGTTCAAGTCCGTAATGAATTTCAGTTTTACAGGGCCATCCAGTCGGTAAATTTCAGGCTGTTTTTGTAATAGACTAATCAGATAAGTTGGATCAACTTTATTTTTTTCACTAAACTCGATGAATCCGCCTTTCTCATGGGCTTCTATTCGCTTAATACCTAATTTCTGAGCTGACAGGCGAGTTGTGGCTGATTGTAATAAGTGGCGTCCTGCATCAGGTAATGTGCCAAATCGGTCTATCAATTCAACTTTTAATTCTGCTAATTCCGATTCGTCTCTGGCACTGGCAATCCGTTTGTAGAAAGACAAGCGCATATTAACATCAGGAATATAATCATCAGGTAACAAGACAGGCATGCGTAATTCAACATCAGTCTGGCTATTTGTTAAGTCTTCAAGTGAAGGTTCACGACCCGCTTTTAGTGCATCGACAGCGCTTTCCAATAGCTCCATATAGAGTGTGAAGCCAATAGTTGTCATCTGGCCGCTTTGTTCTTCACCAAGTAGTTCTCCGGCTCCACGGATTTCAAGGTCATGAGTGGCTAGTGCAAAACCTGCACCTAAATCCTCAAGCGAAGCGATTGCTTCCAGACGTTTATGGGCATCGACTGTCATTGCTTTCGGATGTGGAGTCAGAAGATAAGCATAAGCCTGATGATGAGAACGTCCAACACGTCCACGCAGTTGATGCAATTGAGCAAGGCCGAAATGGTCAGCACGTTCAATAATGATGGTATTGGCACTTGGAATATCAATGCCAGTCTCAATAATCGTAGTACAGATCAGAACATTAAATCGTTGATGATGGAAATCGGTCATTACCCGTTCTAAATCTCGTTCACGCATCTGACCATGGCCAATGGCGATCCGTGCTTCTGGTACCAACTCTTCAAGACGTAGTTTGGTTTTCTCAATATTCTCAACATCATTGTAAAGATAGTAAACTTGACCACCGCGCAAGATTTCACGCAGTATTGCCTCTCGAACGACCAGGCTGTCATATTCACGGACGAATGTTTTGACTGCCAGACGGCGGGCGGGAGGTGTTGAAATGATTGAGAGATCCCGCATGCTACTCATTGCCATATTGAGCGTCCGCGGAATGGGGGTTGCGGTAAGCGTCAAAATGTCGACGTCCGCACGCATGGCTTTAATCTGCTCTTTGTGACGTACACCAAACCGGTGCTCCTCATCGACAATTAACAAACCAAGATCTTTCCAGCGCAGGTTACTTTGCAGTAATTTATGAGTACCGATGATAATGTCTACTTTACCAGCGGCTGCCATTTCAACCACTTGCTGTTGCTCTTTTGCGCTGCGAAAGCGGGATATCATCTCAATACGTATAGGCCAATTAGCAAAACGGTCACGGAAATTGTCAAAATGTTGCTGGGCCAGAAGCGTTGTCGGAACCAGTACAGCCACTTGTTTATCATTATGGACGGCCAGAAATGCGGAGCGCATAGCAACTTCAGTTTTACCAAATCCCACATCACCGCAAATTAGGCGATCCATTGCTATTGGCTGACGCATATCATTTAGAACGGCGTTGATAGCCTGTTCTTGATCTGGCGTAGTTTCAAATGGGAAGCTTTGGCAGAATAATTGGTATTGTTCCTGATCATGCTTAAATGCAAATCCTGGTTTTACGGCACGGTGAGCATAAATATCGAGCAGTTCGGCGGCGACATCACGTACTTTTTCAGCCGCTTTCAGGCGGGCCTTGCTCCATGTCTCTCCACCCAATTTATGTAATGGGGCGTTTTCATCTGCACCACCTGCGTAGCGACTAATCAGATGCAGTGAAGACACAGGGACATAGAGTTTGTCATCACCAGCATAGCTCAATATCAAGTATTCTGCTTTAATGCTACCTGCTTCGAGAGTGGTTAATCCCTGATAACGGCCAACACCATGTTCCAGATGGACGACTGGCTGGCTGGGGCGTAATTCTGCAAGGTTACGGATCAGGGTATCGGTATTAATAGTACGGCGAGTATCCTGATGGCGGCGGACAACACGCTCCCCAAGCATGTCACTTTCACAGATCAGAGTAAGTTCATTCTTGTTATCAATAAAACCATGTTCAGCTGCACCAATCATTAAAAAGTGACCCGGTTCCTGAGCTTCATCCAGTTTGCTGATTTTAATTGGTTTAATCTTTATCCGTGACAACAATTCTTGCAATGTTTCTTTGCGGCCTTCGCTCTCAACGGAGAAAATAACACGGCCACTGAATTGCTCAAGGAAACGGCGAAGTTTATCCAGCGGTGCTTTATTTTGTGCGACAATAGATAGATCAGGTAGTCGTTGATAATCAAGATTTGTATGGCTGGCTTTTTTACTAAGTTCTTCCGTTTTGAGTTGAATACGAGGCCAATTTTTCAGTTCAGAGAACAGCTTATCAGCTGGAAGCCAAAGTTCTTCCGGTGGTAAAAGCGGTCGCATTGGATCAATTTTACGATTCACAAAACGCTGTTGAACATCTTGCCAGAAGCGCTCAGCAGAGCTGTTGACTTCTTGGCTGATAATAATCAAGGTATTATCTGGTAGATAATCAAACAACGAGGGCAAGGGTTGTTTGAAAAACAGCGGTTGCCAATATTCTATCCCGGCTGGTAACGTGCCTTTACTAACTTGCTGATAAATGTGCTCACTATCACGACGGACTTCGAAACGTTCCCGCCACTGGCTGCGAAACAGTTCAATAGTTTCTTTATCTGTTGGAAATTCATGAGCAGGTAATAAGTTGATTTGCTTGACCTCAGTTAGCGTGCGCTGACTGTCAACATCAAAAATTCGCAGGCTATCAATGTCATCATCGAAAAAATCGATACGATAAGGATGCTCGCTTCCCATTGGAAAAAGGTCAAGCAATGCGCCTCGGGTGGCAAATTCACCATGTTCGAGAACCTGTTCAACGCTGCGATAGCCCGCCTGTTCCAGTTCAGCGCGGAGTTTATTCCGTGAGAGCTTTTGTCCTTTATGCATAACCAATGCATGCCCGTGAAGATATTCATGTGGGCAAACCCGCTGCATTAAGGTGTTTACCGGCAGGATTAAAACACCCTTGGTTACCGTTGGCAGACGATAAAGTGTAGACAGGCGGTTGGAAATAATTTCCTGATGAGGAGAAAAACTGTCATAGGGCAGTGTTTCCCAGTCAGAAAGTATATTGATAGGACAGTCGGTAAACTGATGGACTTCATCATGCAGACGTAAAGCGTTTTGCATATCCTTGGTTATCAGTACGACAGGACCTTGATGGCGTTCGACAATTTCAGCACACTCTACAGCATAGGCTGCGCCAGTGAGCCGACCTAACTGGCGGCTATCACCGCAGCGTTCAGGAAGTTCATAACGGTATTTTGAGGACATAAGCGTTAATGTGTTCTCTATGATTCAGCCCATTCCCAACAGATTTTTTGACCTATAATGGTCTTAAAATAAACACGCTGGCAGGTTGAGAAAAAATAAAAAAAACCACAGATTTGGGCGTTGGTGGTTCCATAAAGTATAGCTACCCTTTATTATCCCCGAACACTTTGCTTTGGCAACAGGGGCGTAACAGATTTCATGTTTCAGTCTGTCTCATTATTTATAGGTTTGCGGTATATGCGTGGCCGTGCGGCTGACAAATTTGGTCGGTTTGTTTCATGGCTGTCAACAATCGGTATTACTCTTGGTGTCGCCGCATTAATCACTGTATTGTCAGTGATGAATGGTTTTGAGCGTTCATTGGAAACCAGTATTCTTGGCTTGATGCCGCAGGCTGTTGTGACGTCGGCAAGTGGTTCTCTAGATCCCGTACAACATCCTGCTAGTGAACTTTCGAACCTAGAGCAAGTCAACAGGATTACACCATTGGTTATGGGCGACGTTGTATTGCAAAGCGCCCGTAATGTCGGTGTGGGTGTGATGTTGGGTATTACTTCAGATGAGTATGAACCACTGACTGAATACTTGGTTAACACTGCTCGCTATCAACTTGAACCCGGCAGTTATCATGCTATTTTGGGCGAAAAGTTGGCGGTGGAGCTTGGAGTAAAACGCGGAGATCGAGTTCGCCTGATGGTGCCAGGTGCAAGCCAATTGACACCAATGGGGCGTATTCCGAGTCAACGTTTGTTTATGATTGTGGGTACTTTTGCTTCTAACAGTGAAGTAGATGGCACACAGATTCTGGTGAATCAACAAGATGCTGCCCGTTTGATGCGTTACCCGCAGGATAATATTACTGGCTGGCGTCTCTATCTCAAAGAACCGTTGGCGGTGGATCGCTTGAGCTTGCAAACCATGCCTGAAGGGTTGTTATGGAAAGATTGGCGTGAACGTAAAGGTGAATTTTTCCAGGCTGTAAGGATGGAAAAAAACATGATGGGTTTATTGTTGAGTCTGATTATTGCTGTGGCTGCATTCAATATCATTACTTCTCTTGGTTTACTGGTGATGGAAAAACAGGGTGAAGTGGCGATTTTGCAAACCCAGGGACTGACACGCCGTCAGGTCATGGCGATTTTTATGATCCAAGGAGCGGGTGCCGGGATTATCGGTACATTATTGGGAACTGGGCTTGGTGTTCTGCTTTCGAGCCAGCTTAATAACTTAATGCCACTTATTGGCCTGTTGACTTCAGGTGTTGAGTTACCTGTTGCTATTGAGCCATTGCAAGTCGCTACAATTGCAATTTCAGCGATAGTTATTGCCCTATTATCTACGTTATATCCTTCCTGGCGTGCCGCTGCCACCCAACCTGCTGAGGCTTTGCGTTATGAATAATCAACCATTATTGCTGTGTAATAATCTGTGTAAAAAATATCAAGAAGGGCAAGTACTGACCGAAGTACTGAAAAATGTCACTTTTGCTATCAATCAGGGCGAAATGATGGCGATTGTAGGAAGTTCGGGGTCAGGTAAGAGTACGCTATTGCATTTGCTTGGTGGATTGGATACACCGACTTCCGGTGACGTTTTGTTTAAAGGGGAGTCTCTGAATAAAATGTCTTCCAGAGCCAGAGCAGAATTGCGCAATCATGAATTAGGCTTTATTTATCAGTTTCACCACCTGTTGCCAGATTTTAACGCGATAGAAAATGTGGCTATGCCGCTGCTGATTGGCGGTAAAAATCGGAATCAAGCACAGAAGAAAGCGTTGGAAATGTTGGCGGCGGTTGGTCTGGAGAAGCGTGCTCATCACCGCCAATCAGAATTATCGGGTGGTGAACGTCAGCGTGTGGCGATTGCCAGAGCATTAGTTAATGAACCTTCTTTAGTTTTGGCTGATGAACCCACTGGCAACCTTGATTTACGTAATGCAGATAGTATTTTTGAGTTACTGGGTAAACTTAACTGGCAGCAGGGAACCGGGTTTTTGGTGGTTACCCATGATTTGAAACTTGCCAGCAAATTGGATCGTCAGGTAGAGATGCGTGACGGCTATTTGCAAGATGAATTGACCCTGACGAGGGCATTGTAATGGCAAATTTGCCTCTTTCTCTAGTTACTGCTCTTCGATTCAGCCGGGGGCGCCGTCGTGGTGGAATGGTATCCCTGATTTCGGTGATCTCTACTTTGGGGATTATGCTTGGTGTCGCGGTCTTGATTATTGGCTTGAGTGCCATGAACGGTTTTGAGCGGGAATTGAGGAACAGGATACTTTCCGTTGTTCCTCATGGTGAAATCTATGCGGTTAATCAGCCTCTTGAACGGTGGCAATCTGCATTAGGACGGGTGAAAAACACAGCTGGTGTGGTTGCGGCTTCACCTTATATTACTTTCACTGGATTGATGGAAAAAGGCGCTAGTCTACATGCCGTTCAGGTAAGAGGTGTTGATTTAGTCACAGAGGCTCAGGTTAGTTCATTACCAACGTTTGTGCAGGATAATGCATGGCAACACTTTCAGGCGGGTCATCAGCAGGTCATTTTGGGGCAAGGGGTTGCTAATGCTTTGAAGGTTAAACAGGGTGATTGGCTGACTGTTATGATCCCAAACAACGATCCAGAGATGAAACTGTTGCAACCAAAGCGGATTCGTTTACAGGTCAGCGGGATTTTTCAACTGAGTGGCTTACTTGATCATAGTCTGGCTTTGATTCCCTTGGCTGATGCACAGCAATATCTGGATTATGACCAAGGGATCACTGGAATTGCTATTAAAGTTGATGATGTGTTTGCTGCCAATCAGCGAGTAAGGGTGGCTGGAGAAGCATCACAGGAATATGTCTATATCAGCAGTTGGATAAGAAATTACGGCTATATGTATCAGGATATTCAGATGGTACGCAGCATTATGTATCTGGCTATGATTCTGGTGATTGGTGTGGCGTGTTTCAATATCGTTTCTACCTTGGTTATGGCGGTAAAAGATAAAAGCAGGGATATTGCTATCTTACGAACACTGGGAGCAAAAGATGGACAAATCAGAGCGGTTTTTCTCTGGTATGGATTACTGACGGGGATGACAGGCAGTATCGCAGGTGCTGTAGTCGGAATATTAGCATCACTTAATCTGACTTCACTTATCCATGGGCTGGAAAAGCTGATCGGCCATCAATTCCTTTCCGGTGATGTTTACTTCATCGATTTCTTACCATCAGAGTTACATAGCATGGATGTTTTGTTCGTTTTAGCGACTGCGCTGATTTTGAGTTTGCTGGCAAGTTGGTATCCGGCAAGACGGGCAAGCAGGCTTGATCCGGCACAGATTTTAAGTGGGAGATAATAAACCTATTATTGGCATCAGCTGAACAAAAGCGCTATGGTGTAAAGGAAACAGAAACTTAAGCATTATTGAGAAATCTTAAAGGAAATCAGTATGCGTGTTCGTAGTCGGCTTTGTCGGTTTCGTAAGGTTAAGCGTTTGAGGCATCAGCGATTTCGTAGCCGAATTTTCTATAGGGATAATCGATTGGCATTTGATATGAAAAAACCTTATGTAGTGGTATTGACTGGTGCGGGTATTTCAGCTGAATCGGGCATTCGGACTTTCCGTTCTTCTGATGGGTTGTGGGAAGAACATCGGGTGGAAGATGTTGCTACACCTGAAGGTTTTCAGAAAGATCCAGACTTGGTACAGGCGTTTTATAATGCCCGGCGGCGTCAACTACAACAACCGGACATAAAGCCGAACACAGCGCATTATGCTTTAGCCGCGCTGGAGCACGAACTGGGTGACCATTTTCTGTTGATTACTCAGAATATTGATAATCTTCATGAACGGGCAGGTAGTTGTCGTACGGTACATATGCATGGTGAGTTACTTAAGATCCGTTGCTGCCAATCTGGGCAAGTGTTTGAATGGACAGGTGCATTGGCTACAGATGAGCGTTGTCATTGCTGTCAGTTCCCATCACCGTTGCGTCCACATATTGTTTGGTTTGGTGAAATGCCTTTGGGTATGGAAGAGATCTATTCTGCACTGGCTCAGGCAGATATTTTCATTGCGATCGGCACCTCCGGGCATGTTTATCCTGCGGCTGGATTTGTGCATGAAGCTAAACTATCAGGCGCACATACGGTGGAATTGAATCTGGAACCAAGTCAGGTAGAAAGCCTATTTGATGAAAAGCACTATGGACCAGCCAGTAAAATAGTGGATGAGTATGTCCAAAGGTTAATTGATAAGATAAAAGAATTTAAAGCTGATTTGACGCAATAATTATTGTGTTTCTCTTCCTCATAATGGACAGCTAAAGTCCCGGGGGGAAGAGAACAATGGACAGATTATTAGAGCGTTTTTTTAAATACATTTCTTTTGATACTCAGTCAAAACTGTCAGCGAAAACCATTCCTAGCAGTAATGGTCAGCTTAAACTTGCCAAGGCATTGAAGCAGGAGCTAATAGAGCTGGGTTTCTCTAATGTGGTACAAAGTGAACATGGCTGTGTAATGGCAACATTACCGGCTAATACACCGTGGCCTGTACCGGTTATCGGCTTTATTGCCCATCTTGATACTTCGCCAGATTTTTCTGGAAAAAATGTGAACCCACAAATGTTAGAAAATTATCGGGGGGGTGACATCGCTTTAGGATGCGGTGATGAAGTGTTATCGCCAGTTATGTTTCCTGTATTGCATAGTATGTTAGGAAAAACGCTGATTACCACAGATGGTAGAACACTGCTTGGTGCCGATGATAAAGCGGGTATTGCAGAGATCATTACGGCCATGGTTCGCCTGAAGAATAGCAATATTTTACATGGTGATATTCGAATAGCGTTTACACCTGACGAAGAGATAGGTAAGGGAGCACGTTATTTTGATATTGATTCATTTGATGCTGAGTGGGCGTATACCGTTGATGGTGGTGGTGTGGGTGAATTAGCATTTGAAAATTTTAATGCGGCGGTAGTAACAGTCAAGATTGTTGGCAATAATATTCATTCTGGTAATGCCAAAGGGGTCATGATTAATGCTTTGTCGCTGGCAATCTGCATTCATCAGGAATTGCCATCAGGAGAAACGCCGGAACATACGGATGGATATGAAGGCTTTTATCATCTGCAACGAATTAAAGGTACGGTAGAGCGTGCTGAAATGCATTATATCATTCGTGATTTTGATCGAAATAATTTCGAAGAACGTAAAAAAAAGATGATCAAAGTTGCTGAAAAAGCAGGTAAGGGGTTACATCCTGATTGTTATATCGAACTGACTATCGATGACAATTATTACAATATGCACGATGAAGTTATCAAATATCCACATGTTATTGAGATTGCAAAACAGGCAATGCTGGATTGTGATATTGAACCCATCATTAAGCCTATTCGTGGTGGTACTAATGGAGCACAATTGTCATTTCGTGGTTTGCCTTGTCCGAATATATTTATGGGGGGATATAATTATCATGGTAAACATGAATTTGTTTCGCTGGAAGGAATGGAACAAGCTGTAAGTGTCGTTATGCGTATTGCTGAATTGACCGCTCTGTTGTCTAAAAAAATTGGGAAAAATTCAGGAGTTTTGCAGCATTAGCTAATTTGCCCCAGTATGAATAGACAAAAAAGAAACATGGAAATAATTAATTAAATTTAATATTCATCGGGTTGATATAGAGATAATTAATGCAACCTTTAGGAATTGCCTCTTAATCAGGAGGTTTGATTAAGAGGCAGTGAATTAATAATTGGGTTAGATGTTAAACAGAATTAATGGACTTTTGAACGATTCCGTTTAAATTTACCTCTTGTAGTGATGTATCAATCATTAAAGTACCAGTAACCACTGTTTATTAATGCCGTGAGCAGGCTGATAAAACGAACATCATCTATCGCTTCACCAAGCATTTCGGCATTAATTTCATAGTGGTGGCAAAGAATGTCAGCAGCATTAAGATGAGGTGTATCTATTAATTCTCCGTTAACAAAGCATTGATCACCGATTCTTATAACCCGTAATCCATTAAGACGATGGAGATTTTCGCCTTGTTTCATTAATTCATAAATTTCATCACTTTCATAAGGTGGTTCTGGTGGGGCAATATCAAGCTCATGCCGTGACTGAGAGATAAATTCACCAAACCATTGTTGGAAAGTTTCGGGTTGTGTCAATAATTCACTCATCATTGAGTGTAGTGCGGATAGCTCATCTTTTTGCACCAATGCCGGATTGTCGCGTAAAGTCAGATTGGGATCACTGTAGCGATAGCCACCTAAATCATTAGCCAGTAGGTAATCAGCAAAACTACTGAATAGCTCACGGGTATTGGGTGCACGAAAACCAACTGAATAATTCAATGAATCTTCAGTGGCGTAGCCTTCATGTGGAAATCCGGGTGGAATATAGAGAATATCACCTGGCTCCATCTCTTCATCGATGATGGCATCAAATGAATCGACTTGTAGCAGATCAGGATGAGGGCAGTGTTGCTTCATTGGCACTTTCTCCCCAATGCGCCAGCGACGGCGTCCCATTCCCTGGATGATAAATACATCGTATTGGTCAAGATGTGGGCCAACACCCCCGCCAGGAACGGAGAAAGAGACCATCAGATCGTCCATGCGCCAGTCAGATAGCGCACGGAATGGTTGCATTAATGCAGAGGAGGGATGATGCCAGTGGTTAACTGCCTGTACCAGTAATGACCAATCTTTTTCACCTAAATGATCGTAACTTTCGAATGGACCATGGGAAACATCCCAACGGCCATTTTTCTGACTGACCAAGCGGCAATCAACTTCATTTTCCATAGCCAAGCCGGCCAGTTCATCGGGAGTAAGGGGATCAATGAATTGACGAAAACCTTGTTTAATCAGCAGAGGTCGTTTTTGCCAATGATTTTGTAAAAACGCCTGCCAGTCCAGATTCAACTGATAGTCCATAGTGACATCCTGAGTTGAGGTGAGTTTTAGGATATTATAACGAAATAGTTAAATTGAGTATCAGACTACACAGGCATATTTGGTTAATCGTCATCATTAACTTGCTGGCAACGGAATATAACGCAAATTCTGGCGCCGCCAAGCGGACTGTCACTGATACTGATATCTCCTTTATATTGCTCAATGATTTCAGAAGCAATGGATAATCCAAGCCCCTGACCCGGTTGTAAGGTATCGACACGTTGACCCCGCTGGAAAATCATTTCCCGTTTATTAATATGGACACCAGGTCCATCGTCATCAACAATGATCATTACCGAATTATGATCCATAGTTGCGGAGATCTCGACAAATTCAAGGCAATACTTACAGGCATTTTCCAGGACATTGCCCATGACTTCCATAAAGTCATTTTTTTCACCAAGCCAGGTGATTTCCGGCGATACATCTAACGTGAGACTGACGCCTTTGCGTTGATAGACTTTTGTTAAAGCGCTGCACAAACTATCCAGTAAAGCTGGAACAGAAGAAACTTCCCGCATAATGATGCTATGATCACCGCGCATACTGGCCCGGTGCAAATAGTAACCTATCTGCTGAGAAATACGGCCTATTTGTTCAAGCATGATAGGTTCTGCCTGTTCAATGGTCATCTGCTTACTGCTGCGTAAAGAACGGAGAGTTGATTGTAAAACAGCTAGCGGTGTTTTCAGGCTGTGTGTCAGATCGGCCAGTGTTGTGCGGTATTTTGTATAGCGGTTGCGTTCATTATTGAGCAGAACATTAAGGTTACGAACTAATCCCCGTAGCTCAGTCGGTGGATTCTCATCCAATTTTTCTCGCTCACCTTTTTCTAATGAGCCGACCTGATGAATAAGCGATTTGATTGGCCGTAAACTCCAGTGAGCAGCCAGCCAGATTAATGGAATAACCAGAATAAGGTTGGCAATCAATACATAGCCGAACCATTCCCACACCAGAACTGTTTTCTGTAAGTCCTGTGGAATGGTATCAATCACTACGATAGTCAATTCTGGCAGATGTGTTGTCGAATGATATCTATTAACGGAAACGGAATGGGTTAGCTCGTTATCTTCATTTTCGTTGAGAGTATTAAGTTTGCCTAATTGCCCCTGCATATTGGTCGAGTCTTTTAACAAGTCTCGGCTGCTTTTCAGGTCAGTATCCAGTTCATATAAACCATCTTCCTTCAACCATTCACTCGGGATAGATCTTTCTACTTTTGGGATATGGCGTTGACGCCAAAGGATAGTGCCTTTGTTGTTATAAATCAGAACTAATGACGGGTTATTTAGTGTGAAATTGGGTGGTACTGAAATATCCAGCTTATTGTTGTTCCACTGAGCAAGGCTGAAAAACAAGTTACTCTGACTACGTAATAGTGTATAAGCGGTTTTGTCAAAACTGACCAGGTAACCGACAATAGCAACAATACCATAAGACATTGTCAGAGCCAGAATGACTGCGGCAGTCGCCATTAGAAACCGGGTACGGAGTGAAAAAGGTTGCTTTTTACGTTTAAGCACTTTTTTGCACATTAAAATTTTATACATCAAAGCGATAGCCTTGGCTGCGAACAGTCACGATAGCTTCATAAGGCCAAATATCTTGTATTTTCTTTCTTAACCGTCCGATTAAAACATCAATGGAATGGCCTTCGCGCAGTTCAGCATCGGAATATAATTGACGCATTAATGACTCTTTAGTGACAATTTTGTCGCTATTGCACATCAATATTTCAACAATTTTATATTCAAAAGCCGTCAGTTTGACACTTTCACCATAAATTGTTAATTCTTTGCGTGACAGATCAATTCTGAACGGGGGAAATTCAATAATTTGGGAAACCAGCCCATTATTACGGCGCAGGAGTGCCTGCATACGGGCAATGATTTCCTCAAGATGAAATGGCTTGGTGACATAGTCATCCGCCCCTGCATCAAGAACGGTGACTTTTTCCTGCCAGCTTTCACGAGCGGTCAGAACAAGAATAGGAAGTTTCTCATCTTTCTGGCGCCAGCGACGGATCAGACTCAAACCGTCTTCTCCGGGCAAACCAAGGTCAACGATAGCGATATCGGGTTCGCTCTCTGCCAGATAGTAATCAGCTTCTTTAGCATTTGCGGCAGCATCAACCAGATGACCCGTGTCACGAAGTTGTACCGTTAAATGGTGGCGTAATAACATATTGTCTTCAACAATCAATATCCGCATGGAATATTCCTTCTAAACTCCAGCAAGCAGTATATGATAACAGGTCATTAAGACTGTTATATACCTGTTATCTTTCAAGTTGCCTCTTTGTTGGCTGCACTCACTCACCCCGGTCACAGAGTTATCTCTGCTCCCGGGGATACGCTCCCTTGCCGTCTCGATGCATCTTGAAATCTATTGGGTATTATAGACAAAATTGCTCGCAAAAAATTCAATACAATAGACTTCACCAAACATGTTAGATACATGGATATGTAACAGCAAGACGTCAAGTGGAAATATAGAATATAACTTTAATGTGTGTTTGGGATTGGTTTATATAAGAGTAGTAACAGACGGATGTTTTATCCGTCTGTGGAATATCGATTACTTCAATTCATCAACCAGAGTAATTGCACGGCCAATATAATTTGCCGGTGTCATTGCTTTCAGGCGTGTTTTCTCTTCTTCGGGTAAATCTAGTCCATCGATAAAGGTCTTCATCCCTTCAGCATTGACACGTTTACCGCGGGTGAGTTCTTTGAGTTTCTCATAAGGCTTTTCGATACCATAGCGACGCATAACTGTCTGGATGGGTTCAGCAAGTACTTCCCAATTCTGATCCAACTCATCTAGCAGGTGTTGTTTATTGACTTCCAGCTTATTTAAACCTTTCATCGTCGATTGATAAGCAATCAGAGCGTATCCCAGACCAACACCAAGGTTACGCAAGACGGTTGAATCTGTCAGATCACGCTGCCAGCGGGAAACGGGTAATTTACTGGACAGATGACCCAATACCGCATTTGCCAGCCCCAGATTACCTTCGGAGTTTTCAAAATCAATTGGGTTGACTTTGTGTGGCATAGTGGAAGAACCGATTTCGCCGGCAACTGTTTTCTGTTTGAAATGGTTAAGCGCGATGTAACCCCAAGTGTCACGGTTGAAATCGATTAGAATTGTGTTGAAACGAGCGATAGAATCGAACAATTCAGCAATATAATCATGAGGTTCGATTTGAGTCGTGTATGGATTCCATTTGATGCCAAGTGAAGTCACAAAAGTTTCACTGAACTGATGCCAGTCAACCTGTGGGTAAGCGGCTATATGGGCATTATAGTTACCTACTGCACCATTGATTTTGCCTAATATTTCGATTTGTTCCAGTTGGCGATACTGGCGTTCCATTCGGTGAGCGACGTTTGCAAACTCTTTACCTACAGTGGAAGGAGTAGCCGGTTGGCCGTGAGTACGAGATAACAGAGGTAAGTCTCGATATTCACCCGCCATTTTTTTGATGGTATCAATTATCTGACGCCATTGCGGTAAAAGTACCTCTTCACGGGCTGTTTGCAGCATCAGCGCATAAGACAGGTTGTTGATATCCTCAGAAGTACAAGCAAAGTGAATAAATTCGGAAACTTTATGTAGTGCAGGAATATGTGCAATTTTTTCTTTCAGAAAATATTCCACTGCTTTGACATCGTGGTTAGTGGTGCGTTCGATAGTTTTGATACGCATTGCATCCTGTTCATTGAAATTTTCGATAATTCCATCCAGGTAAGCGTTTGCGTCTGCATCAAAAGCAGGGACTTCTTTAATTTCAGCACATTCTGCCAGTTCTTGCAGCCAACGTACTTCAACCTGCACGCGGAATTTCAATAAGCCAAACTCACTAAAAATGGCACGTAATACGCTGACTTTGTTGCCGTAACGGCCGTCAATTGGAGAAATAGCAGTCAGTGAGGATAATTCCATTGGTAGCAACTCCTGGGTTTTATTTAACAATGAGCAAGAATATCTTTCGCCTGTTGTACCAGGCGTTGACGAGAAAACATTAATTGCAGGCGACCGCCGCCGACCTGCTGCCATAAGACGGCGCAACGGACTCCAGATAGCAGAATAGCCCGGACTTTCGCCTGTACAAGTGGATTACGTAGAACATCAGGGGAACCCGTCACTTGGATACGTGGGCCAAGTGGGCTGACGACATCGACGTAAATACCCGCCAATGCGTTGAACATACCTTCTGACATTGGCTCAAAATATGCCTGCTGACGTTCTAACAGATTAATACGGTTACCAAGTGCATCGGAAGCTTCCTGATGTTTATTCAGACGGCGTTCCAGTGCCATAAGACTTAACATATAGCGGGTAAGATCGGCGGAAACACTATTATTACCGCCATCAAATATCCCCAGCATTGCGTCCAGCCCGATCCGCAGATTGTGTTCATGATTGCCAAATACATCTAAAACAGATGCTGGGTTAGTGTTTAGGATGCTATTCACCATAGTTGCAACAGCATCGGTATCACACTGGTTTTCATGGGCAAGTTGTTGCACCAGACGACTTGACTGGCAAATTCCTGCCAGCGCTAGTGTAATATTGTAATAATTCTTTGCCACAATTACTCCTGCAAACGTTGTTCAATCACGCCACCGCCAAGACAGATTTCACCCTGATAAAAGACCGCTGATTGGCCGGGTGTAACTGCGGCGACGGGGTTAGCAAAGCGTACTTCTATTTTATCTTCGTTTATTGGTGTGACAGTACAAGGAATATCCTGCTGACGATAGCGTGTTTTGACCACACAATGGATTTCTTCAGTCAATGGTTGTCTGTCTACCCAATGAAGCTGTTGGGCAATAAGGCCGGTAGACATCAGGCGAGGATGTTCATGCCCCTGAGCTACGATCAGCATGTTATTCTGAATATCTTTATCTATTACGTACCACGGCTCTTCGTTGCCGTCCTTTGTACCACCGATTCCCAAACCTTTACGTTGACCGAGTGTATGGTACATCAGCCCTTGATGTTCACCGAGGGTTTCACCATCCACAGTAACAATCGGGCCAGGTTTGGCGGGTAAGTAACGGCCGAGGAAATCACGGAATTTGCGTTCACCAATAAAGCAGATACCTGTGGAATCTTTTTTCTTTGCTGTCACCAAACCGATTTGTTCAGCAATACGGCGAACTTCCGGTTTTTCTAATTCACCGACAGGAAACAGACTTTGGGCAATTTGCTGGTGGCTCAAGGTATATAAGAAGTAACTCTGATCTTTATTATTGTCGAGTCCACGTAGTAACTGGCTTTTTCCGTTAATATCCTTGCGACGAACATAATGACCTGTAGCGATGTAATCTGCCCCTAAATCTTCAGCGGCGAATTCCAGAAATGCTTTAAATTTAATTTCTTTGTTGCACAGAATATCTGGATTAGGGGTTCTGCCCGCTTTATATTCAGAAAGGAAATGCTCGAAAACATTATCCCAATATTCGGCAGCAAAATTGACGGTATGAAGTTCAATGCCCAGTTTGTCACAAACAGATTGGGCATCAGCCAGATCAGTCGCGGCTGAACAGTATTCTTCATTATCGTCCTCTTCCCAATTCTTCATGAACAAGCCAGACACTTGATAACCTTGCTGTTGTAATAAGTATGCGGAAACGGAGGAATCTACACCGCCGGACATGCCGACAATGACTTTTTTCTGGCTGTTATCTGACATGGGAATCTCACTGGAGAAAAAAACAAGCGCCGTACTTTAACACGTTGCAAGCGAGGGTGCATCAAGCGCATGACTGTTTTACTGCTAATTGAACGACGCGGCATAATTATCCAGTATCGTAAGAGGGTGTTTTTTGTTTTGCAGATAACAGCGGATACTTTCGGCAACAAGTGGAGAACGAAGACAGGTGCTGTTTAGTATTTGTTCTGCCGTAACCCAGTGGCAACAGTCAATATCACTGTCCTGTGGATTGGTGGCTATTTGTTGTTCCATTTCAACCAGAAATAGAAAACGGATAAATGGTGTGTTGTCTGGTGCAACCCACTGATGAATTTTCAGCAACGCTTGTGGCGTAGCCCGGATACCGGCTTCTTCCCATAATTCACGTTCTGCCGCCTGTAATAGTGTTTCATCGGCTTCAAGATGACCAGCCGGTTGATTCCATAATGCTTTGCCATTAATTGTCTCTTCAACTACCAGGAATTTATTTTGAGCATGGACAATGCAGGCAACTGTGACATGAGGGCTAAACAAAATTGATCTCCTTCCATTCACCGGGTTTCATTTCGCCTAATTGTAAGGTTCCCATACTAAAACGGATCAATCGAAGTGTAGGAAAACCAACATGAGCTGTCATTCTGCGCACTTGACGGTTTCGGCCTTCATAAAGTGTGATTTTTAACCAGCTTACCGGAATGCTTTTACGTTCACGAATTGGCGGATGACGAACCCAGAGCCAGGTTGGTTCACGAACTAACTCAGCACCTGCGGGCAGAGTTAGCCCATCTTTTAGAATGATGCCCTTACGCAGTTTATCGAGTGATTCTTCATCTGGAATCCCTTCAACTTGAACATAATAAACTTTGGCAGTTTTTTCCCCCGGTTGGGTCAGTTGTGCTTGAAGTTTACCGTCATTAGTTAAAATTAATAATCCTTCACTGTCACGATCCAGACGTCCGGCGGCATAAACATCAGGAAACGGGATAAAGTCTTTCAGCGTGGTTCTGCCCATTTCATCAGTGAACTGGGGTAAAACGTCGTAAGGTTTGTTAAATATCAGCACTCGGCGAGGTCCTGTTAGTTTTTTGACAGAATTTGATATTTTTCTTTGGCTGAATCGGTTAAGTTTGTGTTTTTTAACAGAGAAATTTGTCATCATAGGCCACTGAGCAAATAAGGGAGGGATATTATACATTAGTCTGCTATTGATTGGCGTTTGCAGAATATTCAAGTAGTATTGACACGTCCCTTACAAAAAATTAACAAGGTATTACGCTTACTTGAAAGGAGAGGTTAATGGAAAGCAAAGTAGTTATTCCGGCGGAAGGTAAAAAAATAACAGTCGACGCTAAAGGTAAACTGGTTGTTCCGAATAACCCAATCATTCCTTATATCGAAGGGGATGGGATTGGTGTTGATGTTACCCCTGCAATGCTGAAAGTTGTCGATGCAGCGGTTCAGAAAGCCTATCAGGGTGAGCGTAAAATTTCTTGGATGGAAATCTACACAGGTGAAAAATCTACTCATGTGTACGGCAAAGATGTTTGGTTACCGGATGAAACTCTGGATCTGATCCGTGAATACCGCGTTGCCATCAAAGGCCCTCTGACGACGCCGGTTGGTGGTGGTATCCGCTCCTTGAATGTGGCATTGCGTCAACAATTAGATCTGTATGTTTGTCTTCGCCCGGTTCGTTACTACCAGGGAACGCCAAGTCCGGTTAAACAACCTGAGTTGACGGATATGGTGATCTTCCGTGAAAACGCTGAAGATATTTACGCAGGTATCGAATGGAAAGCGGGTTCTGCCGAAGCGGATAAAGTAATTAAATTCCTTCAAGATGAAATGGGGGTGAGTAAAATCCGCTTCCCACAACAGTGTGGTATTGGTGTGAAACCATGCTCTGAAGAAGGTACTAAACGTTTGGTTCGTGCTGCTATTGAATACGCGATTGATAATGACCGTGAATCTGTGACTCTGGTTCATAAAGGCAACATTATGAAATTCACCGAAGGCGCTTTTAAAGACTGGGGTTATCAGTTAGCTCGTGAAGAGTTCGGTGGTGAATTGCTTGATGGCGGCCCTTGGGTGAAAATTAGCAACCCGAAAAATGGTAAAGAGATCATTGTCAAAGATGTGATCGCAGATGCTTTCCTGCAACAGATTCTGCTGCGCCCTGCTGAATATGACGTTATCGCTTGTATGAACCTAAATGGTGACTATATTTCTGATGCGCTGGCTGCTCAGGTAGGTGGTATTGGTATCGCTCCGGGCGCAAACATTGGTGATGAATGCGCTTTGTTTGAAGCCACTCATGGTACTGCGCCTAAATATGCTGGTCAGGATAAAGTGAACCCAGGTTCAGTTATTCTTTCCGCTGAAATGATGTTACGCCATATGGGTTGGATAGAAGCCGCTGATCTGATTGTTAAAGGTATGGAAGGCGCGATTGCTGCGAAGACCGTGACTTATGATTTTGAGCGCCTGATGGAAGGGGCTAAACTGTTGAAATGTAGCGAATTTGGTGACGCTATTATCCAGCATATGTAATCTGAAATCGTCAGACACCTCCACGGTAGTTAATCCTTCTGTGGAGGATGAATGTTTCAAATTTTGCAACTCACATATGGCGGGGTGTATACTAAGGTTAATATTTGTTCTGTCCAATATGGAGGGTAAGATGAGTGATTCAAATGATAAAAAAATAGAATTTAGTACAAGTGATGTTCTGAACGCTCTTTTGCATCGTGGGCAGAATATGCAACATCTTGCGACTCAGGAAAGTGTTGATAATTTGCGCCGTGAGAGTGAGTTTTCCTTTGCGTCACTGAGATCTGATATTGACCAGCGGTTCGAGTCTGTTAACAAACAATTTGAGATTATTAACCGACGATTCGAATCTATTGATAAACGATTCGAGTCTGTTGATAAACGTTTTGACAAACTTGAAGGTAAATTTGACCGTCTTCAATGGTCTATTGTTGCTGCGGCGTTAGCGCTGCTTTTCAAAGAGTATATTTTTAAGGCGGCAACTTTGATCCAGTAACTTGCAAAATTTCGTAAGTTGCGGTTAGTCATTTTCTCACCTATTGTTTTTTTCTCTTCTTTATAACCTTTGTTACGGTATGTTCCAGTTTATGCTGGAACGGTACTGTCGCTGTGTGTATGACGTCATATGGACTGGAAAAAACTGCTGACCTAAATTTCATAGATGCCTCGTTTACTGATTAACGGGCTGTCTAGAGCAATCTTGGTGGTAGAACTCTATTTACTTTAATAGTTTTTTGTGAATTATTTCCAATTGGGTATAGTCATTTTTATTTCAGATTTTCCGATGAGCAATAGACGGGGATCAGAGGTTATAACTAAATAATTAATTTAATGGCTTGTAAAAATCTTTTTTGTGAGCGTGACTAGGTCAAAACCGCTAACGGGAGTGTGTTCTCCCGCTGTTTTTATAACTGTAAATATAATACTTATTGTATAATATTTGAAATTTTATTATTTGGTCATATTTTCCTTATTAAGGATTTTTTCATATTCCTCCCAAACGACAGATAATGGTGAACTTAAACAGCAAATGGATATTGAACCTCCCGATGGAGGGTGATATTCATATTTAGATCTCCCACGATAGACTCTTATAGGTAAATTGTTATCAGTGGGATTCTTCCTTTTTCTTCTTAACATCATTCATAACCTCAACGTATATTGTTTAAATTATGTATTCAGAATAAAAGTGAGATATTTAAGCAATATTAACTTCATAGACATATTTTTTTTGTAAAAGATAACAAATGAAAATATTAGCAGTAGATAATAAAAGATCCAGTCTTATGTTGCATATAAGAGAAGTTTTTTCATATTTTTTCATAAAAATAATTTCAATTGTAAATTATTTTTATTGAAATTAATTTATTTTGTTACAAAATGGTGAATGAGATATTGATTGTAGTTATGTATAATTGAGTTAAGTGTGTGTTTTCATAGGTTAAGAAGCCTGCAATTAATTGTGTAAATATTAGTTTGGGAAAATTTTGATGTTTAAAGGTAAAGCAATTGTTGCAGCAGATGGCAGCTATGATTTTGATGAGGTTATCTTGGTATGGTGAGCTGTTGAACTTCGTGCCTGTATTTATAAAGTACAATTATACCCGTTATCTTTCAAGTTGCCTCTTTGTTGGCTGCACTCACTCACCCCGGTTACAGAGTTCTCTATGCCCCCGGGGATTCGCTCCCTTGCCGTCGCGATGCATCTCGAAATCCGTTGGGTATATGTTAGTGACTCAGCTTTGGGAAAGCTCTAGGTAATGATATTATCGTAATGGTTTTAGTTTGTAATATATCTGGTTTCATTCGACTTCTGTTGTTCATTAGACGAATTCTTGACAAACTTGATAAAGTATTCAGTCTATCTGGTAGGAAATCAAATTTTTACTTATACCCTTCATCTTTCAAGCTGCTGTTTTGTTGGCTGCGTTCACTTGCCGCCGCGATGCAATTTGAAATCTATTGGGTATATACAACCGGAAAATTGTCAGATAAATGTTATTTATTTCTAAGGGCCAGCTAGAAAACAGCGAGTATTCTTTATAAGAAAGATCTTGTTATGTCAATTCTATTGTAATTTGACTTTAATATGTTAGTGGGAATATTGGATAATAATCTTACAGGAAATACCATAGGGGAGATATTGGATATATTTAGAGGTGCTCAGAAAATAGCAAAACAAGCGAGTGTGTATTAATTATAGTCAGATAAAGAGGCGTATTCATTGTGCATTTTTTAATATTAACATTTACTTAACACAAATATTTTAAAAAAAGATAATTTATCCTTGTGCTTTTTAGGTCGATGGATGAAAGATTGATACACATTTACCCTTTTATTAGTTTTTTGAATGTTATGTTATTCATGAGATGATATTTCCTGCGTTAACATTATGGCATTGACATTTCGTTGTAATCTGATAGGGAGTGATGAGTTATATTTTTGATTTTTTAGTGTCTTATATGATGAATCTCATTATGTGAAATTTTTTATAATTAATTACGATTTTTTTCTTAAAGCTGATAATCTGCTCACAAAATTAATCACTATATCTTATTTCTGAATTTTTTTTCTTGATATTGATTGCTTGTTGATTTAATTAAAAGCGATTCATTGGTACAACTCCTTGTTATTGTATGGAGCGAGCAATCAGTTTCATATATGTAGCTTATTGACAACCATCGACAAGAGGCATCACTAATGACTAATGAATGTATAGACGTTACTGACGGACAATAGTGGATTGAATAACGTAATCTATTAACTGGCGGCTAAGAGCAGTACATCAAACATTCATTTAATCTGATGGATAATGTAAAAAGGTCAGTAAACATTACACATCAATTTCAAACTTGTGTTACACTCATAGCGTTTTTCTGACCAGTATCTCTGTGTTCTTTTCACACAGCATTGTGTTACTTGTTAATTATAAAGGCATATTAAGCGCAATGAATTCTGTCGGATACGATTTTATGGTCAGACTGGGTTTGCTAATTATAAGGGGAAAAATATCTTGACGGAACTGATTAACTTTTTTAACAACATCCTTTGGGGCTCCGTGTTGATTTATCTTCTTCTTGGGGCTGGTGCTTACTTCACTATACGTTCAGGCTTTATACAGATCCGCCATTTTGGGCATATGTTTTCAGTATTGAAAAATAGTAAAAAATCTGACAGTGCAGGTATTTCGTCATTTCAGGCTCTATGTACCAGTTTAGCTGCACGAGTGGGTACCGGTAACCTTACTGGTGTGGCGATCGCTTTAACAGCTGGTGGGCCTGGCGCCATTTTTTGGATGTGGGTTGTTGCTCTGATTGGGATGGCGACCTCTTTTATCGAGAGCACACTTGCTCAGCTGTACAAGACAAAAGACGATAAGGGGAATTACCGCGGTGGCCCAGCCTATTATATGGAAAAAGGGCTTGGGGTACGCTGGTTGGGCATTCTGTTCTCCATATTTCTTATTATTGCTTTTGGTCTGGTATTTAATGCTGTTCAGGCAAACTCAATTGTTCAGGCTGCGGTTTTTGCCTTTGATTTTAGCCCATTATATGTCGGTATTGGACTGGTTATCTTGAGCGGGATCATTATTTTTGGTGGTTTGCGTTCGATTGCCAGAGTTGCGGAGTTGGTTGTCCCTTTTATGGCGACGGCTTATCTGATCTTGGCGTTTTGGGTCGTCGGTCATAACTTTGAACGCATGCCAGAAGTTTTTGCATTGATCTTCAAATGTGCGTTTGGCTTACAGGAAGCTGTTGCAGGAACCGTTGGTTATGGTGTTGCGCAGGCGATGACGCAGGGTGTTCAACGTGGGTTGTTTTCAAATGAAGCCGGAATGGGGTCAGCGCCTAATGCGGCAGCATCAGCTTCTCCGTATCCTCCTCATCCAGCATCCCAAGGGTATGTACAAATGCTGGGCGTTTTTATGGATACTATCGTTATCTGTAGTGCTACCGCTGTCATCATCCTTTCATCGGGTGTGCTGGATGGCAATATTTCAGGAATAAGTGGAATAGAGCTGACTCAGCGGGCATTATCTTCAGCAGTAGGCGATTGGGGGTCTGAATTTATCGCTTTAGCTATCTTCTTTTTCGCTTTCACATCAATCATTGCGAATTATGCTTATGCGGAAAGTAATATTGTCTTCCTTGAACGTAATCACACAGCGGGCTTGATAATCCTCCGTTTAGCGGCATTAGGTATGGTAATGTTTGGTGCGTTGGCTGAAGTGCCTTTGGTTTGGAAAATGGCTGATTTATCTATGGCATTGATGGCAATTACTAATCTGACCGCTATTTTGCTGCTTTCCGGTGTCGCATTTAAACTTGCAAGAGACTATAACCAGCAGAGACGTGCTGGGAAGTTACCGATGTTCGATATCAATCAGTATCCTGAAATTCAGCAAAAGGTTGAAGTTGGTATTTGGGAAGAAACTGCAAATCGTGCCCGTTTGGCTCAAATGGCTGACCATAAGTGAAAGACCAGAACAAAAGGTAGTTAATGGTATTTAATGATGTAGAAGCGATTACCTTTCGCGTTTAACTTTTCATTTGTGTGCCTTATTCCCATTTGCCTATGGGAATAAGGCATTTTCCTTAATGTGCCACATCAAGAACAAAATCCATTGTTTATAAAAAAAACATATAAAACATAAATTTTATTTTGTATTAATTTGATTTCTTTGTGTTATTATCTTGTTTTCAATTAAGTAGGTGGAACAGGGAAATTATGAAGAAGCTCATATTAGTTGGCTTATTTATGTTATTAGCCGGGTGTTCTAGCCAGCGTCATCTGGAAGATAGGGGAACTTATAAAGTTGATAGTTCTTTTCCTTCACAAAGTCAGAATGACAGAGTAATGTTTTTAGTGTTTCACTATACTGCCGTCAATGATGAAGATTCTTTACGTATATTAACTCAGGGTGGAGTTAGTGCTCATTATTTGATTCCGTCATTACCGGATTATGTGAAAGGGAAACCCGTCATTTTGCAGCTGGTTCCTGAAGATAAAAGGGCATGGCATGCGGGTGTGAGTGAATGGAATGGCCGAAAGGGTTTGAATGACACCTCTATTGGGATTGAAATTGTCAATAAAGGATTCACGGAAAGATTGCTTGAGAAGGAATGGTATCCATTCAATGAGCAACAGCTCGATCTATTAATGCGTTTGGCAAAGGATATTATCCAGCGTTATGACATTGAACCGAAAAATGTCATCGGTCACAGTGATATTGCTCCGCTGAGAAAGTATGATCCAGGTAAACTTTTCCCTTGGAAGAGGTTGGCCGAACAAGGTATTGGTGCATGGCCTGATGATACAACCGTTGAAAAATACATGGCCGGTAGAAAATGGAATGCAAAAGCTTCTGTTGAGTTAATACAGAAGACATTAGAAAAATATGGCTATACCATTCCACAAACGGGTGTACTTGATGAAGATACCCGTAAAACAATCAGTGCATTCCAGATGCATTTTAGGCCAGATGACATCAGTGGTAATCCTGATGCGCAAACTGAGTCAATAGCTTTGGCGTTGGTTGAGAAGTATAAAAGATAGTTTTTGATATCAGAGTAAGATCATGTCACAGAAGTAACTTTATAAAAGTGGCTTTTGTGGCATGGTTTTTCTGATAATCAGTATTATAAATTTTCATGGCTTATTCTTCGAACTCATCTTCACTTTGTTTCAATCTATTATCACTGTTTACCCCAACAATTCTTAATCGAGAATTATCAGCTCCCGCTGTATTAAATCCAGATCTCTTTCGTTATTTTTAATAGTTAATTATTTCAACAAGGGTGAAAATAAGCAGTTATAAAAATAGGATATTGTTAAATGGTCAGATATTCAGTAGTAATAAGATGATAAGCTTTCTTTATCTAAGTAATAGTCGCTTATTTTATAACGACTATTACCAATAGGTAAAATTAAATAAAATTCATGATATATGGGATCAAGATTACCTTTTATCACTGTTTTTTCTTGCAGGGAGAGTAAACGCAAGAATGATTCCGACAAGGCTGATAAGTGGTGAATACATGATTATTCTGTCAGAAAGATAGTTTGGTAAGACACTGCATAGATAAATAAAAATAGATATTGGCCAGCCATATAACCCCGTACTATTAAACCTGAAAGCTGTTTTTATGATCAAATAATAAACAGTGGCAAAGGAGCACATTGCCCATAAGCCAATAGAAATCATGTACAACCATACTGATAATTCATATTGCATATAGGAGGCATAATTGTTTTCTGCCAGATAACCAGAGAAAAAAATCAGCGCTCCGAGAATAACCGCCGCTGTGATAAAGCTGATAATATAATCCATTCTACTCAGTTTTTGCCTGAAATAGTTTTTTATTGCATCAAACAGAGAATCATCCATAAAGAATAGTCAGGTAAATAAATATTAAATAGATAATAACTGATTTGATGATGGTATGAACAGAAAAATATAAATCCCAAATTGGATAGAAATATCCTAAAGATAATCATACGATTGAATATGTGATAATAAGGTGATGATTGTTAAATTATATGATATATCCGTTATCTTTCAAGTTGCCTCTTTGTTGGCTACACTCGTTCACCACGGTCACATAGTTCGCTATGCTCCCGGGGATTCGCTCCCTTGCCGTCGCGATGCATCTTGAAATCCATAGGGCATAGTTTGTAAACTTTATGATCTTAGTAGTGCTTAAGTTATTCTTATTTTTTGAGGATTCAGCAAATGATTATTCGCTTATCTAAAGTTCTGACTGTCTGTGCAATTGCCTTGTTTGCTACATTGGTCGCTTTTGGCAACATTACGGATTATGGTACTAATTTCGCATTTGTACAGCATGTATTCATGATGGATACTGTTTTCCCTGATACTGCCATTACTTATCGAGCAATCAATTCACCTGTATTACATCATATTGGTTATATTGGAATTATTTTTTTAGAAACGCTTACCGCAGTGCTGTGTTGGATCGGTGGTATTCTCTTACTGGCGAATTTAAAATCTAATGCTGCTGTTTTTAATAAGAAGAAAGCTATTGCGATAGCTGGCCTGACTTTGGGTTTTCTGACCTGGCAGGTGGCATTTATGTCAATTGGAGGTGAATGGTTTGGAATGTGGATGTCTAAACAATGGAATGGTGTATCCAGTGCTTTCCGGTTCTTTGTCACTATCATTCTGGTATTGATTTATTTGGTTCAACGTGACAGAGAATTAGGTGAAGAATAACTGCCTATTGAGATAGATTAAGTGTGAGGATGAGTGTGAAGACAGGGATTGAACAATACAAAGCTACGGTATATGGCGTACTGGCGATTGTGCTGTGGAGCACAATCGTTGGTTTGATAAGAAATGTTAGTGAAAGTTTTGGGCCTGTAGGCGGTGCCGCTCTTATTTATACTGTTGGTTCAATCTTTTTGATTCTGCTAATAGGCTTGCCAAAAATCAGCACCTTTCCTAAAGCCTATTTATGGTTTGGAAGTCTGCTGTTTGTCAGCTATGAAATTTGTTTATCACTCGCATTAGGTTTTGCTGATAATCGTGTCCAGGCAATTGAATTAGGTATGGTTAACTACCTGTGGCCAGGTTTGACTGTCTTATTGTCAGTCATTGTTAATAAGCAGAAAGTGAACTGGTGGTTATATCCCGGCTTATTGTTGTCTGTTCTAGGGATTGGTTGGGTGATGAGTGGTGACAATGGTTGGTCATTTAGTCAAATGATGGAGAATATACAGAGCAATCCATTAAGTTATGGATTGGCTTTTGCTGGGGCAATTATTTGGGCGATGTATTGTAACATTACAAAAATAATGTCAGCGGGTAAAAATGGCATGTCATTGTTTTTTATCCTAACGGCTTTAGCGCTATGGGTTCAATACTTTTTCACCTCTCCCCCTGAAATGGTGATAACTCTTCGTAGTGTCAGTATCTTATTGTTTGCTGGAATTGTTATTGGTGTGGCGAATGCTGCCTGGACAGTGGCAATCATAAGGGGGCATGTTGCATTATTGGCTACGTTATCTTATTTTACGCCAATTATATCTACTGCTTTTTCATCGTTGTTACTTAGCATTACACTCTCTTTTTCATTTTGGCAAGGTGTGCTGATGGTCACAATAGGGTCAATTGCCTGCTGGTTAGCGACCAGAAAGAGGTAATACTTGCTATATCCTTCATCTTTCAAGTTGCTGCTTTGTTGGCTGCGTTCACTTACCTCAGTCACATCGTTATCTATGCTCCTGGGGATGTGTTCACTTGCCGCCGCGCTGCAAATTGAAATCTATTGGGTATAGTTGCAATATTATGTTGTTTGCAAGAAGAAGTATTAGAGGCGGTAATGAGGTAGGGAATTCTTGATGAAGCCCCTACCTCATATATTTCTGAAAATCTAATCTGCTTATTATTCAGTCAGAGAATGCATTCAGACTTCGGGATCTTATTGCTTTGCCCAATAAACAGAGTAAAAATGAAACAAGCATGGTAACAAATTAAAATAAACCACTTTATAGGAACTTATTTATAGCTATTGCTACTCCATCTTGTTCATTTGTTGCGGTAATAAATTGAGCGATATCTTTAACACTTTGTTCGGCATTCCCCATTGCAACACCAATACCGGCGAATTCGATCATAGCCAAGTCATTATTGTGATCACCGATACACATAATTTTATCTCTGGTGATACTCAGATGATCAGCGATGGCTTTGATAGCAGTGCCTTTGTTGACTTCTTTACTGAGAATTTCTAGAAAATAGGGACTGCTCTGCATCAACGTATAGTGTTCATAAGCGTCTACTGGAATGAAATTGATCGCATCACTGAGGATATTTGGATGATCTATCATCATTAATTTAGTGAAACGCATCTCGTTGTCCATTTCATTAATAGGACAATAAATTAGAGGCGTGTCGGTGAGGAACGCTTCTCTGACGGTATATGGACTGATATCACGGTTGGCAGTATATATTTTATTAAATTCTAAAGCATGAAGATGAACGCCAATTTCACGGGAGAGTGATTCAAAAAACAGATAGTCTTCAAAATCCAATAAATTTTCTAGCAAATGTTCACCATCATTTGCCTGATGGACAACACTACCATTGTTACTGATGCAGTAACTGCTAGTTTCGTTCAGCGCTAATTCCTGTAAGTATCGCTGGATGCCAGTAAAAGGCCGACCAGAAGCCAGAACAATATGAATTCCTTGTTTTCTGGCATAATGAATAGCTTGCTTGACTGGGGGAGTGATCTGATGACTTTCGTTCAGTAAAGTGCCATCAAGATCAATGGCGATCAATTTTATTGACATTTTTCTCTCCTGAAAGCCTGATTAGGTACTGTTGCTTTGTTGTGTAATTGCCCGCTTAAAAGGCGTTTCCTTTCCTGATGATAGTGTCATGAACAGCTATTGGCAAAATGAAGAGGTAGTTTTACCTCAAGCTCAATATCTGGGTTCTGCCGGAAATCATAAGGTGTTATGCCATATTCTTTGCGGAACATGTAAGTAAAATGAGACTGTGAACCAAAGCCAAAATCCAGGGCGATATCGAAAATAGACAAAGAGCTGTTTCTTAGAAGGTGAACAGCACCCGCCAGACGTCGTTGGCGGATATATTTGCCAAGAGAAATTCCAGTAATTTCCTTGAATATTTTCTGCATATGCCAAAGCGAATAGCCAGAGTAAGCTGCCAGTTCCTCCAGATGGATTACCCGGCCAAGGTGATTCTCAATCCATTTGCTGAGAGCGTATACAAGTGCTAAGTGATTATCCTGTGGCATTAACAATTTCGTTCTGGTTGAAAGTGAAAAGAAGTATACACAACTTTTTTTAAATATGACAAAGCGTTGGCATCGTGGTTGAGATTGTAACTAAATGTGACAATTGATTTTTTTGTTTTAGTGAATAGAATCCCTAATTCAGTACTTGTTTAATTCGTTTCGGCGCATTTACTGACAGAGGGTACGGTATCAGTGTGATTTCTCCACAACAGAAGCACCGGATGGATATTTTTCTTATTTTCATTACTGTAAAATATAATTTCTTGAATTTATTCTTTATGTATTGAGTGCTGACTAAGCTTAAGGAAATAGAATTGGACATAAAAAAAACCATTGCAATCTTAGTATTACTTGGAATATGTCTGTTCTTGTACCTGTTGGCTTTGGATCGTTACTGTGATCAGGGTGAAAAGTTTGATTCAGGTATCTGTTTTGTGACCCGATATCTTCCTTTCTGATTAGTTGTTGATACTCATCAGTCATTCTCCCTTGCTGTATCTGTGCTAACATATATGTTCAGTATCCACCTTTTAAGGCTAGTATTTTATCTGCTTTGAGCAAAGCAGATATACCCAATAGATTTCAAGATGTATCGCGACGGCAAGGGAGCGAATCCCGGGAGCATATACCCAATAGATTTCAAGTTGCAGCGCGGCGGCAAGTGAATGCATCCCTAGGAGCATAGATAACTATGTGACTGGGGTAAGTGAACGCAGCCAACAAAGCAGCAGCTTGAAAGATGAAGGGTATAGATAACTCTGTGACCGGGGTGAGTGAGTGCAGCCAACAAAGAGGCAACTTGAAAGATAACAGGTATATACCCAATAGATTTCAAGATGCATCGCGACGGCAAGGGAGCGAATCCCCGGGAGCATAGATAACTCTGTGACCGGGGTGAGTGAGTGCAGCCAACAAAGAGGCAACTTGAAAGATAACAGGTATAAATGGGAATCGGTTGTTTCCCCACTCATAACAAAATAAAAGTTGCAGCAAGAGGACAAGATGGCAGGACAATCGCAGCAATCAACACTTAAACGCGGTTTAAAAAACCGACATATTCAGCTTATTGCCTTAGGGGGAGCTGTCGGGACTGGGTTGTTTCTCGGTATTGCACAAACCATAAAAATGGCAGGTCCCTCCGTACTTTTAGGATACTCGGTTGCAGGTTTTATCGCATTTTTGATTATGCGTCAGCTGGGAGAGATGGTTGTTGAAGAACCAGTAGCTGGATCGTTTAGTCATTTTGCATATAAATATTGGGGAGAGTTTCCCGGTTTCTTATCGGGATGGAATTACTGGGTAATGTTTACTCTGGTCGGAATGGCAGAATTAACGGCTGTGGGAATGTATATTCATTACTGGTGGCCTGATATTCCGACCTGGGTATCTGCGATGGTATTCTTTGTTTTAATCAATAGCGTAAATTTAATTAATGTTCGATTATATGGTGAAACAGAATTTTGGTTTGCAATTATTAAAGTTGCTGCAATTATCTGTATGATTATTTTTGGCGCTTATCTATTAGTCAGTGGTAATGGAGGTCCACAGGCCAGTATCACTAATCTTTGGCAATATGGTGGTTTTATGCCTAATGGGGCTTCTGGTCTTATTATGGCAATGGCTGTGCTTATGTTCTCTTTTGGTGGACTGGAATTGGTTGGTGTTACAGCTGCTGAAGCAGAGAACCCACGAATCAGCATTCCTAAAGCAACTAACCAGGTGGTATATAGGATACTGATTTTCTATATCGGTTCTCTGACTGTTCTACTGTCGCTTTATCCGTGGAACTATGTTGTTGAAGGTGAAAGTCCATTTGTGATGATTTTTCATAATCTGGATAGTTTCTGGGTGGCGAATATTCTGAATATTGTTGTTCTGACTGCTGCATTGTCTGTTTATAACAGCGGCGTATATTGTAACAGCCGTATGCTGTATGGTTTAGCAAAGCAAGGTAATGCCCCTAAGATTTTAACGAAAATTAATAGGAATGGAGTTCCGATCAGGGCTATCGTGATATCTGCGTTAGTAACCTCAATTGGTGTATTAATTAACTATGTGATGCCAGGTAAAGCCCTTGAATTGCTAATGGCATTGGTGGTAACAACGCTGGTTATTAACTGGGTCATGATTTGTATGGCTCATTTAAAATTTCGGGCACAGAAAGTTAAAGAGGGTGTAGAACCATCGTTTAAAGCATTCTGGTATCCATTCAGTAATTATTTGTGTTTAGTTTTCCTTGCCTTTATTCTTGTCATTATTTTGATGACAGAAAGTATCCGTATTTCAGTCATTCTGATGCCATTCTGGATTAGTGTTTTATGGATTGGATTCCTGATATCTCGTTCCCATCGGGATAGATTGAAAACAATGAACCAAGGATAATGTAATACCCGGATTGTCACTATCAAACACCAGACTGATATAATAGTCTGGTGTTTTGACGTTACCATTGCCAGCGTAACCAGGCGAAGAATACGTTGCCATTATTATATGTGCCCGGAATGTATGTTCCCTGAAATGATAGTCGATCATATTCGACAGAGAACAGGGGTAATGGGAGTGGAATAGGGACATAGTAATAATCGTGACGAGCTGTAACACTCAGAGTAAAACCAACACCCAGTCGGAACCCATCTAAATCACCCGGTATCCACATTTTCTGAAATCCATAGCCAATAATGGGCTCCAGGCGGTTATGAGAATCCATAAAAGCCATTGCGTAGAGGGAATGCCAATCATTGTCTCTGTCATAGCGGTATTTACCATAACCGAAACCCCAGGGGCGTTCATTATATTTATCGGTCTTCTCTTTATCGTAGGTATATCTGTTATGCCAGGTAATTACTGGAAGATAAAATTCATTGTTGGGCGCATCCCAGGTGAGGGCAACATTATTGTTGAATGTTGCCCACAAGCTATCTGGGTGATTGCTATAACCAGTTGATGTGTTGGCTGTAGTCATCGTTGATGATTTACTGGCGGTATCTGCTGTAGTTGCAAGCACTGTCCCGGATGAGCCTAAAAGGGTTACTGATAGGGTATAAGCTGTGGTCAAATCAAACTTCATTATTTATTGCTCCAATCCCCCCGACGACATAAATTGGGGATTCCTTCGAGTTATATAAAATATGACAAACATCTAAATTCAGGAATTCTACTCTTGCTATTCTTAATAAAAGTTAAACGAAAAATAAATATTAAGATGTTCTATGTATTAAATGGCTATATTTGATACTCATATTTTAGCCGATGGATATTGGAGATGTGTTGATTTTTTTTCACTCAAAAGGGGGAGGTTAGCGTAGATAGACATAGCATAGAGATAAAAATTCTCATAATAAGATCGGCAAAATAAATTAAAATTATTTATGTTATCTGCGGTTTTGTTGAGTGGATAAACTGTAATCTAATTAGGATAACCTTGGATTTTCAAATTTTTGCAGTTATGTTAAACAATAATTGTTGTTAAGAATTTTAAATATGTGCGTTAGCTCCATAGCTGATAAAAAATGGCTTGCCATCATATTAAGAATATGTGATAAATCGTTCGGGTAAACGAGGTACGGTTCTGTTATATAGTTCTGTTATATGGTTCTGTTAATAACAGTAACTCGCTCTGGTTTTTATGTTGCGCCAAAATGGCGAATTAGAATTAAGTGATCCAAAGGAAATTCTTAAAATGGCAAAAATCACTGGTACTGTAAAGTGGTTCAACGAATCTAAAGGTTTTGGTTTTATTACTCCAGCTGATGGTAGCAAAGATGTGTTTGTACATTTTAGCGCTATTCAGAGCGATGGTTTTAAGACCCTGGCGGAAGGTCAAAAGGTTGAGTTTGAAATTCAAGATGGCCAGAAAGGTCCTTCTGCGGCAAATGTCACCACAGCATAACTTCTTTTCGTCGATCGTTTTTGATTGACAGAGTAAATTTTGTTGTTTGATTTATTGTTTATTGGCAACAATGACATACTGATATCACCCTGTTAGTTATCTGATAGGGTGTTTTTGTTTTGACTCGTGGCGCTTTTAACTGAGCTGAGATGAACCCGTAACACCTGATCTGGATAATGCCAGTGTAGGGAAGTCATGGTGCCTTCTTCCTGATACCTGCTTTATCTTTTGCTGGTTGGAAGGAGTAATTATATTGAGAATCAATACGCTGACAATTGCTGGCACTGATCCTAGTTGTGGTGCTGGTATTCAGGCTGATCTGAAAACTTTCTCCGCACTTGGGGCCTATGGCACAACAGTAATGACAGCTCTTGTTGCACAAAATACTTGTGGCGTGCAGTCTGTCTACAACATAGATCCCGCTTTCGTTGCTGCACAACTGGAATCTGTGCTGTCAGATATCAGAATCGATAGCGCCAAAATAGGCATGTTATCTAATGCGGCTAATGTTGCAGTGGTTGCAGATGCAATAAGTCGTTACTCAATCCCTTATATTGTACTGGATACGGTAATGGTTGCGAAAAGTGGAGATCCGCTTCTGGCACCGGAGGCGGTTTCTTCTGTTGTTGAGCAATTATTACCGAAGGTTTCGTTGATTACGCCAAACTTGCCAGAGGCTGCAACTATGCTGAAATGTTCAGTTGCAAAAACTGAAACAGAGATGCAAAAGCAAGGGCGTGCATTGTTATCGTTGGGATGTGAAGCGGTTCTACTTAAAGGCGGTCACCTTATAGACTGTGAAAGTCCTGACTGGTTATTTACGGGTAATGGAGAATGGCGTTTCACTGCTCCTAGAATCAACACACGTCACACTCATGGTACAGGGTGTACTCTCTCCGCTGCATTAGCTGCTTTGCGCCCACGTTATTCAGACTGGCAGACGACGCTTCCTGTAGCGAAATCTTATCTCCAGGCTGCGTTAGAGCGTGCAGATTCCCTTGAAGTAGGAAAGGGAATTGGGCCGGTACATCATTTTCATCAGTGGTGGTGAGAGTAGCTGCTGAATGATGGTTTGGTAAGAAGGTGATAACGAGTAAGACGTCTGGCTTAGAATTTATAGCACCTTGATCATCTTGTTCATTATCACCATCATCGACGACAAGCTGTATTAAGCTATTGTGACTTGATTATCCAGATAAACATCTTGGACGGCATTAATCAGTTCAATGCCATCTTTCATAGATTTTTTGAAAGCCTTACGACCGAGGATTAATCCCATACCGCCCGCGCGTTTGTTGATTACTGCGGTACGAACTGAATCACTTAGATCATTATCACCAGATGCTCCACCTGAATTAATAAGGCCAGCACGACCCATGTAGCAGTTAGCTATCTGATAGCGGACCAGATCGATTGGATGATCGGTAGTCAAATTGGCATAAACACGTTTATCTGTATGACCAAAACCAATAGCAGTATATCCCCCGTTATTTTCAGCCATCTTCTGTTTAACGATATCAGCGCCGATAGTCGCTGCCAGGTGGTTAGCTTGGCCGGTTAAATCTGCACTAGCGTGATAATCTACCCCTTCTTTTTTGAAAGCAGAATTACGCAGGTAGGCCCACAGGACGGTTACCATTCCTAGTTCATGTGCCCGTTCAAAAGCTGCTGAAATTTCCTCAATTTGACGTCGTGATTCGACAGAGCCAAAGTAAATCGTTGCACCAACAGCTACGGCACCCATCTCAAACGCCTGTTCAACACTGGCATATAAAGTCTGATCATATTGAGCAGGATAACTCAATGTTTCATTGTGGTTCAGTTTAACCAAAAACGGGATCTTATGGGCATAACGGCGGGAAACTGAGGATAACACTCCATAAGTAGAGGCCACACAGTTACAACCTGCTTCAATAGCCAATTCAACAATATTCTTCGGATCAAAATAGAGTGGATTAGCGGCAAAAGAAGCGGCAGCAGAATGTTCTACGCCTTGATCCACGGGTAAAATAGATAAATAGCCAGTGCCTGCGAGACGACCATGATTCAACAGTGTTTGCATGGAACGCAAAACCGTATTTGGCCGGTTATTGTCGATCATTACTCGGTCAACAAAATCGGAGCCTGGCAGATAAAGATTTTCACTCGGAATGGTACTACAACGATGTTGCAATAAACTGTCTGCATCTTTGCCTAACAACTTAGCGATATCAGTCATGATTTACTCCAGCTCTTGAAAGATGTTATTGATTGTCATTTATCCTTTTGAAAATAACAAGTTGTATTCAAGGAGAAGGGGGAGTGGATCGCTTCAGGTGGGGGGTTGTGGTGAAATATATTACCTAAAAAGGTAAGAGAGATATTACTATGTTTTCAATCGATATTTAGCGGTTGAAACCTAAAGTATTCACGCATTGGATTATTTGCTTTTGAAAATTTATATGATATTAATTTATCTATTAATGGGTTTTTAAATTTATCATGATTAATTCAACTATGTGATTACTTTTGTATTAGGTGAAAATTACTATGTTTGTGATTCTTATCGCAAGAAATAATTTATAGATATAAAAACATAGTAAATTTGGAAAAATAATGCGATAAAAGATAGGAGGTTTTTTCCTTTAAGTTAATTCTTTTTTATTGATTTTTTTTCGAGATGATAACAATGTATATACCCTATGGATTTCAAGATGCATCGCGGCGGCAAGGGAGCGAATCCCCGGGAGCATAGAGAACTATGTGATCGGGTGTGAGAGAGTGCAGCCAACAAAGAAGCAACTTGAAAGATGACGGGTATATTCTATGAGATTGAGATGTTTAGTGTGGTTAATACAATGGCAATCATTAGGTATGACTACACTTAAGATATTTTCTGCCTGATAAATTGCATAAAGGTGCAATAATTTGGTTTTTCTCATGTATTATTAATTGATTGAAATTTAATATGATATTTCATGAATTATAAAAGGAAGGAATTATTTTGCACAGATTAATTATTTATTAGCTTAATCTTATTAAATAAACACCTCAGTTTTCTTGAGGATAATGTGATTTGGTGATTTTTAATATCAATATTCGATATCCAAAAGGAGTCTAACATGAAAAAATTTTCGGACTATAGGTATTTTCCATCTATAAGAACCAGACAGTCTGAGTTAGAGGGTGTTAGTAATATCGGTGAGTCAACAAAAAGTAAGTTTTTACCGGTTGTGTCTCTGACAAAGCTTAAAGGTAGACAGGATGCTGATTCAGCTATTGATAAATGGTTTGATTCTTTTAATAATGAATCAATTATAGAAATATCAAATGATCCAGTTTTGAAATGTATCGATTCAGATTCATTGTATTTATCTGATAAACATTGTAGTAATTGGATTGATTTTTTAAAAAATCAGAAAGGAAAATATAATAAAATTATTCCCGCAGCGATTTTCCATAAGGATTTGGGGCAACGGGATTATGTCAAGCAGCTTGAGAAGTTAGAATCTTATTTTGGTAGGTTTGTAGTTAAAATTAATCCGTTAAAGTCGCATGAGTTACTGGCTGCGACAATGGCAGCATCAGTAGTTGATGATATAAGTAATGTATTATTTATATTGGATGTTGGGCAAATAGATAGCTCTCGTCAAGATCTATGTTTAGATGCAACTATTAGAGGAATTAATATGCTTAGGAATATTGATCCTAGAATAGAAATCGTTAGTTCTGGTACCAGTTTTCCACGTACATTTGCTGAATATGGTAAAGAAAGTGGAGCTATTAGCATGTTGGAGTGGCAAAACTATCTTGCAGTAGGCGGTGAAAAAATTGCTTTATATGGTGATGCAGCAAGTATTCATGGAGAATTTTATCCAGGAAGTTATGCGAAGTTCGTTGCGCGAATAGATTATCCTACACCAGGAGTTTGGCGTTTTGAGCGTCGATCTGGTAGTGATCAGAGAGATGAACTATATCAATTAGCAGCAAAAGATATTGTTACAGATGAGGGATGGGATGATTCATTGGAGGTTTGGGGTACAGAAATTATTAAATCTGTTAGTGAAGGTAATGTGAATCGCTTTAAGTCGCCATCTAAATGGATTTCGGTACGAGTAAATTTACATATAGAAAGAATGATTAGGTTTATAGAAAATGGTGTATTGTCTCATATCAATGATGATGATACTGATGAATATAATTCTGTTGAATAGTAATATATTGCTATGATTTTTTGCAATTGCCTCTTTAAGAGGCAATTTTCTTTCTTGGAATAATATAGATAGGAGTATGAGATTTAATACCTATAAGTGATAAATTTTTCGATATATCTATAGCATGGGAATTTATGGGTTTTTGATAAACTGAAATATCAATATGTTTAAGTTCTTCATCTTTGTTAACTTTATTAAGATTCCTTTTGATTTTATTATTGCTCAATAATGAAATATTTTCAGCAGAAGTTGAACTAGAATTCTTATTGTTTATGAAATTTTCAAAAGAAATTTTATATTTTATCTTTAAATAATTTATTGTGAAATTTCTTTTCTTCTCAATTGAGATGTTTTTTGTTAAATTATATATATTCTCTCTCATCTCAGAGGGATGACATGTATAACCATTTTTTCTGACAAATTTGACGATTTCTTTTTTTTCGACAAAGGAAAAAATAAACCTATCTTCAGAAATTTTGCATGTACGTCCGCGTCTCTTTTTTATAAAAGTGTTAGTTACTCCACTATTGTTTTTCTTGATTTCTAATATTTCAATATCCATGGGTAGAATTGATAAGGCTTTTTCAGTAAACTTTGGTGCACAAACTAATGTCACTTTATCAAAGTAGAGTCTGTATGTGGATATTTGTCCTTCAAGTCTGGCTAGACTGTCAGAGTCGCTTTTAATTTCATATGCATGGAGTTTACCATTTGCAACCGCGAGATCAACGCGTCTACTGAAGTTTGCAATAGGGAGTTCATTGATTAATACTGCATTATCATTTATTTCGTCTCGTTTTATTAACCAATCAATAAGAGCAGCCTTTATACTATCTTCTTTTTTTATAGATAAACTTGCCATTTTATAGTCCAATGATATTGTAATAAGCTCTATTGATTATATGCGATTTATAATGAAATGCAATATATATTGATTTTATTTTAATGAATTCTGTAGGGTTAGTTGTTATTTTTTTAATATTGATATAAATATATCTGATATTTTTTCTTATATAAATCAAGTTTCTGTTTTATTAATCTATCTATTATTTGGTGTCATTATATATGATAAATAATCGTCTGGGATATCAATGCTTTTAATGCTATATGATTCTGTAGGAGACAGTTTATATAGTTATTTGTTCTTTTTTAAAAATAGCCATAATGGCAAATAGTTATTGTTCTAAATTTTTAACTGTAATCTGTATTTTTCAATAAATTAATTGATTGATAAATGCATAAATGTAGTTTGATTTTGTCACAGATAGAAAATTTCTCGCCATTTTTTTATTGCAAATGTTGATATTAGATTTTATTTTTTTGCCAAAAATAATTTCCTTGTCACATTGCTTCCTTGTTGGCTATTTTGCAAATAGCATTCCATAAAATCATGTCCTGCGGTACTACTCATTGGTGTTTTATTAATTGATTATAACCATTTTTCCCTGTTCAAATTATGGATATATAAGACAGTAAAAATTCTGTGTCAAACTAATCGGGATAGGGTAATGATAGTCAGCTAGCTAATTCATGGACTCTCGTTGTCTGTAAATCAGAACCATGACGAGGGAGTTGATACCCAGAATGGTCAGGTAAATGTTGAACTAATAGTTTTAACAATAAGTAAATTGTAATTATCCTATTTCGTAATTTTCACCCGATCAATTTTATCAAATCGCATAATATTTAGCCTAAATATGATGGATTTTCTGAATTATTGAATAGTGAAAAATTTTAATTACATTTCTTTAGATGGTGTTATATTTCAGTAACTATAAATATTTTCTTATTAATGTATAAGGTATAAGAAACATATTAATACAAAGATTTATTAATTTAATAGTTAAACTAATCTATTTAATTAATCATGTAAATGAACTCTGCAACTTGTTGATTTTATTATTCCGGGGGAAAAAGAAAAGGCCAGCTCAAGGGAGATTGAGCCGGCCAAGGAGGTGGTTCCTAGTCTTACTGTAATACTTTTTTAGTTTTTTATTTTTCGTCAACAATACTACGGTAAATAAAATAGTATTGATGTGATCTGTTTCTAAAAAAAGAAATATACCATCATAAGGAGGGTATATTGATGATTATTTGTCTGAATCTCGGCTCATGTGAAGAGATTGAGAATTAATACCATTTAGATTACGGATTAATAAGGCGTAATTAATATCAATTTGTTTAGGAATTGGTAAATAGACAATATACCCATCACCAGGGGCAACTTCCATTGACTGACCTTTTTTACCCTGCATTGCTTCCAGTGTGAACTGGATATTGCCTGATGGCGTCATTAATTCGAGGCGATCTCCGACCATGAATTTATTTTTGACTGCAACCTCAGCTAATCCGTTGACTCGCTCACCGGTAAATTCACCGACAAATTGCTGTGTATCGGATATCGAATAGCCGTATTCATAAGTTTGATAGGCATCATGGGTATGACGGCGTAAGAATCCTTCGGTATATCCGCGGTGAGCAAGCCCTTCCAGGGTGGTTAGCAAGATTGGATCAAAAGGTTTTCCTGCAACAGCATCATCAATAGCTCTGCGGTAAACTTGTGCTGTGCGGGCGCAGTAATAGAAAGATTTTGTGCGTCCTTCGATTTTTAGCGAGTGAACGCCCATTTTAGTTAATCGTTCAACGTGTTCAATTGCGCGTAAATCCTTAGAATTCATGATGTAAGTACCATGTTCATCCTCAAAAGCAGACATATATTCGCCTGGACGCTTCATCTCTTCGAACGTAAATACTTTATCTGTTGGTGCACCTTTTCCCAATGTTGGCTCGATATTTTTTGCCGGTATAGGCTCATGTATATGCACAATATTACCGATATCGTCTTCTTTGCCTTCTTGAATGTTGTATTCCCAGCGGCAGGCATTAGTACATGTTCCCTGATTTGGATCACGCTTATTAATATAACCGGATAGCAGGCAGCGACCGGAATAGGCCATGCACAGTGCACCATGTACGAACACTTCCAGCTCCATATCAGGAACATGTTGGCGAATCTCGTTAATTTCATCCAGAGAAAGTTCACGGGAAAGAATGACTCTGGTTAGTCCCATTTGTTGCCAGAATTTTACTGTTGCCCAATTGACCGCATTAGCTTGAACGGAAAGGTGGATTTCTATTTCTGGGAAAGCTTCACGAACCATCATAATGAGTCCGGGATCGGACATAATCAAAGCATCAGGTCCCATTTCTACGACGGGTTTCAGATCACGGATAAAGGTTTTCAGTTTGGCATTGTGCGGAGCAATATTGACTACAACGTAAAAGCGTTTGCCAAGCTCATGCGCTTCCTTAATGCCCTGTGCCAGATTTTCGTGATTAAATTCATTATTACGAACACGCAGGCTATAACGTGGTTGGCCGGCATATACGGCATCTGCGCCATAGGCAAAGGCATAACGCATATTTTTCAATGAGCCGGCAGGGGAAAGTAATTCTGGAATAAACATGTTTAAAAAATTCTCGGTCTGAATTCAGGTCAGTTTTCACTACAAAAAGTGAGGATAAGACCACGGATTCTAACGCTTAATCTGTTGGGGATACAAATTTATTAGGTAAATAGATTGAGATGGATTTTTATACTGAAGTTTTAAAATAAAAAATATTGTGTACTATGTCACCAATCGAAACTATATCAATGAGTACAAATAAATGTCAGATTTCATTGGAGGTCAGATTAACGCTGGATTTTCTATCGAAGGTTTTTATGAAGATCAGCAACCCAATCCTCGCTTTGTCGTCGATCATTTTATGCTGACATTCCTGGCAATTAAAGCAATTAAAAGATGAAGATGCACCTTATCAGTTGAATAGTAATTTCAACTGATAAGGTGCAGTTTATTATAAAAAAATATTACTCTGACTTTGTTAGATCACGAACATTCACACTGGAGCCGTTTTTAACCGCCGACTGAATGCCTTTTTTGGCAGCAGTTTCATCATCGTACAACTCGCTGAATCCGATAACTTGATAGTTTCTCGCTTTCAGCACGAAATAAGACTTACCAGCTTTGTTTTCCCTGATTTCGAAGTTCTTTTCTTCAGGGGAATTCGCCTGAATAGAACGAATCCCTTTATTCGCTGCTGCCTTTGTAGTGTACATTTCACTGGTGAGGATAACTTCACCGTTCGATGTTTTTAAGTTGAAATAATACTGCTTGTTTTTTGTCCTTTTGAGATCATAGTGACCTATAGCCATAGATAATTCCTCCAATTAAAGATGAGTATTTTTAATATAGCTGAATTTCTGACCGGTGAGAGGTTGAGAGAAACTTAATTCAATTAAAATGTGACAGTTATAACAAACGGCATATATCGGCCTCCCAGCGGTAACCAAGCCCATAAATGGAACGGATGAATGTTTTACTGCTGTCTAATTGTTCCAATTTACGGCGTAAGTTTTTAATATGGCTATCAATAGTGCGGTCCGTAACGATGCGGTGATCGTCATACAAATTATTCAGTAATTGATCGCGGGAAAACACCCGTCTAGGATGGATTGCCATTGTTTTTAGTAACCGGAATTCAACGGGAGTTAGATCCAGTATTTTGTCGCGGTAACTTGCCTGAAAGCAGGCTTCATCAATTTGTAGGTCACTTTGTTTGACAATATCCTGTGGTCGGTAACAGCGTCGGAGAATAGTTTTCACTCGTGCAACAATTTCACGTGGGCTATAAGGTTTACAGATATAATCATCTGCCCCGATTTCCAGCCCCAGTAATCGGTCAATTTCTTCGGTTTTAGCGGTGACCATAATAATAGGTACATCAGAAAAACGGCGGATTTCACGACAGACAGATAAACCATCACAACCTGGAAGCATCAGATCCAGCAAAATAATATCTGGATTGTGTTGCTGTACGTGAGGAACGACTTCATTACCACGCAGTAGCCACTGAGTCTTGTAATCAGCCGCGTTTAGATAATCAACCAGTAATTGACCGAGTTTTGGCTCATCTTCAACAATTAAAACAGTATAATGTTCAAATTCTGCATTCATGGCATTTCGCAGTCAGGGGATTTAATTAGCGGTAATTCTACGCTAATTCTCAAGCCACCTAAAGGTGAGGGTTCAGCACGTATCGTACCATTATGCGCTTCAACGATGTTATAGCCAATAGCCAACCCAAGCCCTGACCCACCACTGGCACGGTTTCGAGAAGATTCACTGCGGTAGAATCGTTCAAAGACTCGCTGACATTGTTCTGGTAACAGCCCTGGCTCGCTGTCCTGCCAGCTCAGTATAAAGTGGTTATCATCAGAGTTACCTTCAATAATCAGTTTTCCATTGTTAGCGGTATAGCGAAGGCTGTTTTCCAGTAAATTATGAAATAGTTGAGTTAATCTGCCTGGGTCAGCAAACATCATGACAATTTCAGGCAGCTTAACATCCATCTGAATTTGCTTATCAATGAAACGGCCTCGGTAAGATGCTATAGCAGCTTGAAGTAACCCACTGATATTGATAAATTCTTTCCGATATGCCAGTGCTCCGCGATCTGATAGAGATAGTTGATGCAAATCGTTAACTAGTTTGGTCAATGTGGTGATCTCTGCTAATAACGAATTGAGTGTTTCAGGTGTTGCTTTACGAACACCGTCCTGTAAAGCTTCTAATTCACCTCGCAATATAGAAAGAGGTGTGCGAAGTTCATGGGAAATATCTGCCATATAATCACGGCGCATTTGTTCATTTTTTTCCAGCGTACTGGCAAGTTGGTTAAAATTGTGGGCAAGCTGACCGATTTCATCTCTACTTGATGGTGTAACTCGGACACTAAAATCGCCTGCTGCTAGTTTATACGTCCCTTCAACCAAGCGTTTAACGGGTTTTAGCATGCCGCGGGACAACAAGAATGTCGCTATGATTGCCAGTAAGGTAGATAAGCCCGCAATTATCCAACTTGTCAGTTGTTGCTGGTGATCAAAACTGATATCAGCCTGGCGGGTGATTTTGTCAGATGTACTGACAATGACCCAACCGACTATCTGATTATTATAGTTAATTGGTTCGCGATAGGTATCGGATGGAATTTCACCTTCGTGACCGACCAGTAGTTTCATATCACTATCCACGACCCAAAACTGAGTTCGCCAGCCGCGGGGCGGTGGACCCTGGCGGCTTTCACTGGTTTGTTCAATAGAACGGATGATTTGAAAAATGATCCGATTATTCTTCTTTAAGAATTTCCAGCTACCATATTGTTGATATTGTTCAGCTAGTGCTTCAGCTAGCATAGAAGTGCGTAACTGGATGTTTTGTTTTATATAACCAATAAAACCATGCTGAAAACTGCTTCTGATACCCCAGTGCATGGTAATAAGTACCAGCATACAAGTGGCAAAGATAGCCATAAATAGTTTGCCACTGATACCGAGTTTCATGATTGCCCCGCAATTTGTTTGGTGGTGCGTCGTTGTTGCCATTTCTCTCTTAATCGATCAAAACAGAGATAGACCACCGGTGTGGTATATAATGTTAAAAGTTGGCTCATGACCAGACCACCAACAATGGTAATTCCTAATGGTTGGCGCAACTCCGCGCCATCACCATTACTCAAAACCAATGGCAGGGTACCAAACAAGGCGGCAAGTGTAGTCATCAGAATTGGGCGGAAACGTAACAGGCTAGCCTGGAATATCGCATCACGGGCACAGATATTGCCTTTACGTTGGGCTTCAATGGCAAAATCCACCATAATAATGGCATTTTTTTTCACGATACCAATCAACAACATGATGCCTATTAAGGCTATCAGGCTGAATGGAGTGTTAAATAGTTCCAATGCCAACAAAGCACCAATACCGGCAGAAGGCAAAGTAGAGAGAATGGTCAGTGGGTGGATATAACTTTCATACAATATTCCTAACACCAGATAAACGGTGATAATTGCAGCCAGAATCAGGAATAACTGTGATTTCACTGCTTCTTGAAAAATTTGAGCCGTGCCTGCAAAAGTGCTGCGAACAGTTGGAGGCACACCAAGTTCAGTGATGGTCCTTTCAATAGCATTGATAGCATCGGAGAGGGTATAACCTTTTGGTACGTTAAAGGAAATGGTAGAGGCAGCAGAAAGCCCCTGATGATTCACACTTAGCGGCGCATTAGCGGGCTGCCAGTGAGCAAAATAGGAAAGTGGAATTGCCTCTCCTTTATTGTTAATCATAAACATTTTTTCCAATGCGCTGACATCTTGTGTATATTCCGGTGCAACTTCCATTACAACTTTATACTGATTAAGTGGCTGATAAATAGTAGATATTTGTCGCTGGCCAAACGCGTTATTCAGTAAACTATTTGCTTCACTGACATTAATTCCCAGCCGTGACATGGTATCGCGGTCATAAGTTATTGCCATTTCAGCTCCCTTATCTTCTTTATCTGAATTCACATCGGCCAGTTGAGGCAATTGCCCTAATGCCTTACGGATAACGGGTTCCCATTTGCGTAGATCATTGAGGTCATCTGCCAGTAATGTAAACTGGTAGCTTGCATTACTTTGGCGACCACCCGCTCTGATGTCTTGTACTGGAATTAAAAACAGGTTTGCCCCCGGCTCATTAGCAAGTTTGGTTCTCAGGCGTGAAATAACTTGTTCAGCGTTGTCTGAGCGCTCTTTTAGCGGCTTCAAAGAGATAAACATAAAACCGCTGTTTACCTGCCAGCCGCCGGTAAAACCGGTAACGCTATCTACCGCAGGATCGGCATTAATTATCTGCATAAAATTTTTCATTTTTTCACGCATAGACTGGAAAGAGATACTTTGATCTGCCCGGACGAATCCTAACAACCGGCCAGTATCTTGTTCTGGGAAAAAAGTTTTTGGAATATTGATATAGAGCCAGACGTTTAGGGCAATAGTGCCAGCCAGAATTAACAGCACCCAGCGGCTATGATTAAGAACCCATATTAGGGAGCGGCCATAACCTTGCTGAATTTTCAGCAGAACTTTGCCAAACCCGCGAATTTTTTCCTGTGCTTTGGTGCGTTGGGGTTTCAGCAAATGAGCACACATCATTGGGGTCAATGTTAAAGAGACCAACAACGAGATACCGATTGCTGTCGTTAGCGTAATAGCAAATTCACGGAATAGCCGACCAACCAACCCATCCATTAGCAGAAGAGGGATAAAGACTGCGACCAGCGAAATACTCATGGAAAGGACGGTAAAGCCCACTTCTTGAACACCTCGCAGCGCCGCTTGCATAGGTTTAATGCCAGCTTCAAGGTGGCGGGAAATATTTTCCAATACCACAATAGCATCATCTACGACGAATCCTGTTGCAATCGTCAGTGCCATCAGGGAAAGGTTGTTAAGACTAAAACCGCACAAATACATGGCGGTAAAAGTTCCAATGAGTGAAACAGGTACGGCAATCGCTGGGATCAATGTTGCCCGGCCAGAACGTAGGAACAGGAATACCACCAGAATCACCAGTCCGATAGCAATTACCAACGCACGCTCCACCTCTGCTAATGAAGCACGAATAGTTGGTGTGCGATCCTGAGCAACTTTAAGTTGAATAGAGGCGGGGATGGATTCACGTAATGCAGGTAATTGTTCACGGATACGGTTTACCGTGGCGATAATATTTGCGCCAGCTTCACGGCGAATGATAAGCAAAATAGCCGGTTCACCGCCAGACATACCGGCTGCTCTGACATTCTGAACCGAGTCTTTTATATTCGCTACATCTTGTAGCCGCACTGGTGAGCCGTTTTTGTAGTGAACGATTATCGGTCGATAACTTTCAGCGGTTTTCAGCTCATCGTTGGTTTGGATCTGCCAGCGTTGCTGATCTGAATCCACATATCCTTGTGGGAGGCGAACATTTGCGTTGCTGATAGCTTTACGTATGGTATCTAGAGAAACCCCTTGATTAAACAGAGCGTTAGGATTCAATTCAATTCTCACTGCGGGTAGAGAACTTCCTCCAACAGAAACTTCACTGACTCCTTCGACTTGTGCAATTTTCTGGGCGAGTTGAGTAGACGCTAAATCGTAAAGTTGCCCCTGATTATAGGTATCAGAAGTCAGTGTTAGGATCATAATGGGGGCATCGGACGGATTGGCTTTGTGGTAACGTGGTCTACTGTGCATACCGGAAGGTAACATATTTTGAGCGGCATTCAAGGCTGCTTGTACATCCCGGGCGGCGCTATTAATATCGCGGCTCAAATCAAATTCAAGCGTAATATTTGTACTGCCAAGTGAACTACTGGACGTCATCTCATTGACACCGGCAATTCGTCCCAATGCCCGTTCCAGCGGAGTAGCAATAGATGATGCCATTGTTTCCGGTGATGCTCCTGGCAATGAGGCATAAACGGTGATTACCGGGAAATCCACTTGCGGCAAAGGGGAAACCGGCAACAGGGTAAATCCTAATAACCCGCATAGGGTTATAGCTAAACTGAGCAGCGTTGTGGCAACAGGGCGCTGGATAAATAAAGCAAAAAACTTCACCGTAGCTCCTGATTATTAATAGATGAATTATCCTGCTCGCTAGGTTTGCGATTACGACGATAGTGCGCCAGTCTGTCAAACAGTAAATAGACGACCGGAGTTGTAAACAGCGTCAGGATCTGGCTCATAATCAGTCCGCCAACCATACAAATTCCCAATGGTCGGCGTAATTCGGCGCCTACACCGGCGCTGAGCATCAATGGTAAAGCACCAAACAATGCGGCCATGGTGGTCATCAGAATTGGACGGAAACGCAACAAACAAGCCTGATAAATCGCTTCATAAGGGGATAACCCCTGTTCGCGTTCTGCCGCCAGAGCAAAATCGATCATCATGATAGCGTTTTTCTTCACAATACCTATCAGCAGGATAATGCCGATGATTGCAATAACATCCAGTTCTTGACCTGTCATCATCAGTGCTAGCAGTGCACCCACTCCCGCTGTTGGCAGCGTGGAGAGAATTGTTACCGGATGAATAAAACTTTCGTACAGTATTCCCAGCACAATATACATGGCGATAACAGCGGCAGCGATCAGCCATAATGTATTGCCGAGTGCGCTTTCAAATGCCAGCGTTGTTCCCTGGAATTTAATGGTTATATCTTTGGGCATTTCAATTAATTGCGCTGCATTGCGAACAGCATTGACTGACTGCTCAAGAGAAGCATTTCCCGATACGTTGAAAGAAAATGTTGCTGCGGGGAATTGTGCCAGGTGGTTAATTGCTAACGGGCCAAATCTTTGTTCAACAGTAGCGATAGCGCTGAGTGGTACGGTATTACCATCAATTCCGTTGAGACGGATGTTATCAAATGCGGCCAGTCCCGGGGTCGATTTCACATCATGTTCTAGTACGACTCGATACTGATTGGCCTGAGTATAAATTGTTGAAATCAGTCGCTGACCAAATGCATTGTAGAGGGTGTTATCGATAGCCGCCATTGAGATACCTAACCGACTAGCAATGTCTCTGTCTACTTTAACATAGGCGATCAGCCCTTGTGCTTGCCAGTCACTGTTGATATCAACCAGCTCTGATCTCTGTTTCAGTTCAGTCAATAACTTCGGTACCCATATACTCAATTCATCTAGGGAAGTTGCTTGCAATGTGAATTGATATTGGTTACGTGTAACCTGAGTATCAATCGTCAGATCTTGCATGGGTTGCAGATAGAGTTTTACGTCTGGTATGGACGCAATTTTTTCCTGTAAACGAGGAATAATTTCAGCGATTCTGTCGTTACGTTGGTTGAGTGGTTTCAGCGTAATTTGTAGCCGCCCATTATTTAGCGTTGGGTTACTACCGTCAACGCCAACAAATGTAGTGACATTTTCTATTGCGGGATCTTGCAACAATAAGGACGAAACCTGTCTCTGTTTATCTGCCATTGCCGCAAAAGATACTGATGGCGGTGCTTCTAATGTTCCCTGAATCAGCCCGTTATCTTGCAATGGGAAAAAACCTTTTGGAATAATGACATAGAGCATGGCGGTTAGTGCCAGTGTGCTTAGGGCGATACCAAGTGTGATCCACGGGTGGTTTAGTGCTTTTTTCAGCCATACTGTATAACCAGTAATTATCCGTTCGAAAAAGTGTTCACTGGCCTGTTCAAAGCGATTGTGCTTTACCTGTGATTCCGATTTGAGCATTCTGGCGCACATCATGGGTGTTAATGTTAGTGAGACAATGGCAGAAATCAGAATTGCAATGGCTAGAGTAATGGCAAACTCACGGAAAAGGCGGCCAACGATGTCGCCCATGAAAAATAACGGGATCAACACGGCGATTAGAGAGAAAGTTAGAGAGATAATGGTGAAACCGATTTCACCGGCACCTTTCAATGCTGCGGCCATCGGTTTCTCGCCTTGTTCTATATAGCGGGAGATATTCTCGATCACCACAATGGCGTCATCCACCACAAACCCGGTGGCAATGGTGAGGGCCATGAGTGTCAGGTTATTAATGGAGAAGCCGCAGAAATACATTACTGCGAATGTGCCGACCAGTGAAAGGGGAACTGCGATACTTGGAATAAGTGTTGCGATGCCGTTACGTAAAAACAGATAAATCACCATAACAACTAGCACAATTGACAGTAGCAGCTCAAACTGAACATCTTTTACTGAAGCACGAATAGTTGTCGTGCGGTCAGTCAGAATTTTTATATCGACAGATTTTGGCAAACTGCTAATGAGCTCCGGTAACATCTGACGAATGTTATCTGTAGTTTCAATTACGTTGACACCCGGCTGGCGCTGAACATTAATCACAATTGCCGGTTTACCATTTGCCCATGCGCCTAGCTTGATATTTTCAGCCCCTTGCTCAATAGTTGCTACATCTCGTAATCGTACGGGTGCACCATTTTTATAGGCAACGATCAGTTTGCGATAATCATCAACGGATTTCATCTGATCATTGGCTGAAAGCGTGACAGAACGGGTTGGTCCGTCAAGACTACCTTTGGCTGAGTTAACATTGGCACTGTTGATGGCGGTACGGATAGTTTCGCTATCTAATCCCTGAGCAGCGACAGCTTGAGCATTCAGTTTCACTCTGACTGCTGGGCGCTGCCCGCCGGCAAGTGTTACCAATCCAACACCATTTACCTGTGAAATTTTTTGTGCGACGCGGGTTTCCACCATATCCTGAATCTGAGTCATCGGCATGGCATCGGAGGTTATTGCCAGCGTTAAAATTGGTGGATCAGCGGGGTTAACCTTGTTGTAAATAGGTGGATAGGGTAGGTCATTGGGTAATAAGTTGCTGGCAGCGTTAATGGCAGCCTGTACTTCTTGTTCGGCTACATCCAATGGCAATGTCAGTTGAAATTGTAATGTGATAACTGAAGCACCACCGGAGCTTTGGGATGCCATTTGTTTAAGGCCGGACATCTGTCCGAGTTGGCGTTCCAATGGCGCTGTTACCGCAGAGGTCATCACATCAGGGCTTGCGCCAGGGTAGAGTGTGACTACTTGAATTGTGGGATAGTCCACTTCCGGTAAAGCGGACACGGGCAACATGCGATAGCCGATAATTCCTGCCAGTAGGATTGCCACCATAAACAACGTGGTAGCGACGGGACGCAGGATAAACTGGCGGGATGGCCCGCCCCTCGGTATCTGGGCGTTTACCTGCATCAGGAGTTCTCCGCCTTGTTATTATGTGGTTGGATTTTAATTTTATTTACCATCGGAGTAACGATATCTACCTTATCGCCGTCTGTCAGGCGGTCGATACCATCAGTAACCACTTTGTCACCTTCTGTCAGGCCAGAGCTGATAACAACGCGTTGGGCATCCTGTAATTTGACCGTGACCAAATGCTTGCTAACTTTGTTATCTTTATCCAGTATCCAAACAAAATTCCCTTCATGACCCATTTGCAGCGCGGCATTTGGGATCACAACTACGTTTTCCAATGTATCGACTTTGATATGAATATTAACGAACTGATTAGGGAATAGAATTTCATCCTGATTAGAAAAACGGGCTTTGAGCTTAATCGTGCCGGTAGCGGTATCGATTTGATTATCGATACTTAACAGTTTTCCTTCGGCAAGTTGTTGTTGATTACTGCGATCCCATGCGCGGACAACAACGTCATGATTCCTTTTTTGAGCTTGTAAAACCGTGTTGATATCGTTTTCCGGTAGTGAAAAGAGCGCATCGACTGGATCAGTTTGTGTAATAACCACAATAGGGGAATTGTTGCCACTGGAGATAAAATTTCCCACATCGATCTGTTTCAGACCTACTCGACCAGAAATTGGTGCAGTAATACGGCTGTAAGCGAGCTGAAGTTTTGCATTATCAATGATCGCTTGATCAACTTTCAGGCTGGCTTCATGTTGATGGACAAGTGCACGTTGATTATCCATTTCTTGTTGGGAAATTAGTCTGGTGTTTGCCAGCTTCTGATAGCGATTCAGATCTTGACGAGCATTAACCAGTACGGCTTGATCTTTGGCAAGCTGGCCTTCAGCTTGTGCTAATTGAACCTGAAAAGGACGTGGATCAATTTCGGCCAGTAAGTCACCTTGTTTAATTTGTTGACCTTCTTGAAAGTGTAGTGCCATAAGCTGACCTTCTACCCGGCTGGTCACGGTGACTGTATTCGCAGCTTGAATAGTGCCTAGTCCGGTCAGATAACGGGGCACTGCCTGTTTTTTTGCCGTGGCAGCTTGAACTGGGGGTAAAGGAGAACGTCTTGAGACAGAAGATTGAGCAGACACACTGGATTGCGCATTTTTCTTCTGAGGAGTAGAAGATGTTTTAAATTGATGCCAGACAAATATAGCAATAGCAACTGTAACGGTGGCTAATATTGCACGGAAAAGGCGGCGTTTATTATTTTTATTCATTTATTCGACATTCTCTCAAAACTCAAGGTATCACTTGATTTATGTACGGCTGCATTATCGATTTAATCATATGTTATTAGTTTAGCCAGTGAGGATAGACTAAAAAATGGAGGAAATGTGGAAATTATGTCAAGGAAGTGCTTTTTAAGGTAAATTAAGGTGTTTTTTGTCATTTTTTTCGAGGCGGCTCCAAAAATTGTGTAACTGATGATTGGGTCGCTTTAATTTTTTCGCAATTATTAGAACATATATTTATTTTTTGATGAAGATTCAGGCCAATTATAAAACACCGGTGAAGTAGAAAGGATAGAAATAGCTATATCCTTTTTGTCTAATAACTAAGTATAGTTTGGAAGAGATAAATCTAATGAACAACTTTAATTGTTTATGTTAATAGGTTGTTTTTTTGTCATTTTATTTATTGATGATGCATTGTGAAATAGATCACATATTTGCTATATATCTCTGTGCATCTTGCTTCTTTATTGTAGAAAAAGGTCATGTGACTTTTTTTAGAGCAGCTTATAACCTAATGTAAGGGACATTATAAAGAGGAGGATATTATGAGACATTTAATTATTGATACAGATACTGCTTCCGATGATGCAGTTGCCTTGTTGATGGCGTTACGGGAGCCTTCAATTTTTATTGAAGATATCACTATTGTTGCGGGGAATTGTACGGTCTCTCAGTGTAAGAAAAATGCGTTAGTCAGTATTGAAAAAGCGGGGATGTATATTCCTCCGGTATATGAAGGAATGAGTAAACCATTATTTAGAGAGCACTATACCCTTCATCCTTGAAGTTGCGGCTTTGTTGGCTGCGTTCACTTGCCGCCGCTATACTTCATATCACATTCATGGGAAAGATGGTATGGGTGATATGAATTTACCATAATCTCCATGAATAGCAGAAGATAAACATGCGGTTTGCGGTCTGTTTATTTTTCTGATGATGATCCAATGCCACAATAGACGAATAAATAAAGCACCCGAACAAAATTAAAAAACTGATAAGTAAAATTAGTTTGGTAATTTGAGATCGTTTCTTTTTCTTCATAGATTTAGGCTGCTATGCTGATTCTTCTTCTATTTCCAGTTGCCAACCAGTAACATTATGCCAGTAGTCCTGCTCTTTTTCTAAATCAATCTGCATCAGGGTATTTTCTGATAAATAATTGTGAGGTAGATAGAGTGTCCAATGATTATCATCAGTTACCAGTCTGAGTGATTTAGGTATTGTTGTGGATTGGCGCTGATTGTTAAGTAAAGTAGCCAGGCGCAGGATTTGAATTAATGGCAAATATTGTTTTTTCTTGAATAAATTGAATTTTGGTAAATCATCCAGTTTTATTGTTTTGCGATGATAGCGAACCAGTGTCGCCAGTAGTAATTGTTGTTCCTGATTAAAACCTGGCAAATTAGTATGTTGGAGAATGTAGGCAGAATGTCGCTGTAATCCGCTTAAGTTAATATTTAGCCCAACTTCATGTAACATTGCCGCCCAATGTAAGATAGCCTCAAGTTGAGGTTGCACTAGTTTTGAATTCTGGATTGCCCACTGTTTGTAAAGCACTTCTGTCGTATCAAGTACACGCTTTGCCTGTTCTCTGTCGATATTATAGTGTTCAGCCAGGCTTTTTGCGGTTCTCCGGCGAATATCTTGATGGCGAAAGCGACCTTCCATTTCATATAAAACACCTTCGCGCAGAGCGCCATCTGATAACTGTAATTCTTTTATATGTAGGGCATCGAATACACCACATAAGATAGCCAGACCGGGAACAAAAACTTGTTTACGATCATCAGATAATTCGGGCAGACTGAGGGTCTTAAGCTTTTTGAATTTAAGAACTTCTTTGACTAGCATCTCTAGTCGTTCTGGTGTGATTAATCCGTCTTTTTCTCCCATTGCAACCAGTACTTCATAAACCGCTTTAATTGTCCCGGATGCGCCAAGCGCCGAATTCCAGCCTGTAATACGGTACTGCCATGAGAGGTTTTCCAGTTTTTGAGCTGCTTCAAGCCGTGCTCTGCGGAATCTTTCTGCACTGATTTCTTCATCCGGAAAAAATTGGTGAGCGAAATTAATACATCCCATTCGGCGACTTTCTACCAATAAGGGGTCAAAGTTTTCACCGATCACTAATTCTGTGGAACCACCACCAATATCAATCACCAGTTTTCTATCTTGTTCTGGTTGAGTATGCTCCACTCCCATATAGATCAAACGGGCTTCTTCATGGCCGGAAATAATTTCAATCGGGTAGGGGATAACTTCTTTTGCCCGTTTGATAAACTCTTTTGCGTTACTGGCTTCACGTAAGCTGTGGGTCCCTACCAGACAAACGTTGTCAGCCGGAAAACCTTGTAACCGTTCAGCAAACAGGGCAAGGCAAGCCAGGCCGCGTTCTATTGCTTCTTCACTTAATTCATTTTTATGGTTAAGGCCGTAAGCTAGGTAGACACGCTGTTTTAAGCGGCCAAGAATCTGCAAGGCACCGTTAACAATTCGTGCAATGACCATATGGAAACTGTTTGAACCTAAATCGATTGCTGCAATTTCCATTGGTCTTGGCGTGGACTTATCGTGTGTTAGCGGCATAAATTAAGCTCTTGGTCCAGGTTGTTCGAGGGATTTTATATAGTCATAAATAGCCATCTGTGCGCGGATCTTCCGTTTATTGCCTCGTGGCACATAACTGTTGCTCAATTCTTTATCGACATAACGGGCTTTCACCGTATCATTAAATTGCAATTCGAGAATATCCAATACGCGTTGTTTCAATTGGGGATCGAGCACGCAGACAGCAACTTCAATCCTGTAGTCGATATTACGGGTCATCCAGTCGGCAGAGGAGAGAAAGACTTTTTCATCTCCGTTATTGGTAAATACGTAAACTCGATCATGTTCAAGGAAACGGTCAACAATGCTGGTAATCTGAATGTTTTCGCTAAATCCCAGCTGGTTTGGTACTAGCGAACACATACCGCGTATCAGCAGGCGTATTTTTACACCGGCTTCAGAAGCGTCGTACAGACGGTCTACCAGCTCTTTATCAACAAGATTATTGATTTTTAATGTGATACCCGCAGGTTTATCTGCTTTGGCATTTTCTATTTCTTGTGAAATAAGTTGGTTGAGCATTGCACGAGAATTCTGTGGTGAAACCATCAGGTTTTCAAATTTAACCGGACGATAGGGGTTTTCAATAAAGTTGAATACTCGGCGTACTTCGTTGGTGATTTTCGGATTTGCTGTCAGCAGGGAATAGTCTGTATAAAGACGGGCTGTTTTTTCATTAAAGTTACCGGTACCGATATGGGCATAACGAATAATTTCTTCGCCTTCGATACGGGAAATAAAAAATAGTTTTGCGTGAATTTTTAATCCTAGTGCGGAGAAGATAACATGTACTCCCGCTTCAGTCAGCCGTTTGGCCCAGTGAATATTGGCCTCTTCATCAAACCGTGCTTGTAATTCAACAACAACAGTGACCTTTTTACCGTTATGAGCAGCATGAATCATTGAATCAATAATGCGAGAATCTTTTGCAACCCGATAAATATTGATTTTGATGGAAAGTACACTCGGATCGAAAGAAGCTTGGCGCAATAATTCTAATACATGTTCAAAGGTATGATAGGGATAATAGAGTAGAACATCCTGTTCACGGATAGCATCAAAACCATTGCGGAAATAATCAAACCAGATGTGACGTAATCTCGGCAGTGGTTTATTCAGTAAGTTTTTATTCCCCTCATTGGGAAATTTAATAAAATCTTTAAAATTGTGATAGCGCCCACCCGCGATTACAGAGTCATCATTCGATAGACCAAGTTTGTTACGCAGTAATTCCACCATTTCATCTGGCATTTCTCGCTGATAAACGAACCTTACCGGTTCCGCAGTCAGTCGTTGTTTCAATGTGGATGACATCAATTCAAGCAAGCTAGACTCCATTTCTGTTGCCAAATCATATTCAGAATCGCGAGTCATTTTCATTGAATAGGCGTTGAGTGAATCATAATCGAAGAATCCTTTGAAAATTTCATCAAGACAGTAACGTAGGATATTGTCTAATAAAATCATTGACTTGCGTCGTCTTGGCATTTCGGGAGGCAAATTAACAAAACGGGGAACTTTATCTGATGGTAGTTCCAGCAATGCATATTGAGTATTTTGACCATGTATAATTTCGATCGCCAGATAGGTGTAATCATCTTTTAGGAATTCAACCAGATTAGTTTCCGGGTTAATCAAGATGGGCGTGATATGTGGTCGCAAATGTTGACGGAAATATTGCCTCAACCAGATTTGCTGGTTAGGTGAAATCTGCCGTTCATTGATCAGGAAGATTTGATTGCGGGCCATTTCCAGCAATAATTCGTTATAGAGCACATCGAATTCTTGATCGGTTTTGGCCACTTTGGTTTGAATTTTTTTCAGTACGTGCCGGGCGCTGGTAGCTGATCCACGTTCTTCATTAATCAGGATTCGTCGTTTCACATCAGCAAACCGGACTTTGTAGAATTCATCCAGATTATTAGAGTAAATACCCAGGAACCGCATCCTTTCAATTAATGGATTGCTCTTATCCGCCGCTTCCTGAAGCACACGTTCGTTGAATGATAACCAACTAAGTTCTTTCTCGGTATAGAGCCTGTCTTGGGACATCGTTACTCCGGTGTTCAGGTAAAAGTATTGAGATTTACTAGCTTGCCAGTTGCTAAAATCTTGCGTCTAACCGCTGGTTTAGGCTTTTTCACCTGCCTTAGATGCAAAATATTGATGTTGGAAAATACACATGCGAATCGCTGTGCGGTAACGGCCATTAATAAAGAATTCATCTATTAATTCGCCTTCAATACAGAAACCCAGCTTATTATAGATATAAATGGCCTTGGAATTTTCTTTATCAACAATTAGGTAGAGTTTGTATAGATTAAGCACAGAAAATGCGTATTCCATTGCTAATTTTGCCGCTTTAGTCGCATGCCCTTGGCCCTGATAAGCTGGCGCGATAATTATCTGAAATTCTGACCGACGATGGATATAGTCGATTTCGACTAACTCAACCAACCCAACTTTAGAATCAGAACTCTCGATAATAAACCGGCGTTCGCTTTGGTCGTGAATATGTTTGTCATAGAGATCGCACAGTTCAACAAAAGCTTCATAAGGTTCTTCGAACCAGTAACGCATCACGCTGGCGTTGTTATCTAATTGATGGACGAAAGGCAAATCTTCCCGTTCAAGTGGACGTAACCTAACAGGTGGAGTATGAGAGCCACCAGACATTTGACACCTCGGTGTTTTTAATAAAAGGGTATTGTTAATATAGTTCGCAGTGCTGGGTATCTTACCACAGCACTGTAATTAGCGGTTAATAAATAGATTATTCTGCGGCGTAACCTTGTGCGGGAAGAGAATTTCCATCCAGATACGCTTTGCCATTGATCATACTCAGGCGTCCTTCGACAAACCAGTTGATGACTAATGGATAGATATTGTGCTCCTGAGTCTGAACCCGTTTAATAACGTCCTCTTCTTGGTCATCTGCAAAAACAGGAACCTTGGCTTGCAGGATCACTGGACCGCCATCCAGCTCTTCTGTCACAAAATGGACCGAAGTCCCGTGCTCGGTATCACCATTTTCTATCGCTTTATGGTGAGTATGCAGGCCGGGGTATTTTGGCAACAAGGAAGGATGGATATTCAGTAGGCGACCAAGATAGTGTTGAACGAATTCAGGTGTCAAAATGCGCATATAACCCGCGAGAACGACTAAATCTGGCTGATACTGATCAATGGCGTGTTTCAATGCTTCATCATAAGCTTGACGATCTGCATAGTTTTTGGGGCTGACAACATGAGCTGGGATATTGGCTTGTTTAGCTCGCAACAAGCCGTAAGCGTCTGCTTTATTACTGAATACGGCACAAATCCGCCCACTGATTTTATTCAGTTGACAGGCATCAATCACCGCCTGAAGATTGCTGCCGTTGCCAGAGATTAATACAACGATGTTTTTCATTTAATAACAACCTGTTGTTCACCTTCTTTCAGTGTAGCAATGGTGCCGATTTGCCAGGCTTTTTCACCAGCCGCATTGAGTAATTCAACTGCATGTTCTGCTGCTGTTTGTGGTAATGCAATCACCATTCCGACACCACAGTTGAATGTACGATACATTTCATGACGACTGACATTACCGGTCTGTTGCAGCCAGTCAAATATTGCCGGCCATTGCCAGCTGGATTCATTAATCTGTGCCTGGGTATTTTCAGGCAGGACACGTGGAATATTTTCCCAGAAACCGCCACCCGTTAGGTGAGCAATAGCGTGAACGTCAACTTTTTCAATCAAGGATAAAACGGATTTAACATAAATTTTTGTTGGGGCAAGTAGGTGATCTGCCAGCGGTTTGCCTTCAAGCTCCGTTACTTCTGGATTTGTATTGCTGACTGACAGAATTTTGCGTACCAGAGAATAACCGTTTGAGTGTGGGCCACTGGCGGCCAAGGCGATCAGGGTATCACCCGCCTGAACTTTGCTGCCGTTAATGATTTCTGATTTTTCAACGACACCAACACAGAAGCCAGCAACATCATAATCTTCACCATGATACATCCCAGGCATCTCTGCGGTTTCACCGCCCACCAGAGCGCAGCCTGATAATTTACAACCTTCTGCGATACCGGTGATAACACTGGATGCTGTATCAACATCCAGTTTCCCAGTTGCATAATAATCAAGGAAAAATAGAGGTTCTGCGCCCTGGACAACCAGGTCATTAACGCACATTGCAACTAAATCAATGCCGATAGTGTCATGGCGTTTGAGATCCATTGCCAGACGCAATTTAGTACCAACACCGTCGGTACCGGAAACTAGAATGGGTTCGCGGTATTTTTGTGGTAATGCACATAAAGCACCAAACCCCCCTAAACCCCCCATGACTTCTGGACGACGGGTCTGTTTTACAACACCTTTAATACGGTCTACCAAGGCATTACCAGCGTCAATATCTACACCGGCATCTTTATAGCTAAGAGAGGTTTTGTTGGTCACTGCGAAGTCCCCAAGGCGGTTGTATTTGATAAATTAAGATAGAGCATTAGTCATTCTATCAGTCTAAGCAAACGTTTGCGAGACCCTTGTTGAGGATCTCATTATCAGAGAAAAAAGTAACAAAGGGTTTGTGCTTGATTAAAATCAATAGATTGATAGTGGTGTTATGGGTAAAAGAAGGTATAATCCCGCGGTTTTTTTGTCTGCCGGTGACATGACATACAGTAGGAGAAGTCCATGAAGATCGTTGAGGTGAAACACCCCCTTGTTAAACATAAACTCGGCCTGATGCGAGCGAATGATATCAGCACCAAACGCTTTCGTGAACTGGCCGCAGAAGTTGGAAGCCTTTTGACTTATGAAGCAACTGCTGATTTAGAAACGGAGAAAGTCACTATTGATGGCTGGTGTGGCCCGGTAGCAGTTGAACAGATTAAAGGTAAAAAAATAACAGTTGTGCCTATTCTGCGTGCAGGGCTGGGGATGATGGATGGGGTATTAGAGAATGTCCCGAGCGCTCGGATCAGTGTCGTAGGTGTTTACCGCAATGAAGAAACGTTAGAGCCTGTCCCTTATTTTCAAAAACTTGCTTCCAATATTGATGAACGCATGGCTTTGGTGGTTGACCCAATGTTGGCAACCGGTGGCTCCATGATTGCAACTATCGATTTACTGAAAAAAGCAGGTTGCCAGTCAATTAAAGTTTTGGTTCTGGTTGCAGCACCTGAAGGTATTGCAGCGCTAGAAAAAGCCCACCCAGATGTAGAACTGTATACCGCTTCTGTTGATGAGAGACTCAATGAACAGGGATACATTGTCCCCGGCCTGGGAGATGCCGGCGATAAAATATTTGGTACGAAATAAATAAGTTAGATAGCCGACTTTTGAGTCGGCTTTTTTTTGGCTCGTGACGCATTAAGAGGATAAATAAATGACCCGTCGCACTATTGGGGTAGATGAACGGCCTCCATTTTTACAAACCATTCCGCTGAGTTTCCAACATCTTTTTGCTATGTTTGGTGCAACGGTATTGGTGCCGATTCTGTTTAAAGTCAACCCGGCGACGATTTTGCTATTTAACGGTATCGGCACATTATTGTATCTGATTATCTGTAAGGGAAAAATTCCGGCGTATTTGGGATCAAGTTTCGCCTTTATTTCGCCGGTTTTATTGTTGTTACCACTGGGATATGAATTGGCTCTGGGGGGCTTTATTGTCTGCGGGGTGTTGTTTTGTTTGGTTTCGCTGATTGTGAAGGTAGCAGGGCGGGGTTGGATCAATGTGCTGTTTCCACCTGCGGCAATGGGTGCCATTGTTGCCGTTATCGGTTTGGAGCTTGCGGGTGTTGCGGCTGAGATGGCAGGTCTGCATCCGGCGGAAGGTGCTGACATTAATACAACAACGTTGACAATCTCTTTGGTCACATTGGCTGTCACTATTCTTGGTTCAGTTATGTTCCGTGGATTTCTGGCTATCATTCCAATTCTGATTGGCGTATTGGTCGGTTATGCGCTGGCATTCTTGATGGGTGAAGTTGATCTGACACCGGTACGTGAAGCGCCGTGGTTTGCGTTGCCTACTTTCTACACACCACGTTTTGAATGGTTTGCTATTATGACGATTTTGCCGGCGGCACTGGTTGTTATAGCAGAACATGTTGGTCATTTAGCGAAAAACGCCGTAAACCCTTGCCCAGTGCGAGGGTGTCGCAAAAGTTATCCCTTATCAGTTAATATCTTGGTTCCCATTCCAAATTCAGAACTTCTATTATGACCACATTCCTACGACAACTGATGCCTTCCGTTCACACCGGGCGT